>JBAWXQ010000093.1:0-9974 GCA_037144015.1 bacterium
CCTTTCATACTGTTTGCGCATGCCCGCAGCGGAAGTTCGAATCTTCTACGTGCGCTGTGGCTGCACCCCGACGTGCGCGTGGCAGACGAGCCGTTTCATGAGAAGCACCACGTGTATTATCCAGGCGAACCCCAATATGCGAGTCGCATCCGCGACATTCCTTCGCTGGAACAGCAGCTAACGGAGATCTTCGCGAAATACAACGGGGTTTAAAACGCTGGACTACCAGCTGCCAACGGATATCTACGCTCATTTGCTGCTGAAGCCGGAATTGCGAGTGATCGACTTGTGTCGTCGCAATCTCCTGCAGCGGGTGGTCTCGGGGTACATTGCCGAACAGACCGGGATCTGGCAGTCGAACGTGCCGAAAGATCAGCGTGTCATCGCGTATCAAAAGCTGCAGCCAATCCAGATTCATGCCCTTTATAAGCGCATGCAACATGAAATCCAACACCGCCAATACTACCAGCTTGTCCTATCCAAAAAGCCGAGCTCGCTGTGCCTCCATGTGGAATATGAGAGCCTCTACACCACGGAGCTGGAGCAGAACCGGCAAGCCATGCGCGCCGTGTTTGCATTCCTGGGGCTGTCCTTGCCTGACTCGCCCAAACTCGATGCATTGTTGAATCCGAGCGTCGCTAAGATCAATAGCGCCGATATGTATGCGTTTCTTCCCAACGCGGAAGAGATCGACCGAAAGCTCGGTTCCGACCACACCGGATGGCTGCTGAAAAAAAACCCGTAATCTCCAGCTGGTCAGGGGTGATCGCGCTTTTCCATTTGCTCCGCGGCCACCGGCCGCGTGCTGGGGCTGGACGCCGCGCGCGTCTACCCGAACTGGAAGGCCATGATCGCCGGGGCGCACCGACCGGGAGTGTTGACACCCGCAAGCCAGTGTGGCATGTTTTGTTGCACAGTTATGGTGCAAGACGACGATATATCTCCGGCTGTCCGGAAGCGTTCCTCCGGCATCCGGCGCCCCCAGGTTGCGGAGACCATTCCTGATGGTCTGACGGCCGCTCCGGTTCCGATCCCGACCGGCGTCACGTTCACGGTGTCGGCGCGCAGCAAGCCGGAGCCGGTTCCGGTGCTGCAATTCCTCGCCGAAGAGTACCCGCGGCTGCCGCTGAACCAGGTGGAGAGCGTGTTCGGCTTTGTCGAGCCCACGACGCTCTATGGTGGCCGCCGGTATATCGGCCCGGAGCTGTCGCCGCGGGACGTGCGCGCCCTGCACGACTGCTGCATCGGGATCCGCCTCCCTCTGAGCAACCACTCGGTCACGCGCCAGGAGTACGAAGCCAGCGCCCAGCTGCTGCGCCAGCACCACGGCAAGGGCAACTCGGTCATCACCGTGAGCGACGAGCTGGCAGGCTGGATCCGCGCAGACTACCCCCTGTACGAGATCGAAGCCAGCGTGATCAAGGACATCAACACGCTCGAGAAGCTGGAAGCCGCCCTGCGGCTGTACGACACGGCTGTTCTGCCGATGCGCATCAACCTCGACAAGGCGTTTCTCGACCAAATCCCCGACAAGAAGCGGGTCACGCTGTTCGCGAACGCCGGCTGCGCCCTGACCTGCCCTGCCAGGATTTGCTACGGATCCATCTCCAAGGCCAACAAGCGCACGGGTGAAGCCACCGCCTGCTCGTTCGGCAAGGTGCCCAGAGACCTCTACGGCATGCTGAACTTCGACCTTGCCGCGCTGGCCGGCATGGGCTTTGTGCGATTCAAAATGTTACGGATGCGCGAACATGGCCTGACCGGCTATTAAACGCGCTCCGCCCGGAAAAGGAATACCCACCGATGAGCGCGCAGTACACAGCAGACACAACACCGGCGCAGCCGCTGTTTGACCGGCCGATCTTCATCGTTTCGTCGCCGCGCGCCGGCAGCACCATGCTCTTCGAAACGCTGTCGCAGTCACCCGCAGCCTGGACGATCGGCAACGAGAGCCATGCGGTCATCGAGCACGTAAAGGCGCTGCACCCGCAGCAGCGCGGGTTTGAATCCAACCGCCTGACGGCGCAGGAGGCCACGCCGGAAATCGTGGCGGAGCTGGAGCGCGCCTTCCTCGCCGAGGTCCGCGACCGCGACGGCCAGCGCCCGCCCGCGGGCGCCCGGGGGCTTCGCCTCCTGGAAAAGACGCCGAAGAACTCGCTGCGCGTGCCGTTCCTGGCCGCGGCCTTTCCGAACGCCAGGTTCGTCTACCTGTACCGCGACCCGCGCGAGACCGTCAGCAGCATGCTGGATGCCTGGCGCTCCGGGCGCTTTACAACCTATCCCCAGCTGCCCGGGTGGACCGGCTCCCCCTGGTCTCTGCTGCTGGTCCCGGGATGGCGCGACTGGGAGGGGAAGCCGCTCGCCGAAATCGTTGTCCGCCAGTGGGAGGCCGCCACGCGCACGCTGCTGGATGACCTGGAGAAGCTCCCCCCTGCCTCGTGGTGCGTGGCCAGCTACGACCAGCTCGTGGCCAGTCCGAAGGAGGAGATCGAGCGGATCTGCCGGTTCCTGGACATCGGCTGGGACCGTCCGCTGCAGGAGAAGCTCCCGCTCTCCCGGCACACCCTGTCCGCGCCAGACCCCGAGAAGTGGCGCCACAATGCGGCGGATCTCCGGCCGGTCATGCCCCTCGCCGTGGAAACGGCGGAGCGCGCGCGCCAGTTCTTCGCCACGGCGCCGGCCGCACAAGTCGCGGCGCCGCGCTCCCCGGCCGATGCGCCACGCCGGCGCGACCCCGCGAAACCGCCGGCCACCGGAGCGCCCGACTTCAAGAGCGCATTCACCGCCTCCATGCCCCGCCTGCTCAGCCAGATCCGCTCCTCGCTGCTGGTCTCAACGTACCAGAGCGGACGGGTCGTCGCCGTGCGGGTCGATGGCGACACGCTGAACACGCACTTCCGGGCCTTTGCGAGCCCCATGGGCATGGCCCGCGGCCCGCGTGCCCTGGCCATCGGCACGCTGCGATCGGTGTGGCTCTACCGCAACCAGCCCGCAACCTCGGCCAGGCTGGACCCTCCCGGACGCCACGACGCCTGCTTCCTTCCCGCGCGGTGCCACATCACCGGCGACATCCGCGTACACGAGATGGCCTTCATCGAGAACGAGCTCTGGATAGTGGCCACCCGGTTCTCCTGCCTCGCCACCCTCGACAACGAGTACAGCTTCCGGCCGCAATGGCGGCCGCCCTTCATCACCGCCCTGGCCGCCGAGGATCGCTGCCACCTCAATGGCCTGACCGTGATTGACGGCCGGGTGCGCTACGTGACCGCGCTGGGCACCACGGACACGCCGCAGGGGTGGCGGGAGCGGAAGGCGGACGGCGGCTGCCTCATCGACGTCGACAGCGGGGAGATCGCCGTCCGCGGGCTCTCCATGCCGCACTCGCCGCGCTGGCATGCCGGCAAGCTGTGGCTGCTGGAGTCAGGCAAGGGCACGCTCTGCGTCGTGGACCCGGCCTCCGGCCAGGTGCAGACCGTTGCCGAGCTGCCCGGATTCACGCGCGGGCTGGCCTTCAGCGGCCCCTTCGCCTTTGTGGGGCTCTCGCAGGTGCGGGAGAGCGTGTTCGGCGGAATCCCCCTCGCGCAACGGCTCAAGGAGCGGCAGTGCGGCGTCTGGGTGGTGGACACACGCACCGGCCAGACCGTCGGGTTCCTGAGATTCGAGGGGCATGTCCAGGAGATCTTTGACATCCTGCTCCTCCCGAACATCCAGTTCCCGGAGCTGGTCGAGCCCGACGCCGACATCACCAGCTTGTCGTTCTGCCTCGCCGAGGATGCGCTGCGCGACGTCCCCAGCCACCAGAAAACGCCGCTATCGAACGCATGAATCCTCCACGCATCGGTGTCGTAATTCCTGTGTACAATTCGGCACAGTATCTGCCGGACTTGTTTTCCAGCCTGCGCCGGCAGACGCTGCCGGCGGCAGAAGTGCTGGTTGTGGATGACGGGTCGGACCAGCCGCACGAAACGGGCGACATCTGCGCCGCCCACGGATTCAACTGCATGCTGCGGCCGCACGAGCGCCAGGGCGCCGCCAGAAACTTCGGGGAGGCGCACCTCAGCCCGGCGGTCAATTATCTGTACTTCGCGGACTCCGACTCGGTTGTCGCGCCGGACGCGTTCGAGCTGATGCATCATCAACTGCAGGCGCATCCGGAGGCCGGCTACTGCTATGCCGACTTCATGGAAGGGCATGTGATCAAGCACTGGTTCGACTTCAACGGGGAGCGGCTGATCCAGTCCAACTACATCGACACCGGATCGCTGCTGCGGCGGGAGGTATTCAAGCCTTTTGATGTGCATGTAAAAGCCCTGGAGGACTGGGAGCTGTTTTTGCGGTTGTACCTGGTTCATGGCATAACCGGGGTATGGCTGGATCACATCACGCATCTGTCAAAGGCCCGCCCGGGCCGCGTGTCCCACGCGGGGCACATACCCGAATCCATGGAATACGTGCGCCGAAAACTTTGGGGCTTCCGAAAGAACCACGGAGTTTCGAGATGACGGACGTTCAGCTTCTCATACCCACGCTGGACCGGGATGCTCAACTGCAGACTGTGCTGCGTTCGGTTGTCGGCGCCACGCCTGTTATTTCGCATGAAACAAGCGCCCGCGGCTACATCCTGGCCATGAACGAGCTGATCGCCCATTCCACCGCGGAAGTCATTATCTGCGGGAATGACGATGCCGTGTTTCATCCCGACACCATCCCCCGGGTAGTGCAGCTTCTCCTGGATACGTACCCCGACGGCGACGGCATCATCGGAATCCACACGGAGAATGCATCGGAAAACCAGCACGGAGGGGAGTTTGCCTTCCCGGTGATCGGCCGAAAGTATCTCCGGCGCTTTCCCAGAAAATACTTCCTGTGCCCTGATTATCTCCACTGGTATGGCGATACGGAAATGGGCGCCTATGCCGAGCAAATCGGCAGGTTCTTCAGCGATCCGTCCATCGCGGTCTTCCACGATCGCCCATGGCCCCCCACGGAGCAAACAGACTCGACACGAACCGCTGCTTTTCAGATGATTCAGGCTGATCAGTTGACCCGCAAACTGCGTGAGACAAACAACTACCTGTGGGGAGCAAATATGGACCTAGTCAATCCCGGCCATGTCAGCGGCGTGATCTCGGCAACCGGGCGGGTTGAACCCCGCGAGGCACGCGCCGCCATTCCGGCGCGGAGCATACCCCGCGACGCATTTGTCGCCATCGTCGGCACGCAATCCTCGGGCTCATCCGCGGTTGCGGGTGTCCTGTATCACCTGGGGCTGTTTCTCGGAAACAAGTTCGAGGGGCGCTACGGGAACAATCCCGACACGTCGTGCGGGTTTGAGGCTATTGGCCTGGCCCTGATCTGCAAAACCTCCATTCCCGAACTATGTACAAGTTTCGTGGTAAGCCCCGAAAAGGCCGAGAAGCAGTTGCAGGCATGGATTCTCGCCCGGGTGGCCGAAGCCAGGAACAAGGGCCTGATTGCGGGCGGCAAGAACCCCGGCCTTTGCCGGATGGGTGATTTCCTTCAGCGGATCTGTGGCGACAAGCTGCTGGTGGTCAACTGCGAGCGGCCGCTGGAGGAGTCGATCCGGAGCCTGACCCGCATCAAGCAGACCGACGGGACTGCGGCCCTGGACGTGCCCAGGGTCCGCGAGCACCAGGAATGGCTGTACGCGGGGAAAGCCAGGCTGCTGCAGGAGATCCCGGCGGATCGACAAATCACAATCGACCACGAGCAGCTCCTGCAGGATCCCCGGCGGGAGGTGCTCCGGCTGACCGCCTTTCTCAATCTGAAGCCGACCCCGGAGCAGATCGAAAAAGCCTGCCGCTGCGTCAGGCCGAAAGAGCGGCACGCCGACCTCAGCCAGGCGAGCACAACCCTCTCGCCTGCCCCTTCAATCGACATTCCACCTGTTTTCTGCAGCTTCCCGGCCAACACCGCCGCGATCCTGACGTGCGTCGATTTCGACGACGTTCTGAGGATCACCCTGCCGAGAAACGCCCGCCATTTCAGCCGGATCATGGTCGTCACCTCGCCGGATGACCTGAAGACGCAGGAGGTCGTCCGGTCGGTCCCCAACGCCGAACTGTTCATCACCGACGCCTTCACGCGCCGCGGGGCGTCCTTCAACAAGGGCCTGGCGCTGGAGGAGGCGCTGGACGCGCTGAATCACTCCGGGTGGCTGACCATCATGGACTGCGACATCGTCATGCCGCAGGCGCTTCCCGAACACGCATACGCCGCAGGAAACATGTATGCGCCGAAGCGGCACCTGCTGGAGGATGCCGCGCTGTTCTCCGACAACCTGCCGTGGGACACGGTGGCGATGAAGGAAGAAATGGTTGGCATCGGCTACTTCCAGATGTTTCACACCGCCGATCCGGTCGTGGCTGACCGGCCGTGGTACGTCACGAATTTTCTCGACGCCGGCGGCAGCGACACCACCCTGCCGGCGCGGTGGCCAGCGGAGCGCTTGCTGCGGCCACCGTTCCACGTGCTGCATCTCGGGCCGATTGCCCACAACTGGTTTGGCCGCATCACGCCGCGGCTGGGCACGAGCGAGCTGCCAAAGGAGGCCCTGGACCGGCACGCCAAGATTCAAAAACTGGACTTCAGCATGTGGGCCGGCATTCCCCGGCCAACCGTCGACGGTGCCGCGGCAAACGCCGGCTATCAACCGCCGGGCAAGAAACGCTAGCAACTTGTCGGATTTAGCGCTGTGCCTTCACAAACCTTGTACCGACCAAGCTGCTAGTTTTGGGGACGCAACCGCCAAGCGCCGGATAACAGTGTAATACGCAACCAAAAGAGCAGCCGGAACAATTTTTCTGTCTGTAATTGAGTTTTCGCAACCCGCGGGCAGCGGGTTGCACAACTAGGAGACTGTCGGCAGAAAGCCCTGGACCGATCCGAGGCCTAAATCCGACAGTCTCCTAGCCCGCCGCAATCTCCATGATCCTGGCGGCAATCTTGCTTTGCTGCGCCACCGGGTCGAAGTCGGCGTGGCGTTCGGCAAACCGGGCAGCCTGGATGGGCAGATAGACATCTGCCAGTGTTTTCTGCAGCAGCTCGGGATAATCCGGCACAGGACCGTCCGGCTTGACGACAACCGCCGACCCGGTAGCCGCGACACAGCCGGCCAGCAGGTACTGCTCGAGATGCTCGGACAGCAGCAGGCAGGGGACGCCGGCCAGCAGCATGGCGGCCGTGGTTGACGTGCTCGCGGTGTTGATGGCGAGATCGCAGGATTCGAGAATGGCATCCAGCCGCACGGGCTTGCCGGAAATGTATATCCTTCCCCCATAGAAATGGGCGCGGGCCTGTTCGGAAACCCCCGGCGCGCAGATGATCGCCGCCACCTCCATCTGCGCAATCGTCTGCACGATTGCGGGGAAGTCGCGCATCCCGGCCTTCAGGTAGACAAACACCCGCTTGCCCGCGCCTGCCGGCCACGGCACCACCTCGCCCAGGTCCGTGCGGAAGACCGGCCCGCAGTAATTGACATCCTTCCGCTCGCCGTAATGATCCAACTCCGGAAACGTGCACAGCAGGTTGTCGGCGATGTCGAACAGCTCATGCAGGACGGACAGCGGCCGAGCCGAATAGTTCAGCAGGACCCGGTTGGTCGACCCCAGCACAAAGACCTCCGACTGCGCCAGGCGCTGCTCGGGCACGCTCATCCATGGCCGCATGTTCGGCATCGGCGCCTGGCGCGGCGGGCAGGCAAAACAGCTGCCGAGCGTCATGGCCCGAACCCCGGCGATCCGGGCGGCCAGCAGCGCCGTGGGCGCATGGCTGGCCACAATCACGTCCGGGCGATAGTTGCGGTACAGCCCCAGCCACCCCTGCACCAGGCCATGCAGGCAGCCGGCATCATGATAGCCGTAGCGCAGCAGGATTTCCGGATAGTTCACCGGCGGCTCAGGCGCACCCTTGAAGCTGGACATCCAGACGGGAGACTGAAAAACCTCCACGCGCGAGTCGGCCAGCACATCCGGCAAATTGTGCAGCTCCCGCACCGCGATGGCCACGGAATGGCCATGGTCGGCCAGCATCCCCGCCGTCGCCAGCAGTCGCGTCGTATGGCCGTAAGCGGAGCCAAGCTCCCAGACAAACATGATTTTGCTCATTGAAAATCAGCTCCGATTGTGGATTCAGCCGCCGGTCGATAGATAGATAGGCACAATCGATGACACAAAAAAGGGTGGTGTGTCAAGCGCGAGCTCGGCACACCACCCGGTACCTTCCGGATTGGACCCTTGTGTTCCCACGCGGGTCCGGATCATCCGGCTACCTCTTCTTCTTCTTGGGCGCGTCCATCTCCACAGCGCCCATGTCGGCGCGGCCGTCCTTCACGCGGGCCTGGCCGCGCTGGTCCGTGGCCGGCGAAACAACCGCCGGATCCGCCACGTTGAGCGCGGGGCTGCCGGTCTTCAGCAGCATCGTCTTGGTCGATCCGCCGTTGCTGGCCAGGGCCATCAGCTTCGGATCAATGCCCAACAGGTTGCCGCCGTTGTCGGTGTAGCCTGCGCTGCCGGTATTCTCGACCAGCGAGTAGGACAGGACAAACCCCGATCCGGAGACGTCCGGATCCGACCAGGCCGTGTTGTCGCCGATGATCGAGTTCTGTATCGAGACCGCGCCGCCATAATAGCCGGTGTTGGAATAGATCCCGCCGCCATTATCGCCGGAGTTTCCGGCGATCGTGCAGAAGTTGAAGCTGGCGCCGTTGGAGTTCAAGTAATCAAAGAACACGCCGCCGCCGTCTCCCAACGCGGTGTTGCCGGAGATCGTGGTGTTCACGACCGTCAGCGCGAGACGAGCATCGTCATCGATAAAGATGCCACCGCCGTCTTCGTTGGCCTTGTTGCCGGAGATCGTGCTCCGGTCAATGGTCACCGTCACATCCGAATCTGCATCATAGAAGTAGATGCCGCCGCCGCAGGCGTTGGCGGTGTTTCCGGAGATCGTGCAACGGGTGAAGGTGATGTCATCGGACGCGTCATAGAAGAAAACGCCGCCACCATCGTCCCCGGCGAAATTTCCGGAAATGACCGTGTCCTGGATCAGCACTTCCCCGTCGGTGTCGTAGAAGTAGATGCCGGCGCCATCGCTGTCGCAGAAGTTGCCGGAGATCGTGCTGCAGGTGATGACCGTGCTGTCGGGGTCGTACAAGTAGACGCCGCCGCCTTCGTCGCCGGCCATGTTGCCCGAAACGACGGTCTTGTCCATGACCAGCGTTCCGTCAGCCGCGATGCCGCCGCCGTCATTATCGCACGTGTTGCCGGAGATCGTGCAGTTGTTGAGCGTGGTGTTCCCGTCGGACCACAAGCCGCCGCCGTCGTCGGAGGACCGGTTGGACAGGAGCTGCACGCTGTTGAGCGTCAGGTTGTTGCCGCTCTGGTAGATGGCGCCGCCGTCGTTTGCCGCCCCGTGGGTCAGTGTCAGCCCCGAGATGGTGATGTCGAGCGTTGTATACACGTAGGGAATGTCAAAGATGCGCGAGGCATCATTGCCACTCACAGTCACCTTCTTCTTGGAACCCGGGCCAACGATGTTGACCGAGTCGGAAACCACGATCTCGCCGGTCGTAAGCGTGATGGTGCCCGAGACCCTGGGGCCAAACGTGATCGTGTCCGGACCCGGATTGGCATTGGCCAGCGCGACGGCATCGCGGAGGCTGCCGGTCCCGGAGTCCAACTTATTGATGACCTGGTAGGTGGCTGCCTCGGAGGTCCCGGGGATGGCCATGCCCATGGCCCCGACGGCCAGGGCTGCGCCTGCCCAGGAAGCCCGTGAATTCATCCTGCCCGTTTTCCTCGTCTCGCGTTCCATTCTGCGTCTTTGTTGCCGCGTCATAGCTGTCTCCATGGTTTAGTGATCAACGTACTAGAAAGTTAATGGTGCCATACGCACATGGCAGGATCAACCTTTTTTCATTGCTGCATCAAGTTACACAACGCCATGCTCCCTGTCAA
>JBAWXQ010000094.1:0-9860 GCA_037144015.1 bacterium
GCGGTGCACGACAAGCTCTACCCGGTGGCGGTCACGCACGCCGAGACGTTCCTCGCCGGCGCGCCGGCGCGGCCGGCCGAGGGGGTCGAAGCGCTGCAGCTGCTGCTGCAGGCGCTGGCCGAGCAGCACCAGTACGATCAGGTTTTGAAGCGCATGGACGCGTGGCCGGCCGTGGTCAGCGCGGCGCCGGATGCCGGCACCTTCGCCTTCTGGCGCGCGCTGGCGCTGCTCGGGGTGGGCAAGCCCCGCGAATGCATTGCCGCCGCGGAAGCGGCCCTGGCGGGGAAAATTTCGCCGGAAAACGCCGATGCGCTGCAGCGCCTCGTGGCCCGGGCCCGCATCTCCCTGGGCGACACTCCGGCCGCACTTTCGCTCTACGCGGAGGTCGACAAGCGCACCACGAACAGCGCCACGCGCGCGGCGAACCTGCTGGAATGGGCCAATGCGCTCGAGGCGATCGGGCGCGTGGGCGATGCGCTGGGCGTGCTGGTGCGGCAGGTGGAGCTGAACGTCACCGGCCCGGTGACCGACGAGGGCCGGCTGGCCTACGGCCGCCTGCTGGTGCGCCAGAAGCGCGCGGCGGATGCCGAGGCGGCGCTGCGCGCCCTGGGGCAGAGCAAGTCGGCGGCGGAGTTCAACCGCGTCCAGGCCTGGGTCGCGGTGTCGCAGCTTGCGCTGGAGGGCGGCCGCACGAACGACGCCCTTGCCGCCGCCCGCGCCGCCGACGAGCTGGCGGCGCGCCCCGAATCCCGCAAGCTCGCCGCGTTTCAGCTGGCAGACCTGCTGCTGGCCAGCGCGGCCACGCTGGAGGAGGGCGTGACGCGCATGAAGGCCTATGTGCGCGCGTTTCCCGAGGGGCAGACCGCCGCCGCCGCCCAGTTCCGCCTCGCCGAGGCGCTGCTGCGGCAGGAGCGCTACGAGCCTGCCGCGGCCGAGTACCGCGTCTTTCTCGAGACGTTTGGCGATGACCGCATCCACGAGGCCGCGGCGCTGGAGGGGCTGGGTGCGGCGCTTTTCCGCATGGCACGCTACGGCGAGGCCGCCAACATGCTCCTGAAGGCGCGCGACCGCACCACCAACGACCTGGCGCGAGCCGCGCGCCTGTTCCAGGCCGGCGATGCCCTGCACGCGGCCGCCCAGTACCGCCAGGCCGCCGACACCTACCGCCGCGTCTACACCGAGCATCCGTCGGCGCCGCAGGCGCCGCGCGCGCTGTTCCAGGCGGCAGACAGCCTGGAGCGCGCCGGCGACGGCGAAGGCGCGCTGGCTGCATTCGCCCTGGCGGTGCAGCGCGGCGCCCTGCCCGAGCTGACGGTGCTGGCGCAACTGCGACTGGCCGCGCTGCAGGCGTCGCGCGCCCTGGTGGACCCGGCCATCGAGACCTACTCGCAGGTGCTCGCGGCAACCACGAACGCGGCGTCGCGCGGCGAAGCCTTCATGGGACGCGGCCGCACCCACTACCGCGCCTATCATTTTGACGCCGCGGCGCTCGACTTCAAGGCGGTGGCGGACCTGCTGCCGGCGCGGCGCGACGAGGCTGACTTCCTCCGCACCATGTGCCTGTACGGCCAGGGTCGCGACGAGGACGCCCGTGCGGCCGCCGTCCTGTTCATCGGCACGTTTACCAATTCCACGCAGCTTTCGGAAATGGTCCTGTGGCTGGCGAAATTCGACTACAACCGCAACCGCCTCGACGACGCCAGCCGGCGGCTGCTGCAGTATGCCGACACCTGGCCGCGCGGCGCCTGGGCCGATGCCGCCGTGCTCTGGGCCGGACGCGTGGCCTTCCGTCGCACCGACTACACCAACACGGTCCTCCTGATGTCGCGCCTGCAGCGCGAATATCCGCAGAGCCCGCGGTTCGCGGAGAGCCTCTTCGTGCAGGGCGACGCCCTCTGCACGCTGGCGCGCTATGCCGAGGCCGTGCGGCTGTTCGACGAAATCACCAAGCGCTATGCCGACAGCGACTGGGTCACGCCGGCCTGGGCGCGCATGGGCGACAGCCTGTTCGCGCTGGGCAGCGACAAGCCCGCCCGCTATGACGAGGCCATCAAGGCCTATCGCGAGGTGCTCGGCCGGCGCGACGCCACGCCTGAGATGCTCCTGCAGGCCGAGTTCAGGATCGGCCGCTGCCTGCAGAAGAAAAATCAGGCCGACGCGGCCATTGACCAGTACTACAGCCACGTCGTGCTGCGCTACCTCGACGACCGGCAAAAGAGCATCATCTATTCGGAGGCAGCCAGCACCTGGTTTATCCAGGCGGCGTTCCAGGCGGCGGAACTGCTGGAGCAGAAGAAGGAGATCGACCAGGCCGAGCGCGTCCTGAACCGGGTCATTCAGGCCAATGTGCCCGGCCGCGAGGAGGCGCTGCAGCGCATCCAGCGGCTCCGCAAGGGGCCGGCGGGGAAGTAACAAATAGCGGAAGCGAGAACGCATGAATGCTTTTAACTGGTTTGGCGAGGGCGGCCCCGTGCTGTGGATCATTCTGCTCTGCGGTCTGGCGGCGGCAGGTGTTTTCCTGGAACGGATGCTGCACCTGCGCCGCGCCGCCATCAGTCACCGCGACTTCCTTCAGGGCGTCTGCAACGTGCTCGATCGCGGCAACGCGGACGAGGCGGTGCAGATCTGCGAGGAGGCTCCCGGTCCGGTGCCGGCCCTGATCCGCGCCGCCATCCTGCACCGGCACGAACCGCGGCATGCGCTCACGGAGGCGATCGGCAACGTGGGGCGCGCCGAGATCGCCCGCATGGAGCGGCGCGTGGCCGTGGTCGCCACCATCGGCCAGATCGCGCCGATGCTGGGGCTCATCGGCACGGTCTTCGGCATCATTGAAGTGGTCCTGGTCCTGCGCGACCAGCAGCCGCTGATCTATGCGGCGCACGTGACGGACGGGCTGCTGCGCGCGCTGGTCTCGACCGCCGCCGGCCTGATCGTGGCGGTGCCGTGCTTCATCATGCACAACCTGCTGATCGTCCAGATTGACCGCGTGGTTCTCGATATGGAGGCTGCCGAGACGGAGATCACGGCCTACCTGACCTCCCGGCACTACGCGGAGAAGAAGGCGCCGTGAAGGAACTAAAAGGACACTGGGGCAAGTGGCGCAGCGAAACGCTGCGCACCCGCTTCACCCGCGGCGGGTGGGGCGGCCGCGCCCTGTTTGCGGCCGCGCCCTGGGTCAACCTCGTGCTGCTGGTCGTGCTGCTGCTGGTGGTGGGCGACCGCATCCTGCTGCGCCCCGGCGTGGTTTTTGACCTGCCGCGCACGCCGTTCCGCGAGGGGATGCGCTACGGACTCACCGCGGTGATGATTCCCGTCGCCCGCACCAACGGGCAGGAGACGCTGGTGTTCTTTGACGATGAGCCGTTCGACCTGGGCGTGGCGCCCCGCCAGGAGCAGCTGGCGGCGCGCATCCACAACCGTGTGGCGCTCGAGCCGCGGCGCGAGTTCCTGCTGCTGGCCGACCGCCGCATTCCGCATGGCGACGTCATGACCGTGGTCAACCTCGCGCGCGAGGCCGGCGTCAGCCGCGTGAATGTCACCACCAAGCCCGACTGAATTTCGCGTGCGCGAAATTCATTCTTTCAGTGGCCACCCGACAGCCAAGCCGATAACATATCGCACCGATGCCTAGCCCTGCTTCCAGCACTTCCATAGCACCGCTGCCAGCCGGCACGCGGCCGTCATGGGTGCATCGGACGCGGTCGCCCGTGGCCTACTGGCTGCCGGCCGTTTCGGTTCTGGCCATGGCCCTTGTGCTGGTGCTGCTCTGGCCTCATAACCGGCGGCGCGGGGCGCATGCCCGCAGCATGCCCGAGGCTGCGGCTTCCTACGTGCTGCTGGAGGGCTCCTACCTGGTTCTCCCGGGCAACCCGCTTGGCAATCCATGGCCGGGGCCGGGGGGCGGTTCGCTGCCGGAACGCGAGGACGTGACGACGCGCCGGCTGCCGGCAGCGGAATACACGGGGCTGGGCATCATGAGCCCGTGGGCGCCTGTGCCGCCGGGCGTGCCGTCGAACACCCTTCCCAACCTGGCTGTCCGGCCGGTGGCCAACGTGCTGACCGGGTTGCCGCCGGAAACCATCGGCATCACGGTGGCGTGTTCCGCCGGGCTGCAGCGCAGCGGCTTCCGCTTTGAGGTTCCGCCCGGCGTGGAGACCGGCCTGCCGGCCGTGGTGCGGTTCCAGGTTGAGCTCGACGACAAGGGCGACGTGATTCATCTGCTGGCAGACCCGGGCGACAATCCCGCCAGCGCGCGCATCCTGGAGACCGCCGTCAGCCGCGGTCACGGCACCCGCGCCGGCCGCGGCGAGGTGCAGGTGAGCTGGGGGAAGTGACAGGAAAGGCTGAAGGCGCAAGGCGCCTTCAGCCTTTCCTCACGAACGCGGCGGCAAACGCGCCGTCGGTGCCGTCGCGCGTGGGGAGGCGCTCCGCGGTGGCCGCGAGTTTGACAGCTGGTTCAGCTGCCAGCGCCAGCTCGACCTGCCGCATATTCTCTTCGGGCTCGAGGCTGCACGTCGAATAGACCAGGCGGCCGCCGGGCGCGAGGCGCTGCAGCATGTTCCGGAGCATCGTCTGCTGCGCCATGCAGAGCTTCTGCTGGCGGCGCTCGGAGAAGCGCCAGCGCGCGTCCGGCCGGCGCCGCAGCACGCCGGTGTTGGAGCAGGGGACGTCGAGCAGGATCCGGTCAAACCGGATCACGCCGTCGGGCGCCGGCACGGCCGCATCGCCCTCGACCGCTTCCACCCACGGCAGGCGCGTGCGCGACAAGGTGGACAGCAGCATGGCCATGCGGTCCGCATGCTTGTCCATGGCGATCAGGCGACCGCGGCCGTGCATGCGTGCCGCAATCTGTGCGGTCTTGCCGCCCGGCGCCGCGCAGGCGTCCAGCACGGTCATGCCGGGTTTGACATCGAGCAGCTCGACGGCTGCCAGCGTGGCCGGATCCTGCACCACGAACGTCCCTTCGCGATAGCCGGGCACAGACTCGACCCGCATGCCATGCGGAACCGTGAAGCAGGTTTCCGGCGCCGCGGGGTGGGGCGTGAGGGGCAGGTGTTGCGTGTCAGGTGTTGGGTGCTCGGGTTCCGGATTCCGGGTTCCGGATTCCGGGTTCCGGACTCCGGGTTCCGGGCGCCGGGTGCCGGACGCCGGGCTCCGGTCGCCCCGTTCAGCCAGGTCCGGCAGAAGCGAAATCACCGTCTGCGCCGGCGTGTTGTTCCAGCGGCAGAGGGCTTCGGTCTCTGCCGCGCCGTAGCGGGCGGTCCAGCGCGTCAGCAGCACGTCGGGGTGGGAGAGGCGCACGCCGGGCGGCTGCAGCGCCAGGGCGGCCAGCAGCTCCTCGCGCTTGCGCCCCAGGTTGCGCAGCACGCCGTTGACGAAGCTGGCCGAGTTGGGGGAGGCAATCTTTGCCGCCGCGACCGTCGCATGCACGGCGGCATACGCCGGCACCTCCTCCATGAAAAGAACCTGGTAGGCACCGGCGAGGATGGCCGCGAGGGTTTCGCCTTCGGGCGGGCTTTTGACGAGCTGTTTCAGCGCCCACTCCAGCGCCCGGCGCTGACGCACGGTCCCGTAGACCAGGTCCATGATAAAGCCGCGGTCCGGCGAGTTGGTCAGCAGGCGGTCGGGGAAATCGGAAGTCTCCAGCCAGCGGGAGAGGATGAAGATCGCTTCGCGTCGGGAGGCAGTGCCGGTGTCCATGGGAAAGTGTCCGGGTGGCGGGTGGAAGGAAAACGTGGCGATTCGGCGTTCCCGGATCGTTATTCTGCGGGTCGGACAACAGCATAGACTAATTCGCGGTGCACGGGTTACTGATTCCGCGGGATTAGAAAAGCCGCCACCAGTCCGCAGATTGCGACCGGCAGCCAGGCGATGAATTCGGGATGCAGCTCAGGGCTTCGCTTGAGCGCATCGGCCAGGATCATCGCCATGTAGAACAGCAGCGCGATGCCCAGGCCGATGGCCACGCCCGCGGTGGATTCGCGCCGGTGGGACCGGATGCCCAGCGGCATGCCGATCAGGGCGAAGCAGAAGGCGGCGCAGGCCAGCGCAGCCCGCTTGTGCAGCTCCACGCGGATTTCGGACGGCAGCCCCTGGGCCCGATCGAACGCCGCCGCGGCCAGCAGAATCCGGGTGTGGCCGGGATCGGTGCAGGTGCGCTTGCGGCATAGCTGGCAGGAGCTCTTCAGCCGGGCCACGAGCGCCGGCTCGTACAGGCCGGCCGAGCTCTGTAGCGTGCGTGCCAGCTCGTGGACCGGGTTCCGGCATACGGTTTTGCCCCGGGTGTCTCGCAGGGAGCACTCCGGACAGGCCCGGATGATGGCCACAGCCTGCGCCGGGTTTTTCTGGAGCGCTTGGGCATCGGGGAGCATCTGCAGCAGTTCTCCGGAGCCGGACGTGCGCACTTTCTTCGGCCGGTTGGTCGTCTTAAAGGCGTCCACGAGCTCATGTGCAAACCGGTCGGCATGGGCTGCGCCGGGGTGCTCATCGTCAAGCGGGTCAATGGTGGCGTCGTAGAGGTCGAGCTTGAGATTGTCGCCCTGCCGGCTCACGGCGGCGCGCGCGGCGCGGATCTCACGGTCCAGCCCGCTTTTGGTTTTGTCGTAGATCCGCAGGTCGGTGAGCCATTTTCCGTCGCGGCCGGCGAACCAGATCTTCATGTGGTTCGGCCCCTCGTTGAACACGCCGGGGTCCATCATGTCCAGCCCCAGGTTCGAGGTAGCGTCCAGCGCCAGCTGGACGCGCGTCTCTTCGCTGCGTGGCGCGACTTCGCTGTGGAGGTAGAGGCAGAAGAGGCTGAGTGCGGCCGCGATGCCCAGCGGCCAGAGCATCACGCGCAGCAGGTTGATGCCGCAGGCGCGCATGGCGGCGATTTCGCTGTCGGTGGAGAGGCGGCCGAAGACCAGCATGGCGCTGATCAGCACGGCCAGCGGGATGGTGAACCCGATGGTTTCGGGGATGCCCGTCAGAAAATAGCGGCCTACGACGCCGACCGGCATCCCCTTGGCGATCAGGCCGGTCACCTTGACGAGCAGGCCGATCGAGAGCACAAACGTCAGCACCAGCCAGCACAGGGCAAAGGCGGAGAGAAAGCTGCCGACGATGTAGCGTGAGATCGTTCTCATAGCGGCTGGCCGGTATCGGTCATTCGAACGCTCCGCGGCTTGTGCCAGACAAGCCGTTATTCCTTTTCGCCTGGACGGGCCGGGGTGGTGTCGCCGAAGTAGTAGGAAAGGCCGGCTTCCGCGATGCCAAAGGCGGCCTGCCGCGCGCCCGGCCGCAGCGTCATCGCGGTCAGGCCGGCGCGCGCCGACCAGTTTTCCGAGAGCGTGTACAGGACACCCGCGCCGAGGCGTGGCGCAAACCCCTCCTGCCGGTTGTCCGGCAGGGCGCGGCCGTCGCTCCAGAGTGCGCCGTAACCGGCGCTGAGAAACGGGTCGAGACGCTCCCAGCGCGCCAGGTGAAAGATGGCGTCCACCCAGGTGCCGCGGATGTTGTGTCCGTCGCCGCCCGCGGTATGATCCCGGTGATCAAGCCTGCCCGCCAGTCCGCCCAGTTCGATCGAGACCGGCGCGTCCAGGTCATAGCCGAGGCGCAGGGTGCCAACGGCGCCGTCGCACGCCGCCTGGCCGGGAAGGAGCAGCACTCCGGCGCCGGGTGTAATGTGCCAGGATTCGCCCCCCCCGGCAGGGCCTGATGTGCCTGCTGCCAGCAGCAGCATGGCCAGCGGGAAGAGCCGTGCGGCGGCGGGAAAAATAGCGAAAACTCTCCACATGCGGCCAGTATAGGACCGGACGCGCGAGGCAGGCAAGGGGGAAGAGACCCCCAAAAGAAGTACTGGGTTGGCGACTGGGTGCGTCGGGAAGGTGATGCGTTGCCTTCAACACTCTGCGGTTGACATTTTGCGGTTGGCTGCGGATCGGGTAGCGCGGGTGCTGGAGGGAGGCGGCTCGGGAAAGAGAGAGGGGAACCCTTCGTTTCCTTCGTGTCCGATTCACCTGCGGCCATGCGATTTCTGAATTTACACTCCTGTCGCCGGGAGCGGCTTGATGCTGAAAATGGTTTCCTCTTTCAGCACGAATGACCGGTGGTCGGCGGCGGGGACTTCAATCTGGCGCGTGCGGATGGTGTCGAACACCGCCTGCAGTCCGGTCACGGCGGGCGTGGCGTAGAGCTTGACCAGCCCGAGGCTGCCGGCGCTGGAGAAGATGATCACCAGCAGCACGTCCGCGGTCACGGCGCGGATGAAGATGTTCTTGTTTTCGCCCTGGTGGAAGACGGTGTTGAATTCTTTCTCGCCCAGCATGCGGGCCAGCTCGCGGCTGGCCATGAAGACGCCGGCGCCCAGCGCCGAGATCAGGGCGGCATCCGCGCGCTCGACCCCCTCGTGCGCCACCAGGTAGCCGCCGGAGTCGCAGAGGAAGCATTCGTCCGCCTCCGCGCGGCTCAGCAGGTCGGACAGCACGCGCCTGATCTTTTCCGTGTCGTTTGCTTGAACAGCCAGTGGCATGGGGCCTACTTTCTGGGCGGAGTTTCGCGGGGAGCGGGTTCCGGGTTCCGGGCTCCGGGCTCCGGACTCCGGGCTCCGGGCTCCGGGCTCCGGACTCCGGCTGCCGTCTCCTGTGTGCGATGGGTCTTGATGAATTTGTGCAGCACCATGCGGCAGACCATGTTCAGCGTTTCGAACACGCCCTCGCCGGTGGTGGCCACGGCCGGGAATGCCGGCTGATGCATCTCGCCGTTGTTGAGTGTGAAGTCGAGGAAGTGTTCCGGCGCGATGTCGGCGAGGTCGCGCTTGTTGTACTGGAGCACGTAGGGGAGGGTGTCGAGCGATTCATTCTGCTGCTTCAGGTTGTCGCGCAGGTTGGCAAGGCTTTCCACGTTTTCGGGCATCAGCTTCCACTGGCTGTCGGCCACGAACACGACGCCATCCACGCCCTTGAGCACCAGCCGGCGGGTTTCGTTGTACATCACCTGCCCGGGAACCGTGTAGAGCAGGAAGCGGGTCTGGTACCCTTCGATGACATTGGCCGTCAGCGGCATGCAGTCGAAGAACAGCGTGCGGTCGCCCACTGTGGAGAGCGAGATCAGCTTCCCCTTGGTCTCGTCCTGGATCATCTCGTGGATGACCTGCAGGTTGGTGGTCTTGCCGCCGCGCCCCGGACCGTAGTACACGATCTTGAGCTGGATCTCCCTCTTGGCAAAATTGACAAACGACATAAGCAGGCCTCACGTGGGGTCGCCGACTGAGAGCCCAACAGGTAATATTGTAGGACAGCCATGCAGCCCGTGGCAAGCAGACAGGGCGAGCGTCAGCCCGCAAGCCAACGGACGTACGCGCCAAGGACACCGAGCGCACAGAGAGGAACAGAGACCACAGAGAAATTCCTACTTGCGGCCGGCAAGCCGGCCGCAGGCGCTGTCGGCCGACACAATCCTGGCGGTGGTAGCCGCGAGCGCGGGGGTGGACGTGAAAGATTTGGCCAAGCGACGGTCGGACGGTCGCTGGCGTGCGGTGGCGGCGCGGATGTTGTGCCAGTAGCTAAACACTTTGAGAAGTTAGGTTTCTGCTCATTCTTTGTCTGATATATCTTGAGATCTTTCTCGTAAACCAGGTCAAAGTCGTCGCCTTTACGATGTTCCATGCGGAAAGCCAGAAAATCAGTCCGGTCAACCAATGCGCGAAGAAAGAACAAAAAGGCGCACCTCTTCTGGTAAACGAAGCCTTGGAATATATCATTTGTTCGCACGTGTGGCTCTGTTCTTAACTTGGGATGTTCACGGCGAAATGCCGACGATGGCGATCGGTTCGGCGGAGTAGGACATTTCTGCGGTGATGATGCCGGAGTAGAGCAACTCCC
>JBAWXQ010000095.1:0-9839 GCA_037144015.1 bacterium
TCGAACCCGACGCGCTTGAGCAGGCGCAGCAGGATCAGCTTCAGCAGGCCGGTGCCGCCGTTGACCAGCACCACGGGCGAGACGACAACGATCAGGAACGGGTTGCCTGCCACCAGCACGGCCACACCCACCAGCAGCCCCAGCATGCGCGAGCCGGCGTCGCCCATCAGCACGCGGCTCGGCTCCGCGTTATGCCAGAGATATCCGGCCAGCCCGCCGGCCACGGTGGCCACGAGGATGGCCCAGCTTGCGCCATCGGGGTTGTGCGGCAGCAGCAGGTAGCTGGCCAGCGGCCGGTACCCGATCACGCCATACAGCAGCGCGGCCAGTGCAAACAGCGAGAGGAGCGTCAGCGAGCCGGCCAGGCCGTCGACGCCGTCGGAGCAGTTGGTGGCGTTCATGGTGAACCAGAGCAATCCGGCTGCCAGCGGGACGTACAGCCACAGTGGCACGGTGACAACCGCCTTGTAAACCGGAAGCCACATGTTCACCGGCTGGCCCTGGCTGAGGCAGACCGCCGCCACGACCGCCACCACCACATCCAGCAGCCCCTTGCGCCATTCCCCCCATGGCAGCTCGCTCTTGTCGTCCAGGTAGCCGAACCACATGGCGAAATACAGGCAGCCCAGCACCCCCACCTGCCACAAGTCCATGGGCGTCACCAGCAGGATCACGGGCAGCATCATGAGCGCCATCAGCCAGCCGGCGCCGGTGGGCTTGCCGACCGACACGCTGCCGCCGTCTGCGGCCAGGATCTTGCCGCGGTCTCCGGGAAGCTGCTTCCAGTATCTCGGCAGGCGGATCCAGATCAGCAACCCCGCCAGCAGCGTGCCGAGCGCCAGCAGCATCAGGTGCGAACTGAACAGACGAAAGGGCCCCCACCACCGGGCCAGCTCCTGACCAATCCAGTACAACATAACAATCCCTGCTACAATCCCGAAAGCACGTGCACGCGCGCGCCGGCGAAAGACAAGCCGACAGGAATCAAGTTAGGGGAATCAGCCGGAAAATGCAACTCCGCGAACGAACGCGAGACAGCCGCAAGACGCCCCCGTTCTACGAAAGTTGGGTGCGAAGAAATCCGGTGCGGACACCGAGATCCCAGAGATTGCATGAGAACACAGAGAAGCGGCCGGGGAGCGGCCGGGACGGAGCCCGGCCCTCCAGCGCCGGCACCGGCGAATGGCACACGAGGGCCGCCCTCCGTGGCGGCCGGCTGATTCCCGATGACGGACACCCGGTCGCTTGCGACGGGATTGGGCGTTCAGCCGGAAGGGCGGCCACTTGCCGTTCACATCCCCTACTCCCGCGGCGCGGGTTCATGCAAGCGCGCCAGGCTGCCGGTCGGGCAGGACGCGACACAGGCCAGCAGCACATCCCGCGGCACATCGGCCCATTCCCTCCCGAGGGGCGGCCCAATCCGCATCTCGAAGCCCCGCCCGTGAAAGGCCGGCCCGCGCGAGGCGCCCAGACGGGCCGCCGTGCGCACGCAGATGCCGCACAGCACACACTTGGCCGCCTCAAACACAATATCCGCCTGCGCATGAACGCGCCCCGGCGGCGTGCGCTCACCGTGCAGCCCGGGTGATGTGGCGTGGCTGAGTGCGCAGAGCTCCCGGAAGCGGCAGGCGTCCTTTTTCAGGCACTCGCAGCGCAGGCAGCGCGCCGCCTCGTAGCGCAGATCGTCGGCTGACAGCGTGGCCGGGGGCTGTCCGCCGGCCGGTGGCAAATAGCGCCCCCCATCCTCGACGTCGGCCAGAAGCCCGGCCAGCGACTCCCGGGGCAACTTGCCGGCGCGCGACCGAAAGGGCTCGTGCGGCTTCGGCGACAGGCGCCCGTTGCTGAGCCAGGCTCCCAGCTGTTCGGCAATGGTGCGCCCGTGGGCACAGGCGATTACGGCAAGCCGGCAGGGCTGGATCGCTGCGCCGCCGGCAAAGACCCTGGGGTTTACGGTCTGACAGGTCTGCTTGTCCACCGCCACCAGCCCCCTGGGCACCGGGATTCCAAGCGCCTCGGCGATCGGCGCGGACGCCGCTCCGGCTGCCAGCACCAGGCCGTCGCACGCCGACAGCACGCGGATGGCCTCCGCAGGGGCCAGCGGCACCCCCAGCGCCCAGGTCACGCCCAGCGCGCGGACGCGTGCCGCATCCTTTTCAAAAGCCGCGGCAGGAAGGCGCGCACCCGCGTTTGCCAGGAGTGCGTCGCCCACACGTGCCGTCGCTTCCATGATGTGGCAGGCATGCCCCTGGCGCCGCAGATGAAAGGCAGCGGCCAGACCCGTTGGGCCGGCGCCCACGATGACCACGCGCCGGCCGGTCTCCGGAGGCCGCTCGAGCGCCATCTTTCCCTGCTCCCCGGCGAAGCGCTTGGCAGCGCAGATCGCAACCGGCGCATCGATCACCGCGCGGCGGCAGGCTTTCTCGCATGGGGCCGGGCAGATATGCCCGAGCGTCGCAGGCAGCGCCAGCCGCTCAAGAACCGTGGCCAGGGCGGCATCGTCATCATCGCTCGAGATCTGGTCCAGCATCTCCGGGATGTCGAAATGACAGGGACAGGCAAGCTGGCAGGGAGCCTCGCAGTCAGCCGCGTGATTGCTGAGCAGCAGCTCCAGCATGGCGCGGCGCATCTCAAGAGCCGCGGCCGCCGTGGTGGAAATGCGCATCCCGTCTGCGGCTGGCGTGGCGCAGGCGGGGATCAGGCGGCTGGCGTTTTCATCGCTGACAACGCAGATCATGCACCCGGCCAGCGACGCCAGGTCCGGCCGGTGGCAAAGCGTGGGAATGGTCACGCCAACACGCGCAGCCGCGTCGAGGATCGACGTGCCGCTCGCGACGGTGACCGTGTGGTTGTCGATGGTCAGGGTTGGCATAGGTTTGGCATCTCTTGCGGGAGATCATACGGACCGATGACGTCTCCTATACCGTCATCTTGTGTGGCTTCCCTGGCTCGTCCACGACAAACCGCGGCACGGCCAGACCGCCCAGCCGGCCGGCCACGCCTTTTGCTATCGCGCGTGCCCTGGCCCGGCTTGTGCGCAGGTGTGCGGTGCCGGCCACCGGATCGCACACGAAGACATAGTACGGCCGGACGCGGATGCGCTGCAACCCGGCGCAGAGCGCAACCATCGCATCCGTGGCGTCGTTGACGCCGCGCAGCAGCACGCTCTGGTTTGAAACCGGCACGCCCGCCTCGACCAGCAGGCGGCAGGCCGTGGCCGATTCCGGCGTGATTTCGCGCACGTGGTTGAACTGGGTGTTGACCCAGACGCGCCCGCATCTGCCCAGCGCCCGGGCCAGAGCCGGCGTGACGCGCATCGGCAGCACCACGGGCACGCGCGTGCCGATGCGGATGGCGTCGATCTGCGGCAGCGCGGCCACGGCGCGGACCAGGCGCAGCAAGGCGGCATCCGGCAGCAGCAGCGGATCGCCGCCGGAAAGGATCACCTCGCGCACCTGCGGCGAGCCGCGCAGAAAATCGACCACCTGCCGCACCTGCGCGGCAGAGCGCACCGTGGTCTGCCGTCCCAGCGTGTTGCGACGCGTGCAGTGGCGGCAGTTGGCGGCGCAAAAGGAGCTGCAAAGCAACAGCACGCGATCCGGAAAGCGCTGCACCACGCCGGGCACGGGCGAATGCCCCGCCTCGTCGAACGGGTCGGCCGCGCCATCGTCCGACGCGAGTTCCGCAGCCTCGGGGAGGTACTGACGCAGGACAGGGTCGGCCCGGTCCGATAGATCCGACAGGCCGAGAACATACGGCGTCACGCGCGCCGGAAACGCGCGCGCCGCACGGGCAGCTGCCGGGGAGAGCATCCCCAGCCGCGCCAGATCGCCTGCGTCCATCGACTGCCGCACCTGCCAGCGCCAGTCCTGCCAGCAGGGACGCTGACGCACGGCAGCCAGCCAGCGCCGGAGGTCGATCCGGTCGGCAAAACGTGCGTGACGTATGGGCGGTGCAGGCATTTCTCTGTGGTCTCTTATATTCTCTGTGTTCTCGGTGTCCTTGATGTGTTCAATCGTTGGGTTGCGGGTTGCCGCCCGCCTTGCGCATGGATTACGGGCGCTTCCCCGCCACGGGCCGGTCGAGCGCGCGTCCGAGCTCCTGCTCCAGCAATTGTCCCGCGGCAACAACGTCCGCGTCCAGGTGGTGCATGCCCAGTTCGGCGGGCGAAAGGCCGTCGTCCAGCACGTGCCGTGCCACGTCCGCCATGGTCAGCTTCTCCGGATCGCGGCAGGGCAGACACAAGCCGGGGCGACCGGCCACTTCGGCCAGCAGACCGGCTTCCGTCAGGTCGGCAAGCAGGCCGCGCGTCAACCGCGAAGGCAGATGATGCCGGACGATGAACGCCTCGGTGTCGAACGGCTCGCCGCGGTCCCGCAGCGAGCGCACCGCCTCGCCGCACAGCGCCAGCGCCAGCATCAGGCGGCTGCGCGGGCTGGCCTGCCGGCCGGGGCGGTCGGTCGGACAGACCGCGCCATGCTGAAGCGTGCAGGTGATCAAGGCCCCCAGCATCACGATCTGCCAGCTCACATAAACCCACGCCAGCAGAATCGGCAGCAGCGCAAAACCGCCGTAGATCAGGCTGTATTTCACGATCCCGACCTGCATCAGCGTGCAGATCTTCAGCCAGAAGGTGAAACACACGGCCGTGAAGACCCCGCCGGCTACGGCAGGCGCCAGGCGCACGCGCGTGTTGGGCATGAACAGCAGCAGGAAGGTGAACGCCAGCGTGCCGAAGCCCAGCACGATCGCATGCTTGACCCACTGCGCCCCCACGACCGACTGGATGGAGTGCGCCGAGACCCCGGCCACGGCGGCATGCCGCGTCACCATGTCCGCCACGGGGATGGTCGAAGCCGCCACCGCCAGCAACGGAACGATCAGAACCACGCTCAGGTAGTCGGTAAAGCAGCGCCACGTGGAGCGCCCGCGCACCACGCCCCAGACGGCATTGAAGCTCTCCTCCACCCGCGTGAGCATGCCGATCACCATCCAGAGCAGCCCCACCAGCCCGATGCCGCCGAGCGTGCCGAAGCCGATACAGTTGACCTGGCTGAACAGCCGGTCCTCCACGGCCCGGACGCGTCCGGCAAACTCACGGTTCAGCCGCTGTGCCTCGCTGTCGTCGCGCCGCGCCGCGGCATCCGTGCCGGGCGTCCCGGGCGCCTGCGGCGCGCTGACAATCAGCCCGACCACATGGTCGTGGATCTCGCGGCGGGCAATCTCCTCGCCGCCGAAGACGCGCGCCAGCGCCAGCCCGACCGCCAGCATCGGCACCAGGGCAAAGAGCGTGTAGTAGGTCAGCGCGGACGCGTGCAGCGACCCGACATTCGCCTCAAACCCCTTGTAGACCGCCCAACCAAAGCGAACCAGGACAATCAGCGGCCGCTGGTACCGCGGGCGGCTCGCAAGGTCGATCTGCCAGACGCCGCTGGCAACATAGCGGCGCAGCCGGCCGATCAGCCCATGCCCGGACCTGGCGCTCATCGGGTTATTTTTCATGAAGCTCCCGCTCCGGAAAATTCAGCGCCAGGTGCCAGATGGCAATGCTCTTGGCATCCTTCAGCTCCCCGCTGCCGATGGCCGCATCGATCGCCTGCCGCGTCATGACGACCGGCTCGACCTGCTCGTCGAAGTCCGGGCGCGTGGCGCCGGGCTGCAGCGCGACGCGCGCATGGAAACAGTGCAGCCGCTCCGCCGAGTAGCCGGGACAGGGGACGATCACGCCGAGGGGCCGCAGCGACTCCGCCACGTAGCCAGTCTCCTCTTCCAGTTCGCGCCGCGCCGCCGCCGCAGGCGGCTCGCCGGGCTCCAGCCCCCCCGCCACCGCCTCCAGCAGGCATTCGCCAACCGCCGTGCGATACTGGCGCACCAGCACAAACTGCCCGTCCGGGCGCTCGGCCAGCACGACCACGGCGCCGGCGTGGCGCAGCACCTCACGCGTCGACCGCCGGCCGCCGGGCAGCTCGATGTCCCGCACCTCGACGTGCAAGACGCGCCCCTGGAATACGGTCTTGGTCGCAAGCGTCTTTTCGGTCATACGGTTCCTCTTTTGTAGCCTTCCTTCGCCGGGTATCGCGCCACGGGGTGGCGCTCCCACAATTTTGCACCGCCGTAAACTCGTTACATCAACCAGGTGCTGCATCTGCTTCCTGTCGCAACATAGCAACCTTCGTGCAGCATTCTCGGTGTGCTCTTGAATCTCGGCGCTCTCCGTGTCCGAAACTGGAGTTCCTCACGCGCAACTCCAAAAGTTTTTGGGAAAGCATCCCCTTGCAATCCACGGAGTCATTCACTACGCTATCTGTTTCCCTGGGCGCTTAGCGTCCGTGAGATGAAGTGTATACCAAACCCCTGGAGAGAGCCAAGTCATGTCAAGCATCGTCGAAGTCAAAGCTCGTGAAGTCCTGGATTCGCGCGGCAACCCCACGGTTGAGGCGGATGTGTGGCTGGAGAACGGCATTGTCGGGCGCGCCGCCGTGCCGTCGGGTGCCTCCACCGGCGAGAACGAGGCCATCGAACTGCGCGATGACGACAAGAATCGCTACCTGGGCAAGGGCGTTCTGAACGCTGTCAAGAACGTGAACGAAGTCATCGCGCCCGAGCTGCTCGGCATGGATGCGACCGACCAGGTCCGCATCGACCGCCGCATGCTGGAGCTCGACGGCACGCCCACCAAGAGCAAGCTCGGCGCCAACGCCCTGCTGGCGGTCTCGCTGGCGTCATCCAAGGCCGCGGCCCAGTACGTCGGCCTGCCGCTCTACCGCTACATCGGCGGCACCAATGCCAAGGTCCTGCCGGTGCCCATGATGAACATTGTCAACGGCGGCTCGCACTCCGACGCCCCCATCGCGTTCCAGGAGTTCATGATCCGCCCGGTCGGCGCCTGCTGCTTCCGCGAGGGGCTGCGCATGGGCGCGGAGGTCTTCCACAACCTCAAAAAGCTGCTCAAGGACCGCGGCCTGAGCACGGCCGTGGGCGACGAGGGCGGCTTTGCGCCGACCTTCAACGGCACAGAGGACGGCGTGGAGACCATTCTCAAGGCCATCGAGAAGGCCGGCTACAAGCCGGGGCGCAAGTGCGAGGGCGGCCAGATCTCCCTGGCGTTCGACTGCGCCGCGTCCGAGTTCTTCAAGGATGGCGTCTATGACTACGGCAAGTTCGAGACCGAAAAGCGCGGCGCCAAAAAGACCGGCGTGAAGCGCTCCTCCGCCGAGCAGGCCGACTACCTCGAGCAGCTCATGCTCAAGTACCCGATCGACAGCATCGAGGACGGCATGAGCGAGCACGACTGGGACGGGTGGAAGCTGCTCACGAAGAAGATCGGCAGCCGCTGCCAGCTTGTCGGCGACGACCTGTTTGTCACCAACGTCAAGTTCCTCAAGCGCGGCATTGACGAGGGCGCGGCCAACTCGATCCTGATCAAGGTGAACCAGATCGGCACGCTCACCGAGACGCTGGACGCCATCGAGATGGCCCACAAGGCGCACTACACGTCGGTCACCAGCCACCGCTCGGGCGAAACCGAGGACGCCACCATCGCGGACATCTGCGTGGCCACGAACGCCGGCCAGATCAAGACCGGCTCGCTCTCGCGCACGGACCGCATGGCCAAGTACAACCAGCTCCTGCGCATCGAGGAGCTGCTGGGCGACAGCGCCGTGTACGGCTGCTGATTTTTCCTGCGGAAAGAGCAGTCTGCAAAACGGGGCGGGTTTTCCCGCCCCGTTTTGTTTGCTCGCGCGGCGCCACGTGGCAGCGGCGTCCCGCCGCTGCCTGCCACGGATCCGGCCGTCAGCCGCACAGGTCACGGGATGCAGTCACCGCACGATCAGCCCCGTGCCCGCATCCGGATTCCGGATCGTGACGTCCACGTAGCCGTTGCCGATCACCGCGTCGGCCCGCCTTCCGCGGCACCCGATCAGTGAAACCTCACCGAAGGACTGGCCAGCAAGATTCCCGCCGCCGCTGATGATCCGGAAGCATTGTCCGTCCACATCCATGTGCGAGGGAACCTCGATGCGCAGCGCCGCGTTGGAAAGACCCGTCACCACCCCGCGCCGGATCACGAGCTGGTCGTTTGTCCCGCCGCTGCCGGAGCTCCCGCAGGCCAGATCAAACCTCAGCATGGACCCTGCGGACAGCACCAGGTTGGAGTCGATCGTCAGGCAGCCGACCGCGGCATCGCCCGGGTCGATCGTCCCGCCCTGCACGACCACAGCCGCATTGGAAATGACCCCGACGCCCCCGAGCGTCGCATGGGGCAGAACAGCCCACTGCGCAGCGCTGGCAGGCACCGCGCAACGGGAAACGCCATTCAGCAGCAGGGTCCCCTCCTCCACGCGGTTGGTGCGCACGGCATGCGTCAGGTTGGAGATTGCCATGGTGCCGGCGCCGCGCTTGACCAGGTGGGACCCGGCGCCGCCGGCGCCGAGATGGCCGGTGACATCGAGCGCCACGACATCGCCGGTCCGGCCGCTAACGTGAAAGACCACGCCCGCGCCATTATCCGCCGATATCAGTGCCGCGCTCGCCGCCAGCACCGCGCAGGATGACAGACCATCCACACGATTCGTCGCGCCATCATAGAGCCTGAGCGCACTGTCGCCACTCCCCTCGATCCGCGCGCCGCCACGCAGATCAAGCGTGCGGCCGCTATGCACATACAGGGAGTTGCCGCCCATCCGCACGAGCCCATTGCTGACCGAGAGGCGGAGCGAATCCTCTGAATCCCGGCACCAGTCCTGGACACCATTGAAATCCAGCAGGCCGTCGGCGTTGACCGTAATCACAAGAAGGTTGTCAAGCACCTCCGCCTGCGCAGGGCCAATCAAACGAAAAACGGCCGACGTGGCGTCACCGATCCCATCGCCAACCGTCAAGTTGTAGGAAACCTTGACTTCGGATGGTGCAGCCCGCCAGCTGCCGTAATCGCTGGCGAGCACCCAACGATCCGTGCGCGTGCCCATCTCCACCATGCCATCTTCGACAACATATTCAGGCCCGCGGGTGCTGGATCTCGCGAAATAATACTGTCCGTCGGCATGTTCGCAGACGCGCAGCGTGCCGCCACCCTTTTTCACCACCACGCGCGATTGGCCGCCGATAATCCACGGAAGCTGCAAGGTCATGCCGGACGCGATGGCAATCGTATCATTTGTAGGGTCAACACGTGTAATCAGTGCACCCATGATCGCGACCGTGCTGCCGCCGCACAGCGTCAGGCTGGGGTTGGATCCCGCGAACTGCAGATTTCTCCAGGCGGAATGGCCGAAGATGTTGGTCGTGCCTGTCAGGCAAAATGCGCCGGCGTTGGTGGCAAATATAAGGCTGCCGAATTGAAACGAATCCCCGATGTCCTGCTCAGGCATCAACCGCTTATTGCCATCGAAAACCAGCGTCGTGGTGTACAAGTCGCTTGGCACCCCGGCCGGCCGCCAGTTGTTCGTCGTGCTCCAGTTGTCATCGCTGCCAAGCCCGGTCCAGGTCCACGTGCCGGCCCTGGCCGTGGCGCAGCAAAACCCCGCCGCCATCATGGCCAGCAACCCGGCACGCCGGCACCACAAAACAAACGCGACCGCGCGCGAGCGCCCCATGACCCACCCCGTTCATCCGGTCTGCGCCATGCGCCCGACCATCGCCACAACCCGTTAAAAAAATGGTACCTACTCAGGTGGCCCCGCCCACTCCGCCGACAGCGCGGGAAAAGTAGGTCAGGCATTCCTGCCTGACCTTGCCCCCCGTGAGGGTCAGGCAGGAATGCCTGACCTACTGAGGCCACCTGAGTAGTTACAAAAAAATAAAATATAGCAAGCTTGCGACAGTCCCCGCAATACGAACGT
>JBAWXQ010000096.1:0-9788 GCA_037144015.1 bacterium
GTGTGAACTGCGCCATGATAGTGGCCGTCGGCGAGCATGATGGGGTCGACCTTGACCTCCAGCCAGCGATTGCCGTCCTGAAACTCCAGGGTTTCGCGGTGGCCGGTGCGGTGCGCCCGGACAAGCGGGCAATCCGAGTGGGGCGCATTGGCTCCGTGAACCACACTCCAGCACTGCTGGCCCAGAATTGAGGAGCAGGGCCGGCTGAAAAACTTCTCCGAGGTCTTATTTGCGCGCAGCACCCGCTGGCTGGCATCCAGAATCCAGATCGCATCGTTGCTGGCATCAAAGGTTGCCTGCCATTCCTGTGCGGCCTGCTCCGCCGCCTGCTGCGCCTGCCGACGCTCGATCAGTTCATGCTCCAGCGCCATGGTGCGCTCAGCCACAAGCGTGGACAACTGCTCCTTGTCCAGCATCTGAAAGCGGGCGGCCATCTTCAGCCGGACCATGGCCCGGATCTGGGCGATGAGTTCCTGCTCGTTCAGCGGCTTGGTCAGGAACGCATCGCCGCCGGCCGCCAGGGCCCTGGCCTGGCTTTCACGATCCGTGCGAAGTGCGGTCAGAAAGACCACGGGAATCGAACGCAGGTCCGGATCGGCCTTCAGCCGCCGGCAAACTTCAAATCCGTCCATCTCCGGCATGACAATGTCGAGGAGGATCACATCCGGATCTTCGGCCGCGGCGAGTTTGAGGCCCTGCTGACCGCTCCGGGCGGTAATGACCGTGCATTCCGGAAGAACATCGTGAACCACCGCCTGCAGCGAAGTGAGGTTGTCCTGATTGTCGTCAATGGCAAGAAGCTTCATGCCACCCGCTCCTGAACAGCCTTCAGCAGTTCTTCGTGCGCAATCGGCTTGGAGATGTAGCCGTCGAACCCCTGCGCCAGGATTTTTTCGCGGGCGCCCTTCATGGCGCTGGCCGTCACGGCCAGAACGGGGATGTCCCGCAGTTTTTCATCCTGACGGATGATTTGCAGGAACTGGAAGCCGTCGAGCCCCGGCAGTGCGAGATCCGTGAGGATGATGTCCGGCTGATGCGCCCGTACCCGTTCGATGGCGGCATGGCCGCTGGTTGCTTCCATGACCCTGCCGACGTCCTGCAGCAAGGCGCGCAAGGTGCACAGGTTGTCGGCGTTATCCTCCACAACCAGGAACAACGGCAGGCCCGGAGATTCGGGACGTCGGCGGCGCGCCGCCGGAACGGCCGCTGTGGCGGGTGTCGCCGGCGCAGGCGAAATCATGCCGGCCACCGCCGCCAGCAGGCCCACACGATCAATGGAGCCCTTCTGGATCAGCTGGTGAATGTGGTTTCCCTTGAGGAGCCTCAACTCCGCGCGGGTCACATGCTTGGCAGTCAGGATCAGGACCGGGACGTGCGCCGTACGGTCAACGGCACGGATGGCCTGGAGCACCTGGAACCCGTCCACCCCCGGCATCATCAGGTCCAGGATCATGGCGTCGGGCACGTGCTGTTCGAGCTGCGCCAGGGCTTCCTTGCCATCCTGCGCCACCCGCACGCGATACCCCTCGCCCTCTAGCATGTCGGTCAGTTGCACGATGGCCGGCTGGCTGTCCTCAACCAGCAGGACGGTCGGCTCCCTCGGAACGGACGACGGCTGCGGGTCCCTGCCGGCGCTCCGGACCGGATGCCGCCCGCCATCACCCGGCACGAAGGCCTCGTCCACGCTCCCCACTGCCGGAGGCAACCGGAGGGTGAAGGTGGAACCTTTTCCCGGCTCGCTCGTGACCGTGAGGTCGCCGCCCAGGAGCACGGCATATTTCCTGGCGATGGCCAGGCCAAGCCCGGCGCCGCCGTATTTGCGGGAGGTGCTGCTGTCGCCCTGGCGAAATTCATCGAAGATGTGGTGGATCTGTGCGGCGGGGATGCCGATGCCGGTGTCCGATACGGAAAGGAGAAATTCGGGGTGCGGGATGGGGGATGCGGGATCCCGGGGGGCGAACGCCGCGGTGATCGTGACGTGGCCCTGCTCTGTGAACTTGACCGCATTGCCGACGAGGTTCTGCAGGATATGCCGGAGCTTGTCGGGATCGCTGGCGATCGGCGGCAGGTCGCCCGGCACCCGGTTGCGCAAGGACAACTTCTTCTCCGCGGCCTGCGGCTCGATCATGGCCACGAGTTCACCCACCAGGCTGCCGACCGAGAAGCGGCTGACATTGATCTCCTCGTGCCCCGCCTCGATGCGCGAGAGGTCGAGAATGTCGTTGATCAGCGAGAGCAGATCCCTGCCGTTGCGCTCGATCACCTCCAGATAGCCGTGTTCCTCCGGCGGAATGGCGCCGGCCAGGCGGCGGCTCAGGACGCCGGTCAGGGCGATGACCGAGTTCAGCGGCGTGCGCAGCTCGTGGCTCATGTTGGAGAGGAAGGCGCTCTTCAGCTGGCTGGCCTCATCCAGCTGCCGCTTCTGCATCTCCAGTTCGGCATTCTGCTCCGTCAGCTCATTCTTCTGAAGGGCCAGCTCCGTCTTCTGCGCATCGAGCTCGAGGTTCTGGCGCTCGAGCTCCTTTGCCTGATTCTTGATCTTCTGGATGGCCAGCACACCGTTCACGCGGGCCGTCAGCACGCTCCAGATGTCGTTGAGCAGCCGGATGGACAAAGCATCATAGACGCGGATGCTGGCCAGGGAGATCACCGCGATGACGGTGGCGTGCTGCAGCACGGGGATGGTCAGGATCTCCCGCGGATGAAACTCCCCGCTGACCGCAGCAAAGGTAAAGCGCGTGTCTGCCGGGATCTCGGCAATGCGCTGGATCTGGCGCGTGGCCAGGGCCGGCCCCAGTTCCCCCTCCAAGTCCGTGGCGGAAAAGGCGGCACGCCCGGCCGCGCCAAGGCCAATGGACTCGAAATGCTCAAACGCGGTCTGCGCCTCGTTCAGGAAATAGATGGCCCCCACCTGCGAACCGGTATGCTCGAGCAGCACCTTGAGCAATTCCTGGCAGAACACGTGCGCCTCCTCCTCGCGGAGCATGACGCTGGAAAGGCGAGCCACCTTCTCGTTGCCCCGCATCGCCGCCTGAATGGCGCCGGCCATGGTGTTGAACGCCGCGGAGAGCCGGCCAAACTCGTTGACAGAGACATATTCACTGCGGACGGAGAGATCACCACTGCCAAAGGCCTCGCTGGCCGCAGTCAGCCGGCGCAGCGGCTCCCTGACCCCTTTAAACATGATCCAGCCAACGAGAACCGTTAAAAGAAGAATGGCCACACCGGAAACAGCCAGCACATGCAGGATCAGTCGATACCGTGCCTCTGCCTCCTGATAAAACTGATCCCCTCGCTGAATGGCAAACGCGCTGATGTCTGTGAGCTCTTTGCGCACCTTCCCCACCTGGACACAGTCGACGCCATCCTGGCGAAAACGTTTCTGAGCCTCAACCGTCCTGCCTTCGCGCAACAGCCGGACGGTTTCCGCGCGTATGACGCGCCACCCGGCAACGGCTTGCTCCACCTCCGTGATATCGCTTACCGGCCCCAAATAGCGGTCACGAAGAATCGCGAATTGCTGCCGGGCTGTTTCCTCGGAACCCTCAATGGACTGGAGGATCGCTTCGCGTTCCTGGTCGGTCTGGGAAAAAAACAGGTCGCCCATCTCCCCATGGATGCTCATGAACTGCTGCTGCAATTCGGCCAAGGCCCGACGCACCGTGAGCGGATGGTTATAGAGCCCCTCGGTCTGCTTCCAGAGCTGATCCGCCTGCATCCAGGCAACCGCAGCGAGGCCGCCCACAAGAAGCAGAATCACACCCAGGCCGAGGCGAAGTTGCGAGCCGATTCTGACATCGCGCAGTTTCATGTTGCCCCTCCTTGAAAAACAGGCACTGTTGCAATGATCTGGGAAAAACCCGAGTCTCTCAAGACAATTGCGCTCTCGGCCTCGCCAGTCATGAAATAGCCGCCAGGGGCCAGGGATCGGCGGATTTTGCGTAAGATGCGCTGCCGGACCTCCGGCTTGTAATAAAAAAGAACGTTACAGCAACAGATGAGGTCAAAATCGCCATACAGGCTGGATGGCGGACAATCGGAGCGCTCATCCAGCAGGTCGTAAGTGGAAAATTCCACCCGCTCCAGAAGGCGGGGCGCAATGGTGCGGGAATCGCCGCGGACGGAGAAATAGCCCAGATGCCCCATTCTGACATTTTGCATGGCCGCCAGGCTGTACACACCGGCCTGCGCCAGGGCCAGCGCGTCAGCGGAATGATCCGTGGCAAAGATGCGGTAGGCGATGGCTTGCTAACGCGCAGCGGCCAGTTCCTCCAGCAGAATGGCGATTGAGAACGCCTCCTGCCCGGCCGCGCAGCCGGCAGACCAGATCCGGATCTCGGCTGGCAAGGCTTTTTCCTGTTTTGCAACCAGAGCGGGCAGCATCTGCTGCTCCAGCAGGGCAAAGGCAAGCGGGTTGCGGAAAAAAATGCTGAAGCTGATGTTCAGGGCTTGTCGGAGCGCATCCGCCTCCGCCGGATCATGCGCCAGGCGGTCAAAATAGACCTGCCGGGATTCGACCGATAAGGCCGCCATCCGGCTCATCACCGTTTTTTCCAGGAAGGTCCTGTCGAACTGCGCCAGCAGGATGTCGTGGATGCGGCGCTCTTCATCCGGCAGCGGCACCCGGACGGTATGTTTTGGATTGCGCTTCATCTGGCGAGGTTTCACCGCAGGCCAACTTCGTCGTATTTGTGATACGGCAGGTGTCGCGCATGCCGCCCATCTGCCCAGCTCTGAAGGGGAACACGTCGCGAACTCAACAACCGGCTGCAAGTTTATCACGCCGCGCGCGGAGCTGTCTTGCGCAATCATGCCCTGACCCGGGCGACCCGCGCCGCCACAAAACGGCGCCGCCAGGCTGCTGGCCACAAAATATAGTGGACATGGCAGACCGGACCTACTAAATGTTGTGGGCGTGATGGGCGGAGAAGAGTCCCGGGGGACCTTCCCCATCGCATAAATTTCTCGTTCGTTCGTTCGAAACGGCATTCCATCGAGGTATTCCATGAGCATTGAAGCGTTGCAGGACTATGTCTTTACATCCAAATACAGCCGCTACATTCCGGAGAAAATGCGGCGGGAGACGTTCGAGGAGGCCGTGGACCGCGTCATCGACATGCACCGCCGCCATTTCGCCACGCGCGGCATCAATGTCGACGACCTGCTGGAGGTCTGCAGCGCAGGGATGAAGAACCGCATGGTGCTCGGCAGCCAGCGCGCCATGCAGTTCGGCGGCGACCCGATCCTGCGCAAGCACGCGCGCATCTACAATTGCACGACCTCCTACTGCGACCGCACGCGCTTCTTCCAGGAGGCGCTCTGGCTGCTGCTGTGCGGCTGCGGCGTCGGCTTCTCGGTGCAGACCCACCACGTGGCCATGCTCCCGCCCATCGCGCGCCCCGGCGGCGGCAACGCCACCTTCCAGGTGCCCGACACCATCGAAGGGTGGTCGGACGCGCTGGGCGCGCTGGTCTCCTCCTACTTCACGGCGCAGCACCCCCTTCCCGCGTTTGCCGGGAAGATGGTGACGTTTGACTACGCCCAGATCCGCCCCAAGGGGCGCCCCATCTCCTCCGGCATGGGGCGCGCGCCCGGCCCCGAGCCGCTGCGCCGCAGCATCGAGCTGATCCGCAAGCTGATTGACGCGCGCATTGCCGCGGGCGCCACGCGCCTGCGCCCGGTCGACGCCTACGACATCCTGATGCACGCCTCCGACGCCGTGCTCTCCGGCGGCGTGCGGCGCAGCGCCACGATCTGCCTCTTTTCGCCGGACGACGAGCTCATGGCCACGGCCAAGACCGGCAACTGGTTCAACGAGAACCCGCAGCGCGCGCGTTCCAACAACTCCGCCATGCTCCTGCGCGACAGCACCACGCGCGAGCAGTTCCACAAGCTGATGAAGTCCGTGCGCGAATTCGGCGAGCCGGGGTTCATCTTCACCGACCACCTCGACGCCACCTTCAACCCGTGCGGCGAAATCGGGCTCTACCCGCAGATCGACGGCCAGAGCGGCTTTGCGTTCTGCAACCTGTGCGAGATCAACATGGGGCGGGTGGACTCGGAGGCCAAGTTCCGGGAGGCCTGCGAAGCCGCGGCCATCCTCGGCACACTCCAGGCCGACTACACCGACTTCCCCTACCTCGGCGAAATCAGCACGCGCATCGCGCGGCGCGAGGCGCTCCTGGGCATCTCCATGACCGGCATGATGGAGCACCCCGCCATCGCCTTCGACCCGGAGCTGCAGCGCAAGATGGCCGCCCTCATCATCGAGGTCAACGCGCGCGTCGCCAAGCGCATCGGCGTGGACCCCTGCGCCCGCGCCACCTGCGTGAAGCCCGCCGGCACCACGAGCTGCATCCTCGGCACCAGCTCCGGCATCCACCCGCACCACTCGCGTCGCTACCTGCGCCGCGCGCAGGCCAACGAGGACGAGCTGCTGGTCGACTTCTTCAAGGCGCAGAACCCGCTGGCCGTGGAAAAATCCGTCTGGAACCCCAACGGCACGGACGTGGTGCTGAACTTCTGCATCGAGGCCAAGCCCGAAGCGCTGACCAAGCAGGATGTCACGGCGGTGGACCTGCTCGAAAAGGTCAAGCTCACCAAGGAGAACTGGATCGACGCAGGCAAGCGCGCCAGCCTGTGCGCCCAGCCGTGGCTCAGCCACAACGTCTCCAACACGATCTCCGTCAAGGACAGCGAGTGGGGGCAGGTCGAGCAGTTCATCTACGAAAACCGGCACGTATTCGCCGGCATTTCGCTGCTCTCCGACGGCGGCGACCTGGACTACCCGCAGGCCCCCTTCTGCGAAGTGCTGTCCGCCGAGGAGATCGTGGAAATCTACGGCGTGGGCGCCATCATGTCCTCCGGGCTGATCGTGGACGGCATGCACGCGTTTGACGACAACCTCTGGGCCGCCTGCGACTGCGTCCTGGGGCGCGGCGAGGACCTGGAAGCCCCCACCCCGAAGATCTACCCCAAGCGCGTCTACGAAGCCATTGAGGCGGTCCGCGCCGAGAAGAGCGACTGGGTGCGCCGGGCGCACAAGTTCGCGGACAACTATTTTGACCACGACGCCACCAAGATGACGCGCTGCCTCAAGCGCGTCCACAACTGCAAGCTGTGGGAGGACCTCACCCGCACGCACGCGCCCGTGGACTACACGCAGCTCATCGAGAAGCAGGACAACACCCTCGTCACCGCGACCGTGGCGTGCGCGGGCGGAAGCTGCGAAAGAATCTAGGGGTTCCGTGCCGGAACCCCTGGATTCTTTCTGTTGCCGCGGCCACCGGCCGCGGCGGGACGCTTGACCTTGCGGCAGGCGGAAACGAGGTGTCCGGATATCCCGCCGAAAGACGGAACAGCCAGCACTCAGCCCCTTGCCGTTTGTCTTCTCACAACCGAGTCATGCGCCCAGCCCCAACAACAAAGGATTTCGCGGCCAGCGAAATCCTGGTGATTGCCGACCCGCACTTCGCGGGCGCGGCCAATCGCGCCTGCCCCCTGCCGGACCGTCATGCTCGCCTGAGCCGGATTCTGCTGCGCAAGGCGCTCTGGAGGATGAAGCACCTCGGCATCAAGCCGGACCTGATCGTGCTGCTGGGCGACCTGGTGGACGATGCCGCCGCCCCCGGCGCACCGGAGGACCTGCAGGCGCTGGCAGACGAGGTGCAAAAATCCGGCATCCGTACGCTGGCCCTTCCGGGCAACCACGATGGCGATCCGGCGCAGGTGGCCCGGATCTTCGGCTGTGCTCCGGGCATGCACCGCATCGGCGACACCGTGTTCCTGGTCTTCCACGAGGAGCACGTGGCCGGCGAGCTGTACCGCCGCCCGGCGGATCAGATCGGCCTTCCCGCGCGCGCCGCGGCCGCTTTTCCCGGCCTCCCGATCGTGGCGCTGCAGCACCACCCGCATGACCCGGTGATCCAGCGGAGCTATCCGTATCACCTGGTCAACCGCGCCGAAGTCATGGCCAGCTACCGCGAAGCCGGCGTCTGCCTTTCCCTCAGCGGCCACTTCCATGCCGGCCAGGCCGCACATGCGGTGGATGGCGTCACCTACGTCACGGCGCCGGCCCTCTGCGAAGCCCCCTTCCGCTTCCTGCGCGTGCGCCTCCAGGGGCGCCATGCGCAGGTGGAGGAACACGCGCTGCGCCTCGACGTTCCGGGCGTGTCGGACAACCACTGCCACACCGAGCTCGCCTACTGCAGCACCACGGCCACCATGGCCGACGGCATACGGCTTTCGCGTGCGCTGGGCGTCGAGACGCTCTGCTTCACCGAGCACTCCTTCCAGCTCTATTTCGAGCGGGAGGAAGCCTGGAGCTTCGACTGGCAAAGGGATCCCGCGCGTAAGCAGGCGGTCTGGGCCACGGCGGAGCGCGGACGCATGGCGGCGTACCGCCGACTGGTCGAAGGGTTCCGATCCGACCGCGTGCGCGCCGGGCTGGAGGTCGAACTGTGCGCCGACGGCAGCCTGCTGCTGGCACCGCAGGACGCTGCAGGGTGGGACCTGCTGGTGGGCGCAATCCACGAGATCCCGGACGTGACGAAGGGCGTCACCCCGCTGGCGGAGGTGGAGTCACTGTTCCTGCGCGATGTCCGGCGCCTGCTGGCGCACCCCATCGACGTGCTGGCGCACCCCTTCCGTTACTTTGCACGCTGCGGGCTGCCCAAGCCGGCGCACCTCTATCCCGCCGTGGCAGACCTGCTGGCCGCCCGCGGCGTCGCGGCCGAAATCAACTTTCACACCAACCAGCCGGAACCGGACTTCTTCCGCCACTGCCTGGAGCGCGGCGTGAAGATCTCCCTGGCCTCGGACGCGCACGAACTCGCTGAATTTGGCGAGTTTTCGCCCCACCTGCGCGTGCTGGCCGAGGCCGGCGCCACGAGCGCCGACATTCCGCGTATCCTTCTTCGTCCGCGCGGTGTATGATGCGCGTGTGTTCAGGTTTCAGGTTTCAGGTTTCGGGACGCCCCGCAACCTGTACGCGTACAGCACACCGAGAGCACAGAGAAAAAGAGAGGCCACAGAGAAATGCCGGATTGCCGCCGGCGAGCCGGCCGCAGACGCACAACGCATGTTAGGAAATCCCCATGATACTCGACCTGCTCTCGAACTCCTCCGTCTATGAAAAGCTGCATGCCGGCTTCAGCTCGGCGTTCTATTTCCTGCGCAAGCCGGACCTGGTCACCATGTCGGAAGGGCGCTATGCGATCGACGGCGAGCGCATTTACGCCATTGTGCAGGAATACGACACCAGGCCGCTGACCGAGGGAGTTCTGGAAACCCATACCCGCTTCATCGACATCCAGTACGTGATCTCCGGCGAGGAGTTGATCGGCTATGCACCGCTGGCCGGGCAGGCCATCCGGACGCCCTATGACAACGACAAGGACATTGCCTTTTTCGAAGGCGCGGCTGACCCCATCCGGGTGCAGCAGGGCATGATCGCGGTCTTCTTCCCGCACGACGCCCACCTGCCCGGCCGCACCACCGGCGCACCGGCCCGCGTGCGCAAGGTCGTAATCAAGGTGGCGGTAAAGCGCTAGGAGACTGTCGGCCTTAGTACACGCCGTCGTAAATACGATGACGCATCGTTAGTTCGTCCTCGTCCGTCGTCCTCGAAATCCCCTCCGCCGAAAGGGTGCCCGCAGGCCGCGGTGGGGTTTTTTCGAGGACGACGGACGAGGACGAGGACGATCATACGTCACCGAACTTTCCTCCGTGTGTACTTAGGTCTCGGATCGGTCCCGTGCCTTCTGCCGACAGTCTCCTAGTTGAGCCAC
>JBAWXQ010000097.1:0-9709 GCA_037144015.1 bacterium
ATTATCGGTGATCGGTGATCGGTGATCGGTGATCGGTGATCGGTGATCGGTGATCCGCTATCAGCAAACGCAAACCGTGTCCATCGCACTGTCACGATTACCGATTACGGTTCACCGATCACTTCTCCCCTACGCCCGCAGCTTCACCCCGGGCTTCTCCCCGTACGTGATCTCGGCCCAGTCGCCATCCTTCAGGATGGAAAGGCGGGCCGCTTCCACGACAAGTTCATTGATGTAGCTGTTGGCAGGCGTCGCGAGGATCCCCTGCCGGTCGATCGCCTCAATCAACTCGCGGCGGCGCGTCCGCGCCGGATCCGCGGCGAGTCCGGCGGTCTCGGCCTCGATGCGGTTCATGGCGTCGATATTCGCTGCGACCGAGTCGAAGCCGTAGCCGACAATCTGGGCGCCCTCGCCGCCTTCGCGCGGCACGAGCCGGTAGAAGTCCGGGCTGAAGTAGTTGTACTTCGTGCCGCCGCAGCCGATGTTCTCAAGGTAGCTGTAGCGCACGCCGCGGTCCTGGTCCTGGTGGGCAATCATGCCGGCGGCGTTCTTCCCCTCGCAGTACAGGATCAGCCCCTGGTCGTTGCTGCCGGCCGCGTCGTCCGGGTAGCCGAGGCCGTCGTTGACCGTAAGCAGCGCGCCGTTCTCGTAGCGGATGCGCGCGCTGGCCCAGAGGTAACCCTCCTTGCCGTTGGGGAATCGCCCCTTGACGCCGGAAACGCTGATCGCCACGGGCTTCAAGCCGGTGATGAAGTAGACCAGGTCCACGTAGTGGCAGCCGACGTACACGAACGGATCGGTCTTGTCGCAGGTGAACCAGTTCTGGAAGTTGGAGTGCCGGTAGTAGTACGGCTCGATCAGCTTGGCCTCGCCCAGCTTAAACTCGCCGAAGGCGCCGGCCGCGTACTGGCGCTTGGCCACCAGCGAGCGGCGGTCGAAGCGCTTGTGGTACTCGATGCCCACGTAGAGGCCGCGCGCGTGCGCCAGCTTCTCGAGCTCGACAGCGTGCGCATAGGTCAGCACCAGCGGCTTCACGCAGAGCACGTGCTGGTCGCGCAGCAGGCAGGCCTTGACGATGTCGTAGTGGAACTGGTCGGGCACGGCCACGATCACGGCCTGCCGCGGCGCCAGCCGCGCCAGCGCGTCCTGGTACAGGTCCGGAAACATCCGGTCCGGCGCCTCGGTCAGCGCCGGCAGGGCGTCGAACGTCTGGCCGGGAAAGGCCTCGGCCAGCTCGCGGCTCTCCTGCAGCGCGCGCAGCGGCGCGCTGTTGAGCGCGCAGACCATGATCTTCCCCGCGCGGCCGCCGCGCTGCAGCTGGTAGGCGGAAGGCAGCAGCAGATCGTTGGTGATCATGCCGCCGCCGATGATGAGGGTGTCGAGGGGCTTCATCGTGTTTCGTTCCTGTTGGTTTTCCATATTACACCGGTGTCCGGGTTCCGGGCGCGGCATGCCGCGCCCCTACGGCAGACTCCCGCGCGCCTCCAGCGCCTGGGCCACGCGCCGCACGGCCAGCAGCATGGCTGCGGCGCGGTCGTAGTTGGCCAGCGCATGCGCCAGCAGTGTGTTTCCACTCATGGCATCCTTCCGCCTGTTGCCTCATTTCCCGGACGGCGGCGCGCACGATTCGCGCACCACCAGTTCCGGTCGGATTTCGAAACACGCCCCGCCGGCTGCCGGCGCCCGGCCGGAAGCCAGCTGAAATACGCGCTCGGCCATGTCGGCAAGGGGCGGCCGGATCGTGGTCAGCGCTGGCACAGCCAGGTGCGCAAAGGGAATGTCATCCACGCCCGCCACGGAAAGATCGCGCGGCACAACCACCCCGGCCTCGTGCAGCACGCGCAGCAGGGTCAGCGCCATGACATCGTCGGAAGCCACCAGCGCTGTCGGCCGCACCGCCGGGCTGCCGGAGCGGATCCGGCGCAGCGCCCCGGCCACGGCCGCAGGCGCGGTGTCGGCCGCATGCACAAAAGCGTCCGGCCGCACCGCGATCCCGGCTTTGGCCATGGCCGTCTTAAGCGCCGTTTCGCGCCGCACATTGCCTGGCGTGACATGTCCCAGGTAGCCGATGTGGCGGTGCCCCAGCTGCTGCAGATAGGCCAGCAGCTGGCTGAACCCCGCCCCCTGATCCACGCAGACCTGCACCACACCATCGTCGTCCGAACCGGCGCCGAGACGCACCACGGGCACACCCCGCTGAATTGCCTGCGCCAGACCCTTGGGGCGAAAATCACTGCCCACCAGGATGAACCCGTCGAGCCGGTACTTGTTGAGCGGCAGCAGATCCGGCGCGTCGCACCCCTCGGCGCCGCCGCCGGTCATCACCAGCGAAAAATCCTGCGCCGTGGCCAGCCGCTGCAGCGCGCCGACAATCGGGCCGAAGAACGGATCCGTGAAGTCGCGCACCACCACGCCCAGCATGCGCGTCGCGCCGCCGCGCAGCGAAAGCGCCGCCACATTGGGCGCATAGCCGCACCGGGCCGCCTCGGCGCAAATGCGCCGGATGGTGTCCGGGTGCGCGCCAATGCGCTCCGCCTGCCCCCGCAGCGCCCGCGACACCAGCGACGCCGAGACGCCCAGGCGTCCGGCAATGGCCTTTTGCGTCGAATGCATGGCAACAGTTTGCCGAAAGGGCCGAATTGCGTCAACCTCAATCGTGTGAGTAAATCACGCGCCGCGCTGCGGCGCGTGATTTACTTTGTCGGGCGCGGCGGCCCGCACCCAATCTACGGTTAAGGACGCCGGACGCAAACGCGGACGAGTACGAGGACGAGTACGAGGACGATCCTACGTCACCGAACTTTCCATCGTGAATCCTTAGCCGTAGATCGGGGCCCGCGGCGCGAGCTGGTATCCGGCCCCCCATCCGGGTATGATTGGGACTGGCGACCACCAGAAAAGGCGGGCGTCAGCCCGCAACCCACGACTGTAACGCCTACCACCCGACACCTACCACCTAGACACCTGACACCGGAGACGACCCATGCCCATCTATCACCCGGCCCAGCTGGAAGAACGGCTGAATGACTTCGACCCGCGCATCCGCCGCGACGCGCTGGAGGCGCTGCTGGCGCTGACCGGCCGCCAGCCGCCGGCCGACAACGGCATGAACGTCAACATGCACTGCCACTCGTTCTTCTCCTACCATGCCAGCGGGTGGTCGCCGACGCGCATTGCCTGGGCCTGCCACCGCCAGGGGCTGCATGCCGCCGCGCTGTGCGACTTCGATGTGCTCGACGGCCTGGACGAATTCCTGCGCGCCGGCCTTACGCTCGGGCTGCGCACGGCCGTGCACCTGGAGACGCGCGCCTTCCTCGCCGACGGTGCCAGTCGGGACTTCAACTCGCCCGGCGAACCGGGCGTCACCTACATCATGGGTGCGGGCTTTACGGCCAAGCCTGCGACCGGCACGCCCCAGGGAGAGACCCTGTCCCGGTTCCGCGACAACGCCCGTGCCCGCAACGAGGCGCTGATCGCCCGCATCAACGAGGTGCTCCCGGCCATCCGCGTGCAGTACGGCCACGACGTCCTACCGCTCACGCCGCTGGGCGTGGCCACGGAGCGCCACATCGTCCGCGCCTACGCGGCCCGGGCGCGTCAGGCATTTGCCGATGCCGACAAGCGCGCCGCCTTCTGGGCCCCCCTGCTCAAGCGCAAGCCCGCGGAGTGCAAAGCCCTGGAGGCGGACGAGCCGGCGTTCGAGGATGCCGTGCGCAGCGCCCTGGCCAAGCGCGGCGGCATCGGCTATGCGCAGCCGGACGCCGCCACCTTCCCTCCTGTCGAGGAGTTCATCCGATGGGTGCTCGCGTGCGAGGCCATCCCCATGATCACCTGGCTCGACGGCACCAGCGCCGGCGAGTCCGACGGCCGCGCCATGCTGGCCCTGCTGCGCGACAAGGGGTGCGCCGCGCTCAACATCATCCCGGACCGCAACTGGAACATCGCCAAGCCGCAGGAGCGCGACGCCAAGATCGCCAACCTCAACACGATCGTGCTGGAGGCCACGGCCATGGACCTGCCGATCAACATCGGCACGGAGATGAACCGCGCCGGCCTGCCGTTTGTGGATGACCTCGACGGCACCCCGGCCCTCAACCGGCACCGCGATGCCTTTGTGCAGGGCGCGCAGGTCATGGTCGGCCACACGCTGCTCGCGCGCTACGCAGAAGCCCCGTACCTGGGCAAACGCGCGGAGGTGGAGTTCCCCCGCCGCAAGGCCCGCAACCGGTTCTATGCCGCCGTGGGCGCCCTGCCGCCGGTCACGCACGACATCGCGGACAAGCTCCTCGACGCCGGGCCGGAGAAGGCTTTCGCCCTGCTGGCCGACGCAGCGAAAAAGCGGGCCTAGGAACCTGTCGGATTTAGGCTTTGGACCGATCCGGCACCTTCTGCCGACAGGTTCCTAGTTGGGCCACCCGCTGCCAGCGGGTGGCGAAGACTCAATTACAGACAGAAAAATTGTTCCGGCTGCTCTTTTGGTTGCGTATTACACTCTTGTCCGGCCCTTGGCGGTTGCGTCCCCAAACTAGCAGCTTAGTCGGCACAAAGTTTGTGTTGGCACAGCGCTAAATCCGACAAGCTGCTAGGAGCGCTGCCCCGCAGCGCGATCAGGCTTCCGGCTCCAGTCGCAGCAGAAAGCCGCCGTGCGGCAGGAGTTCCAGGCGCGGCTTGTCCAGCGCGTCCACGCCGGGAAACGTCTCGCGCACGAAACCGCCTGCCGCGGTTTCGCTGGGCAGCGGATCGCGGAGAATGGTGAGAAAATGGGACGGATGGGACGCAGGAGCCCCATGGGATCCGTCCCGCTCCCCCAGCACATCCGCCAGCCGCACGGTCAATATGCGCGCCTCCGCACCGGTGATGCCGGCCACCTGCCACACGCGGCCCAGGCGGCGCGCGACCACCATGAATTCGCCAAACTCGCCGCGCAAATAACGCGTCTCGTCCCAACGCGCCGCACCCTCGCCGCACGCGAGCGCCTGCGCCGCGCGATGCGCTGGAGTCGCCGCGGCGCCAGGCGGCAGCAGCAGCGGCGGCGGAACCTGCCCGGCCACGTCTTCGGCAGGAGCGCCCCCCCGCCGCGCGATCTCCCCTCCGAGATTCAGCAGCAGCCCGCGGTTCTGCAACAGATCACAGGGCCTGTCGCCCAGCAGCAGCACCTGCCACGGCGACTCCTGCAGCGTTTTCACGGTGGCTGGCGGCGGTTCTGCCTGCGCCGCGAGGCCGTCGCATGCCGGCTGCAGCGGCAGCGCCGCGCCGCCAACCTGCAGCAGGCACGCCAGTTTGCCGTGCGCATAGTTGAGCACGAGCGGCGTCTCGCACGCAGCAGTCACCTCATCCAGATCCACCGTGCGGAAATCGCCCGTGGCGCCAGGCGTCCCGCCTGCAGGAACCCGCCCCATCGTCCCCTTCGGAAACCGGAACACCGCCCCCGCGCCTGCCGGCATCACCCGCGCCAACCCGCGCTGACGCGGCAGGTGCACACGCACGGCCGCGCCCTGGTTGCTGCAGCGGAAGACGAGATCGATGCGACGGTGCGGCTCCCGTTCGCGCAACCGCACCAGCAGTTCATTATCGCCATCCGTCCGCGTTGCGGCATCGCCGGCCTCTGGCGCTGATGTCCTCTTGCGCCGGCGCCGAACCGCACCCACAAACTGGAAACCGCAAGCCTGCGCCGCGGTTTCCACCCGCGACTCCCGCAGCATCTGCTTCCCGGCAAACCACACCTGCCACAGCGGCAAATCGGGTGAGCGCCGGCCATCGGCACACCAGTCGCCCAACGCAAAGCGGATCTCCACGCGGCGGTCGGGAGAGAGCAGGGAGATGCATGTGGAATCAGGCATGGGGAGGGTGTGATCCGTGATCGGTGATCGGTATCGAAATCGGCATCTCCGAAGCTGGAATTTCCCGTGCGCAACGCTCGCGGCTTGGGGCTCGTTCCTATCCCTTGACCGCGCCTTCTGTCAGCCCGCGCACGAACAGCTTCATCGAGAAGATAAACAGGATGATAATCGGAATGCTGGCCAGGGCATAGCCCGCCATGAGCGGGCCCCAGAATTTCAGGTACTCCCCGGCCATGCGCAGCAGTTGCACCATGACCGGCAGACGCGCATGGTCGCGCATCACGATCAACGGCAGCACAAACTCGTTCCAGCGCCGATGAAAGTCATCACGCCCACAGTCCCCAGAATCGGGCCGGACAGCGGCAGCACCACGCGCCGGAGCTGTTGGAAGTGGCTGGCGCCGTCGATCTCGGCCGCCTCGTAGAGGTCGCCGGGGATATCCTCCACGAAATTGCGCAGGACGAAGATGGCGAACACCTGCCCCGCGGCGGCGCCGACCAGGATCAGCGCGGCCAGGGTGTTGAGCAGGTTGAGGTCTCCCAGCAGCCGGAAGAGCGGCACCAGGTTGGCGATCATCGGCATCATCATCAGGATCAGGATCGCGTTCCAGAAAAACCGGGAGAGCGGCATCCGCTGCCGCGCGAAGAAGTAGGCGGCGCAGAGGCCGAAGGCGAGCGTCAGCGCCGTGACGCTGGTCGAAATGAAGATGCTGTTGGCAACGGCCGGCATGACCAGACGCCAGGCCTCGGCCCAGTTCTCGGGGTGGAGCGGCAGTGTCAGTTTCGCCGGCGCCGCGTAAAATTGCGTGTTGTTCTTGAAACTGACCACCATCATCAGGTAGAGCGGCAGGAAGGCGAACGCGAGCACGGCCCAGATCGTCAGGTGCTTGCCCAAGCGCAGGGACCACGTGCCCAGCAGCCGAAGCCGGCGATGCAGGGGCAGGGTCTGGCGCTGGACGGTCAGGCGGACGCGCTCCTCCGCCCGCGCGCAGGCGGCGCGCAAGGCCGCATCCCGCACCACCGGCGCGAGCGGGGCGGCGGCGCGCCCGGCCGCCGACCGCTCCCGCATGATCCACGTCAGCAATTTCTGCAGGGCGATCACCACGATCGTCAGGATGATGCCGACGGCGCAGGCATATCCCATCTGTTGTTCGATAAACGCCTTGCGGATCATGAACAGCGCGGGGACCGTGACCTTCCCGCCCGGGCCGCCGTAGATCCCGGCCAGGGCCATCACCATGCCGGCATCCTTGATCGTGTCGATGATCACGAACACCAGCAGCAGGTAGACCGAGCCCATGATCAGCGGCAGCTCCACCCGCGTGAACGTGGTCCACCAGTTCGCGCCGTCCATGTTCGCGGCCTCATACACGTCCTTGCTGATCCCCTGGAGCTTGGCCAGGTAGGTCAGCACGGCGAACGAGCCCACCCACGGAAACCCCCAGACGATGCAGGCAACGAGGATCAGCCGCGGATCGCCCAGCCAGGCCGGCATCTGCCCCGGCACAAAGATTCCGCCCCAGTGAAACCAGCGGTCGCACTGCACGAGCAGGTCGAACAGGCCGGTCGACAGCAGGAAACGGTTCATGTACCCGGTCGTGGCCTCGAAGAAGAACGACCGCCAGATCAGGACAATCACCAGCCCGGGAATCACCATGGGGATGACAAACATCGCGCGGTAGAAGAACTGCATCGGCACGCTGCGGCAGCGGTGGATGCAGACCGCCACCAGCAGGGCCGGGGCCATCTTGAGCACATTCCAGGCGCCCAGCACAAGCGCGACCTCGAACGAGCGCCAGAACTCGGTGGACTTGCACAGGTCGACGTAGTTCTTGAAGCCGACGAACTCCGAGATGTCGGAGCCGTTCCAGCGGAAAAAGCTGTGAAACACGCCACTGGCCGCCGGGTAGTAGACGAACAGTCCGATCAGCAGCAGCGTGGGGAGCACAAAGAGATAAATCGGCCAGTGGTACCTGACCCCACGCCATTGGATGTCCCGACCCGGCATGGCTATTGTCCTTCCGCATCCACCTGTGCGCGAACCCGGGTCAGCGCCTCAGGGGTAAACTCGTACGGCCCCGCGGCGTTCGTCGCCACGCCCACAGCCAGCTCGTTCTGCAGCCGCGCGGGCGCCAGCCCGCTGAACAACACGCGCCGCCCGGTCAGCTGCCGGTACTTGACCCAGCACGACTGTGCCTCCTCGCCGCGGGTCGCCATGGCGCGCGCCCGGACGCCAGCCAAAAACTGCTCGTCGCCGGCCAGGCCGCGCACGCGGTTGCGCTGCATCTCGGCAAACTCCTCCACGCCCTTGTCCAGGTAGAACGGCCCGAACGCCCGGGTCATCGTTCCGTAGTCGATCTGCTGAACCTGGAAGAGCGCATACAGTTGCTGCCATTTGATGATCGTCTCGCCGCCGAGCGTAACCGGCATGGCGCCGTAGATCCCCTGCAGGTGCGGCACGAAGTCCTTGAGCAGCGGAGCCATGCCGGTTCCGTTGATCGCGGGGATCCAGCCGATGATGCGGTTCAATTCCTGGTTGCCCGGCTGGCTGGAGAGAAAGCGCAGAAAATCCACCGCCACCTCCGGATGCCTGCAGGTGCGCGTGATGGCAAAAGGGAACTGCGACGACGGTCGCTCATAGACCGGCCCTTCGCGGATTCGGCCAAACTCGGGGTCGTCCGGTGCGGGCGCGGGAAAGTCCATGATCCCCAGGTCGAAGACGCCCCTGGCCTGTTCGACGAGGCTGCCGGCATCCCAGGTGCCGGTGGACATGAAGACCGCGCGCTGCTGGGCGAACAGGAAGACGGCCTCATCGCGCCCCAGGCCGGTGAACCCGGTCTGAAACTGCGCCGTCAGCTCATTCATCATGCGGAACTTGGCCTCGAACGGCGGGAAGTCAAATCCGATGCGGCCGGTCTTGAAGGCCACAAAGAGCTCGTCGTTGCCCACGGCGCCGTCGCGGTTGAAATCCGCGCGGCGCACGGCGCCGAACGTCAGCGGATCGCACATGAAGGAGTCCCACATGCCGATGTGGTACTGGGATCCCGCGATCGGCGTGTACGGCCGGCCCCGCTCATCCTTCTGCTTCCGGATCTGCTCGCAAGCTGCAATAAATATCCGGAAGTCACGCGGCGCCTCGGTGCGCCCGGTCAGCTTCCGGAGCAGATCCTTGTTGTAGAAGATGCGGCAGCCGAACTGCGAGAGCGGCACGAGCATATACTCCTGCAACTCCTCGATGTAGCTCCCGCGCATGCCGTCCTTGTAGGTCTTCAGCCAGGGAACGCCCGCCAGGTCGGTCCCGGCATTGTAGACATTGGGCTGGTTCACGTAGGCGGTCAGCGGCACAAAATAGCGGTTGAAGAAACCAAGCATCACGTTGTACGGCACGCCCACGCCGACTTCGATCATGTCGGGGGCCGTTCCGCCCATGAGTTGCGTGGTCATCCATTGCCCATAGGTGCTTTCCGGAATCGCGTCCTGGACGATGATCACGTTCGGGTGAAGCTTGTGATACGCAGCCGCCATCTGGTCGAACGCTTCGCGCACGCCCGCTTCCAGCTGCCAATGGCCGATCCGCAAGACGATCGACCCCTCCGGTGGCTTTTCCTCGCGGCGCGAGCTGAAGATCGCCACGGCCGACCAGACAAACGTCGCGCCCACCACCAGCAGGGCAAAGTAGTTCCGGAAGAAGAGCCAGGTCCTGGCCATCGCGTTGTCGTTGTTGTCGCCGGTCATGGCTCTCCCGCGCGCGCCGGGCTCCGGGTTCCGGGTTCCGGATTCCGGGTTCCGGGTTCCCGCCGCAGCTGATCCTCCACGGCGTCCATGCGCGCCAGCTCCTGCTTCGCCAGAAACACCTTCTGATCCGTCGGA
>JBAWXQ010000098.1:0-9670 GCA_037144015.1 bacterium
GCGGCGTGGCGAAGAAGGAGGCACAGGGCGGCGGCGGCGTGGCGAAGAAGGAGGCACAGGGCGGCGGCGGCGTAGTGAAGAAGGAGGCGCAGGGCGGCGGCGGCGTGGCGAAGAAGGAGGCACAGGGCGGCGGTGGCGCAGTGAAGAAGGAGGCGCAGGGTGGTGGCGGCGTGGCGAAGAAGGAAGCGCAGGGCGGCGGCGGTGCGGCGGAGAAGGAAGCGCAGGGTGGCGGCGGTGCGGCGAAAGAGGAGGCGCAGGGTGGCGGCGGCGCGGCGGAGAAGGAAGCGCAGGGTGGCGGCGGTGCGGCGGAGAAGGAATCGCAGGGTGGTGGCGGCGGAATGGCCCTGCAGCAGCAACAAACCGGCGGTGCGGAGCAGGGGAATCTGGACGTTGTCATGGATCTGATCGGCGGCAGCCAGCCACCGACTCCTCCTCCGCCGTCAGGCGGCGGGGGAGGAGCCCTGAAAGCCGCCAGCGAATTGGGCGGCGGCAAGGCATCCCCGCAAGTTGAGAAGTCCCCCTCCGACGAGCGTGGCCCCTTCCGTCCGGATCCGAATCAGTTTCGAAAGATGGGGTCGTGACAGTGGAAAGGGTCGTCAGAATTCAGGAGTCAGGACGTGACAGAATTCGAAGATTGTAACTACTCACGCAGGCTATTCTGAATTCTGAATTCTGAATTCTGACTCCTGAATAACTGAGTAGTTACGGAAAGGGTTGATTGATGAACCGATTCTTTATGTGCGGCAAGGCGGCGTTTGTCTTCGCGTTTCTTTGTCTGACGGGTGCTGCGCCCGTGCTGGCGCAGGCGGATTCAGCGTCCAAGCCGCGTCCGCCGGATTATGCCAGGCTGGAGAGCGCGCGCTTTACGCTCAATCCATGGGAGGTCCTCGAGTACACCCGCGTGGTTGGCTTCCGGTCGCAGGACAAACTCGATGGTCCGACGCTCTTCCTGCTCGATTACTCTGTCAAAAACTGGCCTGAGGTCTGGCGGCGGCTGCAGGAGATGCCCACCAACCTGGCGGAGCGAGTGTACGGCAAGATCCTGAGCGACTTGAACGCCGGAGAGAAGCCGCCGCTGGCCCTGGATGATGTGATTGCGATCATGGACCTGTGCCCCTCTGACCTCGCGAACAATAGCGAATGGCTCGGGCAGGTCGCGGGGCTGATCAAGGGGGTGACGGCGCCGGCGGAAGTGCCGCTCCTGGGCAGGCGCCTGGAGCAGGGGACGCGGGTGGCAGGTGGCAAGGCCCCGGACGCGCGCCTCCTGGCTGGGCGCATCCTGCTGCGCACGGATTTTGCTGACCTTGCGAAGTCCTTCCTGCCGTCATCCTCTGCGGCCGCAGCCTTGCCGGCCGGGCCCGTGCGCGACGAAATTCTCAAGTTCTACGGCGTCGAGCAGTCCCGCCAGCAGGCGCTGGAGGCGGAGACCAGCGTGTCGGCCGGCAAGACGATACAGACCCTGATCAACGCTACGCAGGAGCCCAACCAGTGGCAGAGCGCCCTCCACGGATTGCGGGAGCGTATGAAGGCGATTCCCGCGCCGGCCTTGATGGCCGCGATCCGGCAGGTGCTGGCCAAAGACGCCACCGCGGGGCAGGAGATGGTTCAAGCCGTCCTGCAGCGGATCGCGTGGGAAGGGCATGTGCGGTACGCCACCGACCGGATGCCGGATTACCTGCAGATGCAGCAGGAGCTGGCCCGCCTGCTGGCGGCGACGCCGGACATCCCGGCCTCGCGGCGGGATTTTTTCCTGAACAGCATGGCCGACACCTGGATCGAGCAGGCCGGGTTTACGCTGCGGGAGAAGCCGGAGTTTGACAAACGCCGGTCCGACCCGAACGCCAAACCGCGCTTCGTGTCGCCGGAGCTGCTGATCGCCACGGCGCCCGGAGGCGAGGTCTGGCTGGCCGCCATCCCGCCGCTGCAGCAGGAGCGCATCCAGCTGCTCGTCCCCAGGCTCCAGATGTGCGGCGACGAGCCGGACAAGGCGCTGGCGACCATCCTGGACCTGTCCAAACGCTCGCCGCAGGCCGCGGGAATGCTGGCCTCGGAATTCGTTCATCGCTGGGCGGAGATGCACGATCCGCGCATTTCCGATCCCATCCGCCAGCGCTACCAGTTGGCCGCAGGCACGGCGATCGTCGTGACGCCCATCATGGTCCGCAAGAATGTCGCGGGGCTGGCCAGCATGATGGAGCTGCTGCGACGCAACAACATCGCGCCGGCCGACTACCGGGAGATCTTCGAAGCCTTCGATTTCTGCTACGGCAACGCGGATGTCTATCAGGTCGCCGACATTGAAAAGGTTTTCGGCCCGGTGGGCGACATGCCGGACTCCCTCTTCAACGCCCTGACCGGCAAGATGCAGGAGAACCTCGGCACCCGCTGGCGCAGCATGGCCACGCAGCAGGCCGCGCTTTACAACCGGGGGCAGGAGCAGCTCATGGGCATGATCCGCCGCGGCTACGCCGACGCGATCCGGATGCTGGACGCCCGCGTGGCCCGGCGCCCGGATGAATGGAAGTCGCTCGCTGCCGCTGGAACGCTGCTCAGCGACTGGGGCGATCTGGAGTATTTCCAGGAGCTGACCAAGACCCCGGTGCCGGAGCGCACGCGCCTGTACAAGGAGAAGAATCTGGCGGCGCAGGACTACTTCCTGCGGGGTTGCCAGGCGTATGCCCGCGCTGTGCCGGCGCTCGATCCGAAGCAATATGCGCCCGATGTTTTCCTCGCCTGGTTCAACAGCCTGCTGGGGCTGAACTCCAATGGCGAGATCAACCTGTCCAAGGCCATGAACCGCGAAGCCCTGGCGCGCATGGGCGACGTGCTCCGGGGGCTCCCGGCACCCGCGGCGGAGAAGCACATGGCGCTGTTCGGCAAGGCCATCGATGCCCGCCTGGCCGATACGGCCAAGCCGGTGCCGCCGGAGATGAAGTTCAAGTACATTGCCAGCGGCCTGGTGGTGACGGCCGGCACGGCCCAAAGCGCGGCGGCCCGGAACAAGCTGGAATACTACAATGATCTCCTCTCCGGCGTGCGTGTGGAAACCCGCGTGGACGGCTCCAACACCATCTGGCGCAAGGAGGACTTCGGCATCATCGTCAGCCTGGCGCACTCGGAATTCATGGGGCGCCTGATGAAGATGGACAAGTATGTCCTGGCCCAGCCGGTGCCGAACAACAAGGGGGCGATCAAGCGGATGGGGGGCGAAACAACCGCCCGCAATGAGTTGGAGCGCAGCATCCTGGAATCCCTGACGCCGTTCTTCGAGATCAAGTCCGTGACCTTCAGCCCCCGCGAGGTGCTGCCGCGCGCCATCGCGCAGCCCGGATGGCAGGAGACGGTGCTGGCCTATGCGCAGGTCCGCGCGAAGGACATCAGCGTGGATCGGGTTCCGCCGATCGAGATGAAGCTGGACTACGTGGACCTGGACGGCCCCGTCCAGATTCCGGCCACTTCTGCCGAGACGCTGATCCGCCTGGTCGGGGAGCAGACACCGCCGCGCCCATGCGGCGATCTACGGATCACGCAGTCGCTCGACCTCCGGCCGGCGGACAGCGGCGCTCCGGCAAAACTCACGGTGACAGTCTCCGGCAGCGGGCTGATGCCCGAGCTGGAAGAGCTGCTGGACCTGGCCCCCCTGCAGGCGTGCCTGCCGGTGAAGAAGACCGACTCGAAGGAGGGCGCGCTCGTGAAGAGCCTGCAGAGCTGGAGCGACAAAGTCCAGGTAACCTCGGAGCGGCAGTGGGCGCTCACGCTCGACAGCGCACCGCTGCGGGAAACGAAAACGGCCTTCACGATTGTCTTCCCGGCGGCGCGCGACACGAATGCCGTGGTGCGCAACGAAGTGTTTCAGGAGGAGAACCTGGTGGCGGTGGCGGACGCCCGGGTGACGATCCCGGCCAAGGCTGCGCCTGCGGGCGGCGCTGAGCCGGGCACGGCAGGCGGCGCTGCGGACACACGGGCAATGGCCCTTTGGATCGCCCTCGGCGCCGGCGCCCTGGCGGTGGTTGCCCTGGCCCTCGTGCTGTTCGTGCGGTCGCGGCGCCGCAAGGACCGGCCGCCGCGCATCGACGAGGTCTTTCCTGTGCCGGCACAGCTCGATGGCTTCAGCGCCGTGCGGTTCCTCCGCAACCTGGCAGCCAGCGAGCTGGCGCACTGGCATCCGGAGCAGAAGGCCGAGCTTGCCGGGGTCATCGCCCGCATCGAGCAGACCTGCTTCGACCCGGCGGCGACCGCGCTGCCGGCGGCAGAATTGCACGAGATGGCGAAGCACTGGTTGCGCCAGGCGCGCTGAATGTAACAACACGACAAGGAAACGAACATGGACGGGAAACAACAGACGTTTGTCGCCGACGTGCGGACGCGCGTGGCGCAGGTGGTCGTGGGGCAGGACGTGGTGGTGGAGCGGGTGCTGATCGCCCTGCTGACCGGAGGCCACCTGCTGCTGCAGGGGCTGCCGGGGCTGGCCAAGACGCTGCTGGTCGTGACCATCGCCAAGGCCGTGGACCTGCGGTTCAGCCGCATCCAGTTCACGGTGGACATGCTGCCGTCGGACATTGTCGGCTCCGAGATCCTCGACCAGAAGACCATGGAATACCGCATCCACCAGGGGCCGGTGTTCACCAACCTGCTGCTGGCCGACGAGATCAATCGCGCGGCGCCCAAGGTGCAGAGCGCCCTGCTCGAGGCCATGCAGGAGCGCCGGGTGACCATCGGCGGGCAGACGTTCCGGCTGCCGACACCCTTCCTGGTGATCGCCACGCAGAACCCGGTGGAGCAGTCCGGCACCTTCGAGCTGCCGGAGGCGCAGCTCGACCGCTTCATGCTCTACCACCGCCTGACCTACACCACAATCGCCCAGGAGGAGGAGATCCTGCGGCGGCAGCTGCACATGGGGCTGCGGCGCGAGGCGGACGGCGGCGCGGTCCCCAAGACGGCGTTTGACATGATCGACGACACGCCCTGCACAGGCAGCCGGGACCTGGTGGCATGCATGGAGCAGGTGCAGCAGGTGCATGTCAGCGATGTCTTCCTCAAGCACTGCGTCGAGCTGGTCGCCCGCTCGCGCAAGCACCCCTGGCTCGACTTCGGCTGCAGCCCCCGCGCCGGTCTCGCGCTGATCAACGCCTGCCGGGCGCGCGCGTTCGTGCACGGCCGGGAGTTCGTGATTCCCGAGGACATGTTCGAGCTGGCCGAGGATATCGTGATGCACCGCGTCCGCCTCAGCTACGAGGCCACGGCCGAAGGGCACACCGCCAAAGAAGTGCTGCAGTCGATCCTCACGGCCCTGGGATGAAAAGACAGCCATGCAGCGAACCCGGGAAATAGCGCCGGCCGGCGTCAACGCACGGCAGTTTGCAGTGGCCACGCGCCGCCTGGCGAACAGCCTCGTGTTTGGCACGGAGGATTCCATCTTCCATGGCTGCGGCATCGAGTATGCGCAGCCCCGGCCCTACGTCCCCGGCGACCCGATCAAGTCGATGGACTGGAAGGTGACCGCGCGTACGGGCCGGTACTACGTCAAGGAGTACCAGGAGCCGAAGCGCATGCCGGTGTACATCCTGCTGGATACCTCGGCCTCCATGTGCGTCAGCTCCGGGCCGATGAGCAAGTACGAGTGGGCGGTCTCCATCGGGGCCGGCCTGGGTCTGGCCGCGCAGATGCAGATGAGCCCGGTGGGGCTGCTGGGGTGCGGCCAGCGCCAGATCCATGTCAAGCCCACCCTGTCGGCCGGGGCGGTGATGGAGTGGGCACACGAGCTCCGCCGGCACGGCTTCCTGGAAGCCACGACCTTCGGCCGCCGGGTCCGCGAGCTGGCCCCTTCGCTGGCGGCGCGCACGCTGGTGATCGCCATCACCGACCTGCACGATCCGGATGCCATCCCGGCCATGAAGTGGCTCGGGGCCGACCACGACGCCATCGTGCTGCACTTGCAGGATCCCGCGGAACTGGGGATACCCGGCAGCGGCTTCTTCCGCGGCCAGGAGGCGGAGACCGGCATGGCTTTCATCGGCCACGGGGCGAAGACGTGGGACTTTTCCGATGCGGCGCGCCACCAGTTGATGCGTTACCAGGTGGACTACCTGCGCTTGCGGACCGACGAGAAGATCCTCCCCAGGCTGCGATTCTTCATGCGCCGGCGCACGCGCGGCGGATCGGGCGGGAGATAGGGGCACATGGCGGGCAGACGGGCAAAACGATGGCGATGGTGGGTGGCGGTCGCGGTCGCCGGATTGGCGATCCTTGCCCTGCTGCTTTGGCTGCTGCGCCGGGAGCGGATCCCGGAAGTGCCACTCGGGGTGGAGCACGCCGTGGTCATCCGCTACCGGGGGCCGGAACTGGTCCTGAAGCCCTTTCGCCGCGGCGTGGATGTGAACCTGCGGCTGGAGCGTGCGGCGCAGCAGGGCGATGCGCGCGTCTACGACTTCCGGTACATCGTCAACCAGCCGGGGCTGTTCGACATCTCGACGTACCTGGCAGCGGCGGATGGGCGCCCCCTGCCGGACCTCCCCTCGTTCCAGGTGCGCGGGGTCACGCGCCTGTCCAGGGCCATGGAGCGCCGCATCCGCGAGGTCGAAGAGGTCGGCATCTCGATTCCGCACCTGTACTATGAGTTCATGGCTGCCGCGATCCTGGCCTGGATCGCCGGCTTCTTCCTGCTGGTCTTCTGGGGACGACGCCGGGCGGTCATCGCGCCGGCTGCGGCACCCGTTTCGCTGGCGTCGGTTCTGCGCGAGCTGCTCGAGCGGCTGCGCGCCGGCACGCTCGACGCCGCCGGCAAGGCGCAGCTGGAGACGGTGATGTTCCGGTGCTGGCGCGAGCAGCTGGGGCTGACCGCGGTTGAACTGTTGGCCGGCCTGCGCCAGATCGAGGCCGGCGAGCGCAGCGGCGAGACCTACCGCATGCTCGAGGAGTGGCTCCATAGCCCTGCGTCCCAAACCCCGGATGCCGAGGTGATCGCGCGTCTGGCCCCATACGGCGTGGAATCGGCCACAGCCGCCAGGAAGGAAGCCTAGCCACCGTGTTCTTTGCGCTCCCCAAACTGCTCTGGCTGCTGGCGATTCCCGTGACGCTGGCGTTCTGGGAGTGGATCCGCCGCGGGCAGGCGGTGGTCGTGCCGGTGGACTTCCGCACGGCGCGGCGGGGGCGTCTGCTGCGCGGCCTGATCCAGGCGGCGAACATGCTTCCTGCGGCACTGCTGGCAGCGGCGATCATCCTGCTGGCCCGCCCCATGAAACACGCCCCGCCGCTGGTCGAGCGGCAACTGACAAACATCCAGATCGTCATGGATATCTCGCCCAGCATGTCCGCGCCGTATGGCTCGCAGCCGTCCGATGGCCCGCGATACCGCGCGTTCGACGCGGAGATGGATTCGCTCGCAAAATTCCTCACGCACCGCCGCGGCGACGCCTTCGGGCTTACGGTCTATGCCAAGCACTACATCCACTGGGTGCCGCTGACACTCGAGACATCCGCCATCATCAACGCCAGGCCGTTCATCCAGCCCTGGGACTACGGGATCCGTGATCTCTGGCAGCCGGGCTTCTCGGGGTGGGTGTTCGGGGGCACCTGCACCTTCAATGCCCTGGAAGGGGCGGCGGATGTGCTCACGCAGCGCGCCGAGGGAGACCGCATGGTCCTGTTCCTGACCGACGGCGGGCATAATGTCGAGGACGGCAGTGCGGAGCGGATCAGCCGCCTCATTGCCCGCTACCAGGCTGAACACATCACCTGCTACGGCGTGTTTGTCGGGGCGGATGAGGAATACGCCAAGGTGCTCGACGAGAACCGCTTCTGCCGCGAGACCGGCGGCGTCTTCTTCCAGGCGCTGGACGCGGCTGCCCTTGATCGCGTGTTTGCCAGCATTGACGAGATGAAGAAGGTCAGGATCAAGACGCGCGAGGCGCGGGCCTCGTCGCACAACCGGCCATTCCTGCTTCCGGCCCTGGGGCTGCTCGCCGCGCACCTGCTGGCGCTCCTGGGGCTGCGCTACACGCCGTGGTGACGGGCGTGTACCCCGTCCGCCCCAAAGCCGCGGGTTTGTGGCGATCTTGACGTTGATCCCTGCCTCTGCCATGCTTCCCGCCATGCCATCGCTGCTTCAGACCGGTTGCGGCATGATTCTGGCCCGTGCGGGCCGGTGCAGGCCGAAAAGCGATTTCTTATCAATTGCTCACGTAGAGTAGGGGACTGCGGGGAGATGGCAGAACGCCATCTTCCCGAGATGTATTAGGGAGCCAGCGGCAGGCGCAGGAGGGCCGGGGCTGCGGGGGTGTGCTGGAGCGTCACGGTGACCGATTGTGCCGTGGCGTCGTCCCAGTGGTCGGCGCCGGTGTGCGGATTGCGCTCGTGGCGGGGTGAATTGCCGGAGGTCACGAGCAGTTCGAGCCGGTGTCCGGGAAGCCAGGTGTAGGCTTGCGGGTCGAAGCGCAAGGTTAACGGATACGGCTGACCCGGCTTGAGCAGTTGGACTTTCTTGCCGTCGCGGAGCTTGGCGCGCTGAATGGTCTCGCTCACCAGAACACTTTTGCCATCGGCGAAGACATCGCAGAGCCGGACCTGCAGGTCGCAATCGGTGCGGTTGCAGGTCAAGGTCAGGGAAAGCTCCGCATCCCCGCGCAGCCGCAATTGCGCGTTCAGTACATCGGTCCTGTAGACCAGCACGTCGGAGCGTTTTTCGAGGGAGGCGACGTCCTTGGGCCCGTGCGTGAGCGGCGGCAGGTTCTGACCGCCTATGGTCGGCGACGCGTTGTGCGGGTCGTACGTATAAGTGCGGCTCGACGGTGTCTGGGGCGTTGCGGAGTCCGCAATGGCTGCCAGTTGAATCGTGCCGTCGCCCAGCAGGTGCAGCGTCTGCGGCTGGCCCTGCATCGCCGTCCAGGTTTCGCCGGTGATCCACTTCTCGTCGCCGCACTGGTAGGCATTGACCCGCGGCACGCTTGCCCAGCCGCTGTCCTTCTTGCCGCGCAGGAAGTAATCGAAGAACTGCATAGTGATTTTCGCCGAATAGCCGCTGGCGTTTTCAAAGGTCAGGTCGCCTTGCTGCGCCAGGTCCACGGCGGTATGCGACCACGGGCCCATGATCAGTTTGGACTCGGCCCGGGCGCCGGTTCCGCCGCGGGCAACGAGGTCATTGAACATTGCCATGACATCGGCGGGATAATTGTCCCACCAGCCGCTGATCATGAGGCACGGCACGGCGATTTTCTCGGGCGAGTACGAACGGTTGCGCGCGATTTTCCAGATCCAGGCGCCGGGCAGCGGCGTATCGACGATCTTGCGGCTGACATCGAATCCGAGTTTGTCCAGAGTCTTGACGTGAGCTTCGAGCATCACGCCGCCTTCGTAATAAGCTTCATAACGCTCGCCCATGTAGGCGATCAAAGGGACGCAACAGACTAAGTGCGGCGGCTGCTCGGCCGCGGTGTCGAACTGCTGCTTGCCCAAGGCGGAGCCGCCCCAGGTTCCGACCTTGCCGTCGCACCAGGCCTGAGTCGCGCACCACTCGACAGAGTCATAGCCGTCCTGGCCGCGGCGCCAGGTCAGCCGTTTCACCCCGGTCATGGCGTCCTTGCTGCCGTAGAAGCCGCGCCAGTCGACAAACACATAGGCGTGTCAACGCCGATCTGAAAGTGCTCTTCTTCGGCCGGTTTGGAAGTCCCGTCTT
>JBAWXQ010000099.1:0-9646 GCA_037144015.1 bacterium
AGGCATCCGCTGCTGCCATCAAGCCGTGCCCGCTTCCTCCGCACCGGCGATCCGGAAACCGCTTCGCCAAGTGGTCTGACCCGGCGCATCGTCCCGGCATGGCCGTTCGAGGATCGTGAACGCGCGGCGCACTTCCTCCGCGGTATCGTGAACCACATAGATCGCCGGAAAGCCCAGCGGAATGATCTCCTGCTGCCCGCCAATGACCACGTACCGCACCTCGCGGTTGCCATAGCCGGCTTTTAACAGGGCGCGCGTGGCGCCTTGCGCGACGATATCGTCCAGAAAGATGACGCGGGAAAGATCCGTGCCGGCTTCCAGCACTTCAAGCGTCTTCACGTAGCCTGCCGTTTCGAAGGAGAATCGCTTCTCCTGACCGGGAAGATAGATCTGCTCCGCCCGCCGACGCGTGGCACGTAGCACGGCCTCCACGTCCTGGCGCAGATTGTCGATCCCCATCATGACCGGCGGCTTGCCCGGCGCAGGGTCGAACACCTCCAGGGCCAGACGGATCGCTTCGCGATGGTCCAGCCAGATCCACCTTTCCTGCTTTTCCCGGTGAGCGGCAATCGTCACATGGCGCAGCCTGAGTTCGCGAACACGCTGCAGCAGCACGTGGTCCGGACGGCAGGCAATGAAGACGAACCCCCAATAATCGCGGATGTTGGGCTCTTCGACGTACGGCCGCACCCGGTCGGGATCGTTCTGAGTCAGCCACACCGTCTCGAATTCCATCCCGCGGCGCGCCGTTTCCTTCTGGCTCAGGACAATGAGGTCGGCGTGATACGACCCCATGCGCTGCTGCAGTCCCTCGATGAAATCCAGCCCGCAGACGCAGAGGACTTTGCGGCGACGCCGGACGGATTCCGGCACGAAGGTGCCGCGCCCCTGCTGCTTGTCGAGCAACCCATCATCTACCAGCATCCTCTCGGCCTGCCGGATGGTGATGATGCTGGTGTTGAACTGCGCCGCCAGTTCGGGCTCGGTCTCGATGCGGGCACCCGGGTCGTACTCGCCCGACAGGATCCGGCCCCGCAGCGTCCGATACACCTGCCGGTAAAGCGAATGCGCCTTTTTGACCATGCGAACGGTTCCTCGTGCTTGTTCCGAATCTGCGACCCGACCGTCGAATCGAGTTCCGAGAATGGTAGCACGTCATCGCCAGATTACAACCGAACTTGCGGCCGCTCAGCAGATCCCACACCGGCCGTGCCGTCGGCAGACGCAGCGTGCGCGGACCGGCCTTCTCCACGAGTATGGCCTTGCCGCACAACCGGAGCGAATCGTTCACGCTGCACCAGAGCCGGCTCGGGTTAGTGCAGCAGCGTCTCGCGCTTGGCTTTCCATTCCGCTTCTGTCGGTACGCTCACCGTGTCGAAGCGAACCTGCGGGTCGCGCCAGGCCGCGCACAAGGCGTCGGCGGCCCCATATTTCTCCCGCACCTGCCGCTGAAACGCGCGCTGCATCGCCTCGCAGTAGACCACGCCGTTCCTTGGCTTCAAATTTGAATCACGTCGAGCCCGCTCCACCGGCCAAAAGCAGCGACGGCGTCGGCCCGGTCGCCGAGCACCAGTGCGCTGTGATGGGTGCCACCGGCGCGCGAGTAGGCTTCGAGAAACGCCGCCACCTTGCCCTGTGGCTGCGCCCAGATGCGCACCACGTCGCGCATGGCCGGGTCGAGCGAGGAGTCCTCGGCGAGCACCTCGACCGGGGCGACAATCAGCGAGAACGTATCCGCCGGGCCAGGGGCGAGATTGACGAACACCGCCGGCCCGGGCTTCGCCGCACAAGTCAGCACGGCGGGGTCTAGCGAGCCGCCACTGAAAAACGGTTTGGCGATGACGCGCGGTTGGTCGCCGGCCACCGCCGGGCTGATTTCGCCCATGTGCGAGAGAAACAGCGTATCGACGGCCCAGTCGGCGCAGAAGATCTCCGTGAAGGTCACGGCGCCAAAGGCGCGGGCCAACGCGCCGACAAGGGCGGCGGTCAGCACGTCGCCCTCACCGGCATAGCCAATCCCCCGCCCCATGGCCTTGGAGATTTCCAGGAACGGCATGGTGTTGGCCGGCCGGTCGGCCCGGTCGAACGCCTGGAAGTTGACGCTGAACCCGCTATAGTCTCCAGCTTCGAGGATATGGCGCAACCCGAGTCCGACCCGCACGGAGCGTGCATGCGCCGCGGCCGGGAGTTCACAGGCGAAGCGGGCGTGATCCGCGGCGATCTCTTGTGCTACGGCGGCGTCCGTCACCTTGCCAATGGCGGCATCCAGCACATCGAGGCCGACCTGCTTGACCGCAATCCCCAGTTTGGCGGCCAGCACATCCTCGGCCACAGCAAAGTCGCCCATGCCGGCGAAAGCGTTGCCGACGCGCAGAATGCGGCTGTCGCGCAGGGCCTTTGCGCCGACGATGGCGCGCACCTGATCGGCAACCCGGTCCAGCACGCGCGGATCGCTGTCATGGCCGGCAACGATCTCGAAGGCGCATTGATGACGGCGCAGCAGGGAGGCGAAATCCATCACCCCATGCACGCCGTGGTTGTACATGATGCGGTCCGGCGAGACGTCCACCCCGAACTTCGCATCCATCGTCGTATCGAGGATGACGATGGGGAGTTTGGTCCGACAGCAGGCTTCGATGGCTTCCAGCGACGGCGAATAGGCCAGGTGCAGGGTTACGAGGCAATCGATGCCGTCCGCCTCGAACTGCCCGATGGCGGCCTGAAACTCGTCGGCGACGCGGCAGACAGGCGCCGTTTGCACCGTGATGCCGCGTTTTTCCAGCGCCGCCGCGATCCGGGCGATAAAACCGTCAAACCCGGCCCGAACTTGCGGCAGCAGGTCGTCGTAGAGTTTCAGATAGAAGGGCAGGAGGCCGGCCTGGGGGGGGCGAAGTGATGTCATGGGGTAACCTATGGTTGTGGAGGGTTCAGGGGTCATTCATAATTCCGCGCTGCCACCGCCCGGAACAGACGGCTGGCGTTGTTGAAGAAAATGTCCTCAATCTCGCTTCGGGTCAGGCCGGCCCGTTCCGCCGCCAACTTGATGCCGCGGAGTTGTTCGTAGAAGAACGTGGTGAACGTGACGGCCTGGTGCGCGTCGTAGATCGACGTGCCGACCTCGTAGTCCTCGCCCATCAGATAGGCATACTGGTTGTTGATCTCAACCGATTTCCCGCGCAGACAGGCGACCGGCGCATCGGAACCGAACAGCATGCGCTCGCGCGGAAAGTTCCGGAAGGCGTACTCCAGCACGCCTTCGTGGTTGACCATGGCTGTGTCCACATAGGCGTTCGGGCAGGCGGCTATGCCATCAAGCATGCCGATGACGTTCTGAAAATAGTAGGCGCGGCCGATGTGGGCGAAGATGATCTGCGTGCGCGGGTAGCGCCGGCAGAGTTCCACCATCTGGGACTGATTGACCGGATCGGCCAGCCGCTCCGGGCGCGGGATGTGCAGCGTCACGGCCAGCCCACGCGCGTCGGCGGCCTCCATCTGGGACGCGGGCAGCATGTCATGAATCGTAACCGCGCGCGATTCCTTCCCGTCCACGAAACTCAGGTATGGCTTATAGCCAATGAGCCGGTTGCGTTCCACGCGCCGGATGACGGCCTCGGCCGTGTCATGGGGCGAGACCATGGCCATGCCGAAAAAACGGCCATTGTCCGAGATGCGGCCGGAATAGGCCGCCGAAGCGTCCAGGTCGCACTCCCGTGACGGGTGCCCGAAACCGTTCAGATGGAGCTCCTGCTCCGGCAGGAAGTTCTTCGCCCAGGCCAGGCATTGTTCCAGGGAGAAGATGCCGCCAAACTTCCGGTAGATGCTCTTGGGCGGGAACTCCGCGTCCGGAATCAGGCAGGTACGGTCCAGCAAATGAACATGGGCGTCAAAGATTCTGGCGGGCAGAAAGCTCCGCAGTTCCCGCTCGTAGATCCGACGGTCGGCCTCGCTGAAATCAATATTCATTTTCGAATGCACCTCCTGGCCAAGGCGTCCTGTTCGTTCCGGTAGAGCCCCGCCCCCAGGCCGGCCAGGATGGCGGCGCCCTGGGCACCCGCAGAGCGGCCACCGACAGCCACCTCTATACCCGTGATGTCCGCGACGATCCCCGGCCAGACCGGACTTTTCGCAGGTCCCCCGACCATCACCGCTCGGTCATAGCGAAACCCATGTTCCTTTAAGACAACGATCTTTTCGTTCAGAAGCCGGGCGGCGCTTTCCATGACGGCCCGGCTGGCATTCCGGCGGTCAGCCTTTACCGCCCGGGGCGGCTGTCGCAGATCAATCTTCAGACCGCCGGCGCCTGGCGCGGCTTCCGCCGCCGCTTCATCAAAAATGCGCATTCGGTCGGATTCGCCGGGGGCGATGACGTTGTCTACATACCAGTCAATGGTCCGGCCGATGTACGGCACGGAGAACATGCCGCCCCACGGGCCGCCGGACGCGGAGAGGAATGGATCGCAGAGCATCTGCGCGTCGAGAATGGCCTGCCGGTCCGGGTGCGGCGTGAACCCGACCCAGGATGTCCCGCAGGAGAGCATGAGCTGCCCCGGCGCCAGCACACCGGCGGCACGGGCCGCGGCCGGATGATCGAAGCAACCGGTGACGACCGTGGTCCGCGGGGAAAGACCGGTGTCCCGCAATGCGGGCCCGGTCAACGAACCGACCGCCACTCCGGAAGACACCAGTTCCGACAACTTCGCCTGCGGGATGTCCAGCATCTTCAGAAACGGCTTGTAGTAGGTGCCGGACGTTTGCGCCTGCAAGTGGAACGTCGTGGCGGTGGAATGATCCATCACCCAGCGACCGGTCAGGCGATACAGCAGCCAGTCAGTATCCATGCCATAGTGGCCGGCAGACCGGTAGAGTTCCGGACGACGTTCCCGCAGCCACGCCAGGTGAGACAGGGGAAAACTGTTGAGACACGGCCAGCCGGTAATCTTCGCCACCTCAGCCGCGGTGAGCCCGGCTAATGCAACGGGCGGGTTCTGCTCCGCCCGGCGATCCATCCAACTGATGATGTTCGTCCGCGGCGTGCCGGCCGCATCGGTCAGAAGCGTATTGCCGGACGCAGCGGCCATGGCCAGGGCGGCCACCTCGCCGGGAGCGGCCGCCACCAGTTCGCGGATGACGCGGCAGAGGTTCTGGTAATGCGGTTGCGGCTCGACTTCCACCCAACCGTCCTGCGGGTGGAGAAAGCGGTTGTCCGCTCCGGCCTCGGCCAGCACGGCGCCCCGCTCATCCGTCAGCACGCCCTTGATGGCGCTGGTGCCGAGGTCAAGCCCGATCAGGCAGGTATTGTTCGCGACATCCATGGAGGTTCGTCACCCTTCGGGAGTTGCGGATTCCAGCGGCACAACACGGCGCGTGCTGTGGGATTCAAGGGCGGCGGTAAACAGCCGGTGCGACCGGGCGGCCTCCTCCGGTTTGACGCAGCCGGCAAACGGCCGGATCGGCGCGCCATGCTCCAGCTCGTAGAGGAAGGCCGCCCACATCTGCAGAATGGAGTCCGAGAAGCCAGCCTCGAAAATGCCGCCGGTGAGCGATCTGTACGCCATCTCGTGCCCCATGTCGATGGTCTGCCAGGCTTGCTCGCCGCCACGATATTCCATAAACTCCAGCGTATTGATTTGCCGGCTGCTCCAGCGGGCCGAGGCGCGCGTGCCGAGGATCTCCAGATGCCAGGTATTGGTGTTTCCGGGGGCGATGCGCTGGGTCTTGATCGTCAGCGGAAATTCGTTTCCGGCGCGATCGGCCGAGGTGCACAGCAGCGTGGCATTATCCCAGGTCTCGCAGGGCGCCTTGCCGCCCTTGCCGTCCGGACGTTCCACGACGATCTTGGAAAGGATGGCGCGCACATCACGGGGAAGCCAACCCGCGCGGAAGGGCATGTGGCAGGCGTGCATGCCCAAGTCACCCATGCAGCCGTATTCGCCGTTGAATTTGATCAGCCGCTTCCAGTTGAGCGGCTTGTTCGGGTCCATGTCGCTGGAATGCAGGAATCCGCTGGTAACCTCGATGATGCGGCCAAAGGCTTCCGCCTCAATCATCCTGCCGATGCGTTGGACGGCCGGGAAAAAGGGCGACTCCGAACTGCAGCGCGCAAAGACATCCGGGTGCTTTCCGATGCAGTCCATAATCTGGCGGTTCGCGGCCAGATCAATGCCGAACGGTTTCTCGCCCATGAGGTGCTTGCCCGCTGCAATCGCCGCACAGTAGAACGCCGCATGCAGGTTGTGCGGCACAGCGATGTAGACTGCCTCCACAGCCGGATTGGCTAGCAATTCGCGATAATCCTCGGTCACCTGCCGGATGGCCGCAAAATGCTCCGCGAACCAGCCTGAAAGCGCGGGGTTCGTATCGCAAACCGCCACGATCTCCGGGCGGACGTCCATAGCCGTCAGATGACACCAGCGTGCCGCCGCGCTGGCAAACTCCCGCCCCATCAGTCCGCATCCAATCACGCCAAATCGTACCGTTCGCATGGTCACTCCTAGTTTTCGGCAGACACCTGCACCAAACTCCGCACGGCCTTATTCGCCCATCGCCGGGCATCAGCCGGCAGTTCATTATCCGTCACCCAACCATCCACCGCATCCCAGGCGGTAATGCGGACAAAGGCCGTGCGTCCGAACTTACTGCTGTCGGCCACGAGGATCGTGCGTTGCGCGTTGGCGATCATCGCCCGCGAAACGCGGGCAATTCCCTGGTTGCGGGTATAGAGGCCATGCTTGTCCATTGCGTCCGCGCCGACAAATGCCAGATCCGCGCGGAAAGTGGCCAGGTTATCCTCTGTCAAGGCCCCGCAAAGGTCGGGGCTGCCTTTGCTGACTGTGCCACCCAGCAGCACCAGTTCCAGATCGTCGTGGGTCAACAGCGCCGAGGCGATGGCCAGCGAACTGGTCAACACCTTGAGTCGCGGAATGCCACCCAGAGCACGAGCCACTTCCAGTGTGGTTGTGCCAGTATCGAGAATGACGGTCATCCCCGGTTTCACCAATTGCGACGCGGTCCGGCCGATCGCAATCTTCTCCGCCAGGTGGCATTGTTGCCGCGCATGGAAGGCGAATGCCGCCACCACGGGTGCGCTCAGCAGTGCGCCGCCATGCGTGCGGGTGATTCGTTTCGCATGTCCCAACACCTCCAGATCGCGCCAGATGGTCATGGGGGTGACGCGGAACTGCCGGGCCAGCGCCACCGCACTGACCTCCTCGCGTCCCGCCAGCGCCTGCAGGATTTTCTGCTGCCGCACGGATGCGCTTGCCGTTTTCATAAGGCTATTCCGCAACTTGTTGCTCCAGCGCCTGCCGCATGGCTTGCATCACAAAATCCATGACCGCCTGATCCGCAATCAGTGGCAGCTTGGTCAGCACCACCGGCGGGCAATCGGCCTTGTAGGTCTGCGCGCTGATATCCAGGCCGCGCGCATTGAGCGCCGCCGCGAACCCTCGCGCCTGATCCAACCGGGCAAAACGGATGGTCGTCATGTGACGCCAGCCGTCAATCCCCGTAACCATCCGATGGAATTCATCCGCCAGTTCCCGCAGGCGCCCTTCGTAGTACTTGCCGAGTGCGGCGGTTGTCGCCGCATTGGCCTGCGCCCACTCCATGGTCACCAGATAGGCCAACGAAGCCAGTTCCTCCTGTCCATTGGTTACCAGCGCGCCGAACTGGGGCATGACGTCCATGGCCGCGCTGAACAGGATCCGTGAGGCCGGATATTCGCCGCCGGGAAATCCCTTGCCGATCGCCACGAAAGTCGGCCGCAGGCCGTATTCGCGGAACAGGTAGAGCTGCGGCGCCCACATGCAGGACTGAATCTCGTCCACCACAGTCGGCACGTCGTGCTGTTCGCAGAGCGCGTGGGCATGGCGCAGAAACTCCGGTGTCAAACGGAGTCCACCGTAGTTCATCATGATGATTTCGTGGAACAAGCCGGCAATCTTGAAATTCCCGCGCTCGTAGGTGGCAAAAGCCTTGTCCAGATCCTCGAGGCAGTTCGGCCGGATGGGCACCACCTTCCAGGCGCCGGCGGCTTCCAGGATGGACTGCAGATCCGGCCACATTCCCCGCATCATCTGCGTCAGCACGGTGGTGCCATGATAGTTTGCCTGCAAGCCACCATCCTCGTTGCCCATCACGAGGATCACCGGTCGCCGCCCCAGATACCGCGGCTGCGGCATGTCCGGCTGCATGCGGTAGAAGCGGGCCAGGACCATCTTCAGCGCCGCCTCCACGGCAAGGCTGCCGGTTTCCAAGTTCAAAACCCGGTTGAGAATCCGCGGATCGTTCTCCTGCGAGAGCACCGCGTCCAGTCCGGCGCGATCCCCGCGCGCCAAGCCATTGGCCGTGCGGATTAACTCCTCTTCCAGGTGGCGCGTGATCCGCCCGCGCGTATTGTTGTGCGTAGCGTTGGGAATCCCCAGTGCGCGGGCGCGATCCAGCAATTCGTAGCCGGGAAAGACATGTCCCAGCGGCGTATGGTAATGCTCGCTCTTAGTGATCAGGTATAGCCGCCCGTCTTCTCCGATCCGAAAATAGCCAAGGGCGCTTAATGGCGCAGCGGCGATCCGGGTAGCCGCGGAGAACTGCGCCGAACCGGCGCCCGCCGTCGAGGCTGCCAGGACCGGTGTTATGGCCGGCTGGCCGACCTGGTTCAGCAATCCGGCCAGGCGCGTTTGCAACGACACGGGATAAAACGCCACCGGCTCAGCCGCGGCGGCCAGGAGTTCCGCCGCTGGTGCTGCGCCCAGCCATGCCCGTGCGGCGCAAACGGCCGCGATTTGCTCTCGCCCCAGCAGGTCGACCAGGGATCGGGACACCGGGGCAAACGCATGCGCGGTTGTGTGATCGTTCATCCTGTACCTTATGTTTTTGTGTTATGATTTAACATACCATTTTACCGAAGCCCCGTGGAGGAAAAACATCTGTGTATAATGCTGACTGTAGTTGGCGGAGTGGAAGGCGCGGAAGACGGAGATCAAGGCCAGTCGCCGCGAGTTGACGGTGCAGGAGTTGAACACCATCTGCAACCGCGCGCGGGGGGAACTGCAGACGCTGTTCGTAATCGGCATCTACACCGGGTTGCGTTTCGGTGACTGTTGCACGTTGCGGTGGGCGGAAGTAGACATGGCGCGTAAGATCGTCCTGCGGGTGCCGAACAAGACGGCGATAGCACGGCGCGACGAGATCGACGCGCGCCTGGTCGAGGTGGAACAGTCCCTTGGCACGTGCAGTGGGCACCCTGCCCTCGCACGCGCGATCGCCACCCTTCTGCGTTGCCAGCGCGCGCAACTCACTCAGCGGGCGGCCAGCACGGTTGCTGCGGCCAAAGCCGGAGGGGTGGTCGGGGCGCTGCTGATTGGTTGTATCGAGGCGGCGAAGTATCTTGCCGGAAAGTGAGCAAGGTGGTTCGCACACCGAACGCGAAGGGGTAATAGGGGGTAAATCTCCGGTCGTGACAGGGCGTTCACCTGTTGTGCCTCGGAGTGTATGGCGGTGCTCCGGCAAGATAAACACGCATGGCGACACACTTCATAATTGAGCAAAACATAAGGCTTCTTACGTAGTTTCTGCGTGTTATCGCCTGTGTTTTTGGTGCCCGAGGTGGGAGTCGAACCCACACGATGGAGTAACCCATCAACGGATT
>JBAWXQ010000100.1:0-9446 GCA_037144015.1 bacterium
TCCGGCTGGGTGCTGGCCCCCTTTCGCATGGAAAACCTGATGGCCGGCATCCTGGGCGAACGCAGGACCGACCTCAGCCTCCGGATCTACGACAGCATGGAGCCGAGCGAGGCGACGCTCCTATACGATTCCGGCGACGTCCGGCCGCCGTCCGCAGCGCCGGACAGCCGGCATGTCCGGCATCTGACTCTCTGCGGCCGCCCCTGGACGATCCTCCTTTCCCCCCAGGCCGCCTTTGCCGCGCGCACGCACAACCACCGCGGCGGCCTGATCGCCGGCGCCGGACTCTGCGCCAGCCTGCTGCTGTTCCTGCTGGTGCTTGTGTTGACAACGTCACGCGCCCGCGCCGAACGGCTGGTGCAGCAGCGGACGGAGCAACTGCAGGAGAGCGAGACGAATTTTCGCACGTTTTTTGAGACGGTGGATGACCTCATCGTCGTCGGGACCACCGCCGGGCAGATCCTCTACGCCAACCCTGCGGTTTCGAGAATCTTGGGGTACAGCGCGGAAGAACTGGCCGCCATGCGCGTGCTGGACCTGCACCCCGCTGACAAGCGCCAGGAAGCGGAAGCCATCTTCCGGGACATGCTGGCCGGCGCGAGGACGGTCTGTCCGCTGCCGCTGGCCGCTCGCAACGGCACCTGCATCCCTGTGGAAACCCGGATCTGGATCGGCCGGTGGAACGGGGAGCCTTGCATTTTCGGCATATCGAAGAACCTGAGCCGGCAGGAAGCCGCGCTGCAGATGTTCGAGCGGATCTTCCGGCACAATCCAAACCCGATGGCGCTGAGCTCCCTGCCCACACGACAGCTTGTCGATGTCAACGACGCCTTTCTCCAGAAGACCGGTTTCACGCGCACGGAAGTGATTGGCAGGACCTCGGCCGATCTGAATCTTTTTGTCAATCCGGAGGCGCTCGGCCTCGCCATGGCCGAACTGGAGCAGAACGGCTGCATCGGGCCGCGGGAGCTCAAGATCCGCACCAAGGAGGGCGCGGAACGCGACGGCCTGTTCACGAGCGAACTGATTGACAGCCAGGGGCAGCGCACCCTCCTGACCGTGATGGTGGACCTGACCGAGCAGAAGCGCGCCGAAGCCGCTGTGCGGGCCAGCGAAGAACAGCTCCGGCTGCTGCTGGACTCCACCGCCGAGGCGATCTACGGCATCGACCTGCACGGCGATTGCACCTTTTGCAACCCGGCCTGCCTGCGCCTGCTGGGATACGAGCGCCCGGAACAGCTGATTGGCCGGAACATGCACTGGCAAATCCACGGTCGACACGCCGACGGGACGTCTTTCCCGGTCGAAACCTGCCGGATCTTCCAGGCCTTCGTGGAAGGAAAAGGCTCGCATGTGGAGGACGAGGTCTTCTGGCGGGCCGACGGCACCTCCTTCCCCGTCGAATACTGGTCCTACCCCCAGCGCCGCAACGGCGTGATCGTCGGGGCGGTGATCACCTTCCTCGACGTCACCGCAACCCGCGCCATCCAGGCCGCCGCCCTGCGCAGCCAGCAGGACATCGGGCGGCTCTCCGCCCTGCGGCGCCTGCTCGCACAGCTGTCGGCCGCGCTCGTCCACACAGGGTCCAGCGGTGCCGATGCGGCCGTGCGGCACGCCTTGACGGAGATTGGCGCCTTCAGCCGCGCGGACCGCAGCTACGTCTTCCTGTTCAACGAGGCACACACCACCATGCACAACACGCATGAGTGGTGCGCAGAGGGAATCCGGCCCGAGATTGAAAATCTGCAGGAAATCCCCCTGTCGCTGTTCCCCATGTGGATGCGCCAGCTGGAGCAGCAGCAGAACATTCACATCCCCAGCGTCGCCCGGCTGCCGGACACGTGGTACGCCGAGCGCGACCTTCTGACCAATCAGAACATCCAGTCGCTGCTGGTTGTGCCCATGGTCTTCGGCGGCCGGCTGATCGGATTTGTCGGCTTTGACGCCGTGCGGCAACCTCACGTCTGGAGCGAGGAAGAGATCGACACCCTGCGCCTGCTGGGCGATCTTCTGGCCGGGCTGCTGGGTCGCACGCGCCTGGAGGTCAGCCTGCGCCATCAGACCGACCTGCTGGAAGGCCTCCTCGCGTCCATGCCGGAGATCGTCTTCTTCAAGGACCGCGAGGGCGTGTACCTCGGCTGCAATCCCGAGTTCGAGCGTTTTCTCGGCCGTGCGCGCAAGGACATTGTCGGACGCACGGATGCCGACCTTTTCGCGCCGGACATCGCGGCCTTCTTCCGGCAGCAGGACCTGCTGATGATGGATCAGGGGAGCCCCCGGCATAATGAGGAGTGGGTCGTCTATCCGGATGGCGCACGGATCCTGATCGACACGCTCAAGGCGCCTCTGCGCAACGCCCAGGGCGTGATCATCGGGCTGCTGGGCGCAAGCCGGGACATCACCGAACGCCGCCGCCTCGAGGATGAACTGCGCCTGAGCCACACGAACCTGGCAGCGGCCGTGCAGGAGCTGGAGCAGGCCCGCGACGCCGCCGAGGCGGCCAACCGGGCCAAAAGCACCTTCGTGGCCAACATGTCGCATGAGATCCGGACCCCGCTCAACGCCATCCTTGGCTACACGCAGATCCTGCAGCGAACCTGCTCCTCCACGGATTGCTCCGAGCAGCGCGCGTCGCTGGCGGTGATCAACAAAAGCGGCGAGCACCTGCTGTCCATGATCAACGACGTCCTGTCCGTCTCCCGCATGGATGCTGCCGACCGGGGTGTCCGGCCGGGCATTTTCAACATCCAGACGCTTCTCCGGGAACTGGCGCACATGTTCGAAGCGCGTCCCGGCGCACGGGCCATTCGCTTTCAAACGGAATGGCTGCCGGACGTTCCGCAGGAAATCAAGGCGGACAGCAGCAAGATCCGGCAGGTCCTGATGAACCTGCTGGGCAACGCCGTGCGGTTTACCCGCGAGGGGTCCATCACCCTGCGGATGATGCGGGTCCCGGATGCTGCACACGCGACCACCGGCCCGGCTGCGGCGGAAGCGACTGGCGAACACGTGCTGGCCATCGAGGTTGAAGACACCGGCCCCGGCATGGCATCCGGAGAGATCGACGGCCTGTTCCAGCCGTTTGCACAGGGCGAGAGCGGCCGCCGCAGCGGCAGCGGCACCGGCCTGGGGCTGGCCATCAGCCGGGATCTTGCCCGCCTGATGGGCGGCGACATCACGGCCCGCAGCCAGCCCGGCAAGGGGAGCAATTTCCGTTTTTCCTTCCTCGCCGGGATCGTCCCGCCCGGAACCGGCCGCGCCGAGGACGCGCCCCGCCGCGTCCTGCGCCTGTCCCCGTCCGAGCCACCGCGCGCCATTCTCGTGGTGGATGACGACGCGAACAACCGCATCATGCTGGGCGCCATGCTGCGACTGGTTGGCTATCAGGTCCGAGAGGCCGCCAGCGGGTACGCGGCGCTGGCCCTGCTGCAGACGTGGCGCCCCGACGCCGTGCTGATGGACCTGCGCATGCCGGACATGGACGGGGTGGAAACCATGCGCCGCGCACACGCGCTGTGCGCGCCGCAGGCGCTGCCGGTTCTGATCGTCACGGCCGAGGGGCTTCCGAACGAGCGCGATGCGCTGCTGACCGGAGGCGCCGCCGGATACATCAGCAAGCCCCTGCGGGAAAGCGAACTGCTGGAAGAGCTCCGCCGCGTCCTGCACGTAGCGTATGAATATTCGCGGGATGCCGGGCCGGCCGACACGCATGCGGCCGCGGACACGCACGCCGTCGTGCAGCTGCTCGCCAGCCGGAGCGCCGAAGAGCGCCAGCTGCTGCGGCAGGCTGTGCGGCGCGGCGACATCGCCATGCTGCGCCGGGTGCTGGCGGCGTGTGCCGCCGGCGCCCCCGCCATCGCGGCGCACCTGCAGCAGCTGACCGCCCGCTACGATTATGAGGAAGTGATTCGCCTGCTTGAAACCGCCGAACAAACGAGGTCCGCATGAGCATCCTGCCCGCCCACGCCACCATCATGATGATCGACGATGAGCCGGACAACCTGACCGTCCTCAACGACATCCTCCAGTCCGCCGGCTACGACACCGTCGCGTTCACCCGCGGCCTGCCCGCCATCCAGGCGGCCCTGGAGTCCCCGCCGGACGTGATCCTCCTGGATGTCCGCATGCCGGAGATGGACGGCCTGCGGGTCTGCCTCCGCTTCAAGAGCGAGCGGGCGCTGGAGAAGATCCCGGTGATCTTCATCAGCGCCCTCTACAACAGCGTCGACATCGTCGCCGCCTTCGACGCCGGCGGCGTGGACTATGTGACCAAGCCCTTTCATGCCAACGAGGTCCTGGCCCGCATCGGCGTCCAGCTTTACCTCCGCCAGCTGCAGCAGCAGCTGGAAAGCCAGAACCAGAACCTGGAACGCCTGGTGTCCGAGCGAACAGCCAGCCTGGCTGAAGCCTGCCGGCAGCTCAAAATCTGGGACGAGGCCAAGAATGACTGGCTCAACCTCATTTCCCATGAAATGCGCACCCCCATGACCGGGATCCTGAGTGTCGCGGATTTGCTGGTGGACGAGCTCCCGACCGGATCGCCCCTCCAGGCCTGCGCCGAGGCCTATGCGCATTCACGCGTGCGCATGATGCGGCTGATCGAAGACGCCGAGCTGCTCTCCCAGATCCGCATCACGCCGGCCTCCTGGGCCCACACGCCGGTTGCGCTGCAAACGGCCCTGGAGCATGCGATTGCCGAAGCGCTTCTGCGAGATGCGCCCGCCAGCCGCGTTCCCTCCAGCTCCGTGGAGGCCAACGGCTCCATCGCCCTGACCGACACGGTCCCGTGCGACGAAGGGCTGCTGCGGCGCGCACTGACAAACCTCATCTGGGCGGCTTTCTGCTGTACGGCTGGAAAAGATCCGGTCCAGATCCGCACGATGGCTGCCGGAAAAACCGCGCGCATCATCCTCCGCGCGTCCGCCCCGCCGCTGTCCCCCGAAGCCCTCGCGTCATTCTTCGATGTCTGCGGGCAGCGCGAGCTGCGCCGCCCGGCCGGCGATCTCGGCTTGTCGCCGGCACTGGCCCGTCGCATCCTGAACCTGTTCCACGGCGAGGCGCTCATCCGCAATGCAGACCACGGCGTGGAGATTGAGGTGTCGCTGCCGCTGTCAACCTAGGCGTTCGCCCATGCCAGACCAAACCCCGACATGCCCGTTTATCATGGTTGTCGACGACGACGCCTCAAACCTGCATGTTTTCGAGGCCATACTCGCCGCCGCAGGCTTCGCCGTGCGCCTGTTCCCGAGCGGGCGCCTGGCACTTCAGGCCGCCCGCGACAACCCGCCGGAAATCGTGCTCCTGGACATCCGCATGCCGGCGATGGACGGGTACGATGTCTGCCGCAGACTGAAAAAATTACCGGGGCTGCGCGATACGCCCGTGATCTTCATCAGCGCCCTGCACGACACCGACGACATCGTCCAGGGGTTCGCGGCCGGCGGCGCCGACTACATCGTCAAGCCCATCCGCTCGGAGGAACTCCTGGCGCGCGTGCGCCTGCACCTGGACCTGCGCCGCAGCCGGCTTGACCTCGAAGCGCGCAACCAGGAGATGGCCCAGCAGTACCAGCGGCTGCGCGAGCTGGAACGCCTGCGCGACGACCTCGTGCACATGCTGGTGCATGACCTGCGCGCGCCGCTGTCCGGCGTCTCGCTCGTGCTCGAATCGCTCGCCCGGACCGCGACCCAACGCCCGCCCGGAGAAATCATGGGGCACCTGCAGTCGGTTGCCGCCGCCGTGCACGGTGTGCTGCAGAACCTGCGCGTCATCCTGGATGTCAGCCGCCTGGAGGAGGGCAAGCTCCCCCTCCACCGCAGCCTGTTCGACGCAGCCGATCTGATCCGGGAAGCCCTGCTCTCCCTGGGCGGGCTGACGCAGGACCGCGACATCCGCGTGGAAGCCGGGCCGACGGCCATCCCGGTGTTTGGCGACCGCGCCCTCTGCGTGCGCGTCATCGCCAACCTGGTCGACAATGCGCTGAAGCATACGCCCGCAGACCAGCCCATCATCATCCGGGCCGCAGCCGGGACAGCGGCAACCCGCCTCTCGGTCCAGGACCAGGGACCGGGCATTCCGCCGGAGGACCGGGAGCGCATGTTCGACAAGTTCGTCACCGGGTCGATCCGGAAGCGTGCCGCCGCCGGCTCCTGCGGCTTGGGGCTGGCATTCTGCCGGCTGGCCCTGCTTGCCCATGACGGATCCATCGGCGTGGATTCGGCCGCCGGCAGCGGCAGCACCTTCTGGGTGCTGCTGCCAAACACAAAAGAAGGATAACAACCATGAACCGGATTCTGATTGCGGATGACCATGCGATTTTTCGCCAGGGCCTTCGCCTGCTGCTCGAAAACGACATTCCCGGCCTGGCGCTCGGCGAGGCAGGGGATGCGGCGGAAGTGCAGCGCGTCCTGGAACAGGGGACGTGGGATCTCCTGATCCTGGACATCGATCTCCCCGGGCGCAGCGGGCTGGAAGTGCTGCGCGACGTGCGCGCCCGGCAGCCGGCCCTGCCGGTGCTGATGCTGACGGGATACCCCTACGACACGTTTGCCGTGCAGGCGATCCAGGCCGGCGCCACGAGCTACCTGAGCAAGGACTGCGACGCCAGCGAACTGTCCGCGGCTGTCAAGAAGCTGCTGGCCGGCGAGCGGTACACGTCCTCCGCCCTGGCCGACATGCTGGCCACCTTTCTGTCCAAGCAGACCGCGCACCATCCATCAGGTCCGGACAGCGCGCTGACCGGACGCATCCTGGAGGTCGTGCGCCTTCTGGGCAAGGGGCTGCCCGTCAAGGAGATCGCCGCGGAACTGAACCTGAGCATCAAGACCGTCAGCACCTACCGGAGTCGCGCGCTGCAGCAGCTCAACCTGCATTCAACCGCCGACATCGTGCGGTACTGCATCAAGCACGACCTGGTCAAGTAACACGCGCGCCCCAGCGGCCCGATCCGCGACGCACGGTCAAAGGACAAAGTACGTGCGCCCCTCATTTTGCACCCACCTGACAGGGTACTTGGACGTAAACTGCGTGGACAAACGTAGATCGTTACGTCTAAACATGCGATGCATTTGCGTCGCAGCTTGACTTTGCGCAGGCTCGTATTGCAAAATTCTGGTCACCTGACGGGGCGGCCGGACGCACGGCAACAGGCAAGGAGTCACCCGCATGAGCACTCGAAAATTACGCATGGGCATGGTTGGCGGCGGCATCGGCGCATTCATCGGCCCGGTGCACCGGATGGCTGCCACGCTCGACCACGAAGCGGAGCTGGTGGCTGGCGCCTTTTCATCCGACGCCGCCAAGTCGGCCGCATCCGGCCGCGCGCTGGGCCTGGACGCCGCGCGCGTCTACCCGAGCTGGAAGGCCATGATCACCGGCGAGTCGCGCCTTCCCGATGACCAGCGGATCGACTTTGTCTCCATCGTCGTGCCCAACAGCGGCCACTTCGGCGTGGCCAGGGGGTTCCTGCAGGCCGGCTTCAATGTCCTCTGCGACAAGCCCATGACCACCACCCTCGCCGAGGCCGTTGAGCTGCAGCGCATCGTGCGCCAGACCGGCAAGGTCTTTGCGCTGACCCACAACTACACCGGCTACCCGATGGTGAAGCAGGCCCGCCACATGGTCCGCAGCGGCCTGCTCGGAAAAATCAACAAGGTGGTCGCGGAGTATCCGCAGGGATGGATGGCCGGCTTCATCTCCAGCCCGAAGAACGCCATCGGGATGTGGCGCATGAACCCGAAGACCGCGGGCGGCTCCTGCTGCATGGGCGACCTGGGCACGCACGCCCACAACCTCGTCCGCTACATCACGGGGCTGGAGATCGAGAGCCTCTGCGCCGACCTGACGACCTTCGTGAAGATCAACCGGCTCGAGGACGACGGCAACCTGCTCGTCCACTACAAGGGCGGCGCGCGCGGCATCCTCTACGCCTCGCAGATCTCCGCCGGCGAGGAGAACCCCCTCTCGATCCGCGTCTACGGCACCAAGATGGGGCTCGAGTGGCGACAGGAGGACCCGAACTACCTCCTGATCAAGGACCCCGCCGGCCTGGTCACGCGCTACTCCAAGGGGAACAGCAACCTCTGCCCCGCGGCGCGGCAGGCCGCGCGCCTGATCTGGGGACACCCGGACGGCTTCATCGAGGCGTTCGCCAACATCTACCGCGACGCCTACAAGGCCATCCGCGCCGAGCGCGCCGGCAAGCGCATCCCGGCGTGCGACTTCCCGACGGTGGATGACGGCGTCGCCGGCATGGCCTTCCTGCAAACCCTGCTGGCCAGCCACAAATCCAAGGCCAAGTGGACCCGCCTAGCAGCCTGTCGGATTTAGGTTTGGCGTCTGCACACGCGCCTATGGGTTCGCGCGAGGGGCGGATCCCCGGGGTTCCTCGCGGCTTCCGCGAAGCACGCCGCGCTTTGCGTCAGGGAAGATGACGCCGATGGAGGTGTTGGAAATAATCTGGTCGATGTAGCCGGCGAACGCGGCCGCATCCTCCGCCGAATGCCCCATGGCCATGGCCAGATCGACGTACTCCTGCCGGCGCTCGCGCTCCAGCATGGAAGCCAGGACAACGAGGTTGCTCTTGATGGTCGCGCCTGCTCTTCCCCTGTCCCTGGATTGATTCTCCGCGTAGGACAGCTCCTTGAGCGCAACGGTCTCCTTGAGAATCGCCGCCATCCTGTTGAACTCCTCCTGCTGCGCCGCCGTCATTCCGGAGGTCTTGCGGTTCGCAAAGTAGTTGGTGGCCCGACGCATGGAATCCAGGGCCTGCTGCCGGGAGTACTGGCGGCGCAGCTCCGCGTCCTTCCGCCGCTGCTCCATCTCCTCCTGCATTTTCGGTGTGATTTCCACCTGCTGCACCGCCTCGACCTCGGCCTCTGCCGGGGCCTCCTCGGCCGGCTCCCCCACCCCGGCCCGACGGGTCTCCGGCGGCGGAATCCAGGCCTCACGGGGAGCGGCTGCAGGGGCCTGCGGCGCTCCGCCGCCATCCGCAAGATCCGGCAGCGCCACCGCGTCGGCCAACGCCTTCTCGAAGTAAAGAGCCTGGCTCCGGTAGTAGATGGCCAGAGACGATGGGATCAGCAGTCCGGCGACGGCCAGGCTGGTCATCAAAAAGCGTCCGCTTCGCATGGTCTGTTTCCTTTGTTGGTCATCACCATCATTTCGAATAGCCATGGAGCCTGTCAACCAGCAATTACCGGAAGAGTGGATGGGTGGAAGAATGGAAATGCCCTTGGAATAGTTCGTCTTGTGAAACGACGATGTGCATATCGCGCCTCACGATAAGAATCTTCCCGCCTTCCCTTCTTCCAGTCTTCCAGTCCCCAGTCTTCCAGTCCCCAGTCTTCCAGTAGGCAGACTTGACAGCATGCGCACTTCACTATAAAAATAGTTTCAAGGAAGTTGTCTTCGGTCTGGCAGAAGCATTTTGCTTGCCAGAAAAAATC
>JBAWXQ010000101.1:0-9436 GCA_037144015.1 bacterium
TCTCCGCGTACACCGTGAATCCGTAGCGCATCTGAAAGGCGATGAAGAGGCTCTCGCCGCCAGGCCCCAGGCCGATGCAGTCGTTCCAGTCGGAGCCATTGGCGCCGGGCAGGCCGTGCGGGCCGGGCAGGGCGAGGTTGAACTCCAGCGCGCGGCGCAAGTGGCCCAGCACGGTGGCTTCGCCCTGGTCGGCAAAGGGGAGCGCTTTGTCGTAGAAAGACAGGTCGCCGGTCTCCTTCACATACTCCGGCACGGTGTTGAAGAACCAGAGGCAGTCGTCGGCGCGGTAGTGATCGGGCGCCTTCATCCGGCCCGGCTGGTGGGCAAAGGGCTTGATCACCGGGATCGCGCCGCCGCTGGCCAGTTGGCCGGTGAGCATCAGTTCCAGCCGCTGCTGCGCCTCGTCGGTGATCAGGCCGGCGACGCCGAGCAGGTCCTGCACCGTGTCGCGAAAGCCGAGCCCGTCGCGCTCGCCCTGGTAGACCAGGCTGGCGGCGCGCGACCACGCATAGGTGATCAGGCAGTTGTACGCGCCCCAGACATTCACCGTGCTGTCAAAGGCCGGGTCTGGCGTCTTGACCTCGAACGCCCCGAGGCGCCCGTGCCAGTAGGCCTTGACCTTCTCCAGCTCGGCGCGCGCCATGTCCACGGAGCTGAACTCCGCGCGCACCGGCTGCCCCCAGCGCGCGGCGCTGCCCACGCCCATCAGCACCATGAACTCGCGGCTTTCGCCCGGCTGCAGCGGCAGCCGGACCTGCAGCGCCGCGCAGGCGTTGTCGCCGTGCGACAGCGAACCCTGGCTGACGCCGGTTTCCAGCACAGCCGGATTGGCATAGGTGCCGTAGGGACCGAGGAAGGCCTCGCGCCGCGAGTCGAAGCCGGCGACGTCGGCGCCGACGATGGTGAAAAAGGAGTTGCGCCCCTGGTCCGGCGTGGCGACGCCCTCCAGGTCGCTGCCGCAATAGCGCAGGTAGCCGGTGTTCAGCACGCCGTCCGCCCAGTCGGACTTGATGGTGTACTGGCTGAATTGCAGGTCGATCAAATCCTCGCGCACAGTCCAGTCGCCGGCAAACTCGCAGTAGGTGAAGGCGGAAAGGTCGCGTGCCGCCTTCGTGGTGTTGGTGACCTTGAAAAGCCACACCTCGAAGTTCCGGCCCAGCGGCACAAAGTACGTGGCCTCGGCGGCGATGCCGGCGTACCGGGACTTGATGGTGGTGTAAGCCGTGCCGTGGCGGCATTCGTACGTGAACTTCTTCAGCGGCTTGGGCGCCGGCATCCACGAGGCCGACCAGTAGTCGTTCCGGGCGTTGTCGCGCAGGTAGAAAAGACGCCCCGGCTGGTAGAGCGGCACGGCGTTACAGTAGAGGCGGGTGAACCGGCCGCGGGCCGCCGATTTGAAGAACGAGTAGCCGCCGGCGTGGTTGGTGATGATGGCGCCGTACTCCGTCGAGCCAAGGTAGTTGCTCCACGGACGCGGCGTATCCGGCCGCGTGATCACATATTCCTTGTGCTTGTCGTCGAAATATCCGTATCGCACGGAATCCTCACTTCTTTTTCCGAAAACCTGCCGGCGCAAAAAACGCGTGCGCCTTGGAAGGATCAGGGTGACAACACCAGCACCGTCAGGGAACAGGGCGGCACGGCATGTGCAACAACGGGCGTCTGGATGCGCAGCGTGGCCGGCTTCAAAAACGCGCCGGCCTCCAGCTCCGGGCTCCTGGCGCCATTCACCACAACCTCGGTATCGTTGATGGGGTCTTTGCCTGCGGGCGCCGTCAGGCCGCCGGATGCGTTGCAGCCTTTCCCCGCTGCGCCCGCCTCGCCCGGCCGCGCGTCCGCCTCCTTCGGCACGCTGCTGATACCCTGCAGCGTATAGACGGCGGCGGTCCTGCCGACGGGCGCATAGCCCCGGAACGCCAGCTGAACCGGGATGACGCCGTTGCTTTTGTTGATCAGCATGACCTGCAGGGACCCGTTCTTCTTACGGGTCGCATACGCGCTGAGCACATTGGCTTCGTCGGCGGAGTTGGTGGTGGCCAGCACCGCGCCCCCCAGTTGGGACGCCAGCGCCAGCGCGTAGTAGGTTGGCGACGCGCTGTTCTGCGGCCGGCAGTCCTGCTTCATCGCCAGCACACCCCAGCCGCGGTCGATCTTCTGCAGGCAGAAAAAGGTCTGCCCGGCCACGCCCGTGCGCAGAAACATGCCGAGGCAGTCGGCCACGCCCAGGGCATTGGACAGCCTCCTGGCTCCGTCGGTCTTGTCGCCGGCGCCCCAGTTCCATTCCGTGATGTAGACGGGCAGATCGCGGGTATCGTACTGCCGGAGCGTGCGGCGGATATAGTCCATGCACGCCACCCACTCCTGGGCTGTGCCGCGTTTCTGCGCCCAGGTCCCCGCGCTGCCTTCGGGATACCAGTGCAGGGAGACAGCGTCCACGAGGCCGGAGCCTGCCTTGTTCCCGTGGGCTTTCATGAACTTCTCGAGGTTCTTCTCATGCCACCAGAACCAGGTGTTGCAGGCGGCCGGCCCCATGATCCGGGCCTTGGGGTCGGCTTTGCGGATGGCCCGGGCCTGCTCCTCGAACTTCGCGTTGTACCAGGCGTAGACGGCCTCCTGGCTCTTCTTATGCGGACCCGGCGCATCCATCTCCGGCTCATTGCCGATCTCCCAGAACGCCACACCGATCCCCGCCTCGCGCGCGCTGTTAACCCAGCCGGCCGCATGCGCGCCGGAGCTGTCAAACGTGTACGGCGCACGGGTGGTCTTGTTCGTGCCGCCGCCATCGTTGGCAATGTTGGTCTGGAAGATCATCCGCGCCCCGCCCGCCTTGGCGAAGCGCCAGGCGGCGTCGGGCGTCAGCGTCGAGAACCCCGAGGCGAGCGGATCTTTCCAGTCGTACCATTCGCACGGGCAGCCGCCCGGGAACCGCACCAGCCCCTGCCCCATCCGGGAAAACGCCTGCACTGCCCCCGGCGCGTCGCCGGTGTCGTTCCAGAGCGCCACGAAGTTAATGCCGTGAAAGCTGCGCTCGTCGACGGTATGCAACACCGTGCCGGCGTCAATGTCGACGCGCACCGGTGTGGCCACGGCCGGGCCCGATTCCGGCAGCACGGCGCCGGGCGGCAGCGCGCCGGCGCGCAGCGGCGCGGCCAGCAGTGTGGCACATCCGGCCAGCGCAGCAAGGGCGGCGGCGGGCGAACGGTTCAGGAATGGGATTCTATTTGATCGCGCATCGCCACCACGCAGGCAGGGTTCGTTACACATCAGCTGTCTCCTTCCATGATGGCCTCGACCTCCACCGTCGCGCCGGGTGCGGCAGGCGGAATCACGTTGCCGTCGAACATCCGGCCGTCGACCCGCAGCCGCCGCACGCCGCGGCAGAGATGCTGCGGATTGCGCACGCGAACGCGGTAGGTGGCGTCGCGGAAGATGCGCACGGCCGTGAATCCATCCCAGGTGGCGGGAATGCACGGGTCGATCCGCAGCCCCTCGATCTCCGGCCGGATGCCAAGCATCCACTGGGCCGCAGTATAGCAGGCCCACGACGCCGTGCCGCTGAGCCAGGGCACGCGGCTCGCGCCGCACGCGGGACTCTCGGGCGCGTGCGTGCTCTGGCAGTGCACGTAGGGTTCGATTTCGCGTACCCCGGCGCGGTCGTTGTATGCCGCAGGCATGAACGCGCGGTAATACGCGAAGGCCTGATCCCCGTGACCGAGCAGCACCTCGGCCAGCACGGCCCAGCTCTGCGTGTGGCTGAAGATGCCGCCGTTCTCCTTGTTGCCGGGATTCATCAGCACGGCGCGCATGACCTTGACCGGCGTCTGATCAAAGGGCGGATGGCACAGTCGGACGCCGAAGGGCGTGGCCAGCCGCTCCCGCACCGCCTGCATGCAGCGTTCGGACTGCTCACGCGTGGCGGCGCCGCTGATCACGGCCCATGCCTGCGTGTTGAGGTAGACCTGCCCCTCGGGAAACCCCTTGGAGCCGAAGACGGTGCCGTCCTCGCCAATGGCCCAGATGAACCAGTCGCCATCCCAGCACACGGCCCGGATCCTGGCATCGAGCGCCTCGCGCTGCGCCAGCGCCCACGTGCGCTCGTCAGGCTGCCCCAGCCGCGCGGCGATCCCGGCGTAGACCGTCAAGCCCATACGCACCTGGAAGGCCACGAAGACGCTCTCGCCCTGGTAACCGAGATGGAGGCAGTCGTTCCAGTCGGCCTCCAGCCCCGCGGGCAGGCCGTGGCGGCCGGTGCGCTCGAGATTGAAGTCGAGGGCGCGCCGCAGGTGGCCGAATACCGAGGCCTCGCCCGTGTCCGCATAGGGGAGCACTTCCTGGTAGAAGGCCACGTCGCCGGTCTCCGCCACGTAGGCCGGCACGGCGTTGAACAGCCAGAGGCAGTCGTCGCTGCGGTAGTGCGGCGCCACGCTGGGCATCCGCCCCGGATGATGCAGCCACGGCTTGATCTCGCTGCGCGCGCCGCCCGTGGCTTCCTGGCCCGTGATCATCAGCGCCAGGCGCTCCCGCGCCTGCGCGGGGATCGCGGCAACCGCGCCCAGCACGTCCTGCACGGAATCGCGGTACCCGAGTCCGTCGCGGCCGTCGCCCGTGTAGACGAGGCTGCAGGCCCGGCTCCAGGTGAAGGTGATCAGCGCATTGTACGGATTCCAGACGTTGACCATGTGGTCGAAGTCGGCGTCCGGCGTCTGGACCGTCAAGGTGCCCAACAGCCCATGCCAGTACTTCTTGAGCGTCTCCAGTTCCTGCGCCGCGCGCACCGGGTTGCCGTATTCGGCGCACATGCGCGCGCCTTCGCGGCTCGCGCGGCCAACGCCCAGCAGCACGATCAGGTCGCGCGTCTCGCCGGGCGCGAGCTCGATGTCCGACTGCAGGCCGCCGCAAATGTTGTCGCTGCACCCCTCCGAGTTGGAGCAGCAGCCGGCCTCCACGGCCGCCGGGTTGTGGAAGCCGCGGTACACGCCGACAAACTTCTCGCGCGCGAGGTCCCAGCCGGTGACCGGTGCGCCGCGCAGGGCCATCCACCACCAGCGGCTCTGATCGCGGTTGGCAAAATGGGCGGCGTCCTCCGGCAGTCGCGCGCACGAGCTGGCCTGCACGATTCCCTCCTCCATCCGCGCCTGGGCGATGTAGGCGCTGTACTGGATGTTGAGCAGGTCGTTCATCATGTTCCACTCGCTGGTGAACTCGGCGAACGTGAACACGCGGAGACGGCGGCGGCGCGTCCCGGTATTGGTGACCCGCAGCCACCAGTATTCAAAATCCTGGTCGCGCGGCACGAAGTAGGTCGTCTCCATGCGCACGTCGTCGTACGCGCTGGTGATCACCGCATAGCCGGTGCCGAACCGGCAGGTCGAACGGTACTGGTCCAGCGGCTTGCCGACCGGCTGCCATGCCGCACTCCAGTAATCGCCCGTATCAGCGTCGCGCAGGTAGAAATAGCGGCCCGGCTGGTCGAGCGGCACGCCGTTGAAGCGCATGCGCAGCAGGCGCCCTTCCGCCGAAGACTTCGCAAAGCAATACCCGCCGGCATGGTTCGTGATGATGCCGCCGAACCGGCGCGAGCCGAGGTAGTTGCTCCACGGCCGAGGCGTGTCGGGGCGGTCGATGACATATTCGCGCGCCGCATCGTCAAAATGTCCGAACTGCATTTCAGTTGCTCCCGGCCGCCGCGTCGAAACCGGGTCCCGCCGCGTCGAGCCGCCACACGGCATTCGTGCTGGTGGTGTCTGAAGCATTGCAGACAAAAAACCACCGGTGCTTGGCGCCGAAGGCCAGGCAGCTGCCGCAGAAGCCTGGCGTCACGGGGCAGGGCGGACCGAAGGCCCGCCACGTGGTACCGGTGTCGGCCGACAGATGAATCTGCCGGCTGCCCAGCGCCGCCAGTCGACCGTCGGGGAGCTCGATCGGAATGCGCGTCACCGGCGTCTGGAGCGTCTGCCACGTGGCGCCCTTGTCGGTGCTGCGCAACAGCTTGCCGCCCGCCATGTAAAAGGCCGTGCCGCCGGAAGTAAGCAGCGGGAAGTCGCTGGGTGAAACGTCCGCCACTTTCTGCCACTCCTCGCCGCCGTCCGTCGAACGCCAGAGGCCATGGATGCCCTTGTCCCAGCCGGAGGTGTTGGTGAGGAAGATGTCGCGGTCCACGACCAGCGGCGCGCTGGAGAAACTCGTGCCTTCGGGTAGATTCTTGCCGATGCCGCGCCAGCTCTTGCCGCCGTCGCGCGAGCGCACCAGGCTGCGCGCCTGCTCGTGCCGGCCGATCAGCAGCGTCTGCCGCGCCGGGTCGGAAAAGTCCACCGACACGCCGTCCAGATGCTCGAACGTGCTGATGCGCTCGAGGTGCCGGCCGCCATCAACCGACTTGAACAGCCCGGCGCCGTACATGCAACTGATCCAGAACGTCTTCGGGTCCCTGGGGTCGAAGAGGAACAGGTTGACGATGCCGTCGGGGAAGGCCACGTTGTCCCTGGCCGCGGCGTCGTTCCACGTCTCGCCGCCGTCGTCGCTGCGGTAGAGGCCGATCTTGCCGATGTTGACGTAGACCGTGTCGCTGCCCGGCGCCGTGGCGATGCTGGCACAACTGCCGCGACCCCAACCGAAATCTCCGCCCAGGTCGGAGGTGACGTTGCGCCACTGCGCGCGGGCCGTGCCGGCGAGAAAGAGGATGGCCGCGAGCAGCAGCATTGACACGTGAGGCTTCTGGGTTCGGGGTTCAGGTTGGAAATGGTTGTGCATCATGTCCTCCGCATGGACAAAATCGTCCTCGTCCGCCGTACTCGAATCGAGGACGATGGACGAGGACGATATCGCCTGACACCCGAACCCTGAACCCTCGCGCTACTTCCGAAATTCCCGCGCCTTGCCGGCAAGGTACGTGCTCAGGAACACGCCATGGCACTGATACATGATCGACGGCTCCATGCGCTCGAAGTCGAACGACGGCTTGAAGGGATCGAAGGGCAGGTCGTTGACGTTCCGCGACGGCCCGCCAAGCATGTAGCCGGGCATCACCCCCTTGCGGTTGGGGTGGGCCGCATCCGGAGTCAGGTAGACATCGCCCTCGGCCGGCGGCAGGTTGAGCACGCTGACGTGAAACATGACCTGCGGCGAGCGGGTCGCGCCAACGTCCTGCAGGCTCGTGACCAGGGTCCAGCGCGTCGGGTTGCGCCCGAAGAGAAACTGCAGGTATTCCTGGGCGGCCTGCACATACCCCGGCCGCTCGGAAGCCGGCGCGAAGCGGTCGGCCCACCAGAGCATCCAGCCCGCGCGCGAGGCGATGCCGGCCGTGGCGCCCCAGTGGTAGATCGGCAGTCCCGCGCCATAATCGTACGTGTCCTTGCCGGGACGGGTGGCGTCGCGGCAGGCTTCGGCCTGCGCCTTCAGGAGCTTGCCCCACGCGGCCACGAGCGCCGCGTCCGGCTGCGGGCTGGTCATGTAGAGGTGACAGATCAGGTCCTTGTCGGCCTTGTAGCCCAGTTCCACGACTTCCTTGGAGAACGGATCAACCTTGGCTGCCGCGGCGATCGTGTTGCGCAGCCAGCTTTCGACGATGGGCCGGTAGGCCGCATCGCCCGTGGCGCGCAGCAGGGCGGCTGCGGCCATGGCACGCCACTGCGCCTCGTCACCGTAGCCGCCGTCGATGGATCCGATCTTTTTGGCCGGCCAGGGCGACGGGTGCTCATCCATGTACTTCCAGGACTTGAGCGCGCCGTCGAGGCACTGCCGGGCAAACGCCGCATCCCAACCGCCCTCCTGCCAGACGGCCGCCGCGTAGGCCAGACCCGCAGCCGCGCAGAGCGTGGCGCCGCTGCACGGCTCGGCGATCTCGACCGGGGGATTGATGGATTTTTTGGCTTCCAGGTCGTAGCGCCCGCCGAGCGCGACGCGGTCATACACGCTGCCGTCGGCCTTCTGAATGCGCAGCAGGTACTCGGTGGTGAAGCGCGTTTCGTCCACGATGTCCGGAACCTTGTTGCCGGACTCGGGGATGTTAAGCGCGCCGTCCTTGAGGAACGCCTTGTTGAGGTCGTAGGCCGCGAGCAGGACGTTATGCGCCCAGACTTCATTCTTGGTGTACTTGTTGGGGTCGCCGGCATCGTACCACCCGCCGCGCACATCGATGGGCGTGGCCTCAAGCTGCGGGCCGCCAATGGTGGTCCAGGCGCCGCCGCCCCACGCGTGCAGCGTGCCGGCGCGCATCAGGCTGATGTCGCTGTAGGAGGGACGCGCCCATTTTCCCGCGTACTTCGCCTCCCAATCGAGGCCCGCGCGCTGGAAATAGAAGGCGCGCGTCAGCACGGTCGCAGCGCGGCTGTACACGTCGTCCGCCACGTCGAACGGAAAGGATCGCACCTGCGTCTCGGGGTCGACCAGCACGTAACGCCCCGGCTGACGAAACGCGCCAAACGTGATGCGGCTGATGTACTGGTTTACATCCTTGCGGTAGCCCTGCGGCAGGATCGCGCCGCCATCGGCCGGGATGCGGAAGACCACCTTGTCCGAGGCCGCCTCGCGCAACTCGAGGCTCTTCCACTTGCGGTCGCCGCGCGAGGTGGCCACCACCATCTTCTCCTCGCCCGGCAGAAAGCCGAACTGTCCGGCCACGAGATACGTGCCGAGCGGACCACCCAGAGCCTCGCGGCCGCTGGAGACTTCCTTCCAGGCGCGGCCACGCACGTCGCGATCGTCCGGAACTCGCGCGATGGCGACACCCTTGAGCGGCCAGTCGCCGGGTTTCACCACGCGCGCCGAAACACCCCAGGACGCGCCTTGTCCGAGCACCTTGATCATCAGGCGGTTGACGCCCTTGCGCAGGGTCAAGCCGGTGGCGGCTTCGGCGTCCGGCGCCACGGCGCGCGCGCCGGTGAAGCGTCCGAGCTGCTTGCCGTTCAAGAAGAGCGCGCCGCTGTCGCCGCAACCCCAGTAGATTGCGCAGGGCGTGTCCCCGGTCACGGTGAGATAGCTGACAAACAACGCGCCGACGGCGGGCGCGTTGCCCAGGCCGGCCTGGGTGGCGCGCACAACCTCGGTGTTGGGCGTGATTGTGGCATAGCGCCACTTGAGCCGCAGGTCGCCCGCCTCAACGGCGTCACCCGCCACGGGCGCGAGGTCCTTTTCGTTCGCCACCAGCGGCGCATCCAGCGCCGCGCCGGCCGCTGCGGCAGCAGTCAGCGGCACCGGTCCCAGCGCCAGCCAGTACGGCACCACGCCATTTGCGTCCGTGGCGAACGTTGCACCCTCCTGCGCCGCCGCGGGCAGCACGCACATGGCGACGCAGACGCACAGCAATCCACCGCGTTTGAAATGAACCATCGTCATGTAAAACTCCCTGAGCGCGAGTGTCCCACACCCCCACACCCCCACACCCCCACACTCCCACACTCCCACACTCCCACACTCCCACACTCCCACACTCCCACAC
>JBAWXQ010000102.1:0-9356 GCA_037144015.1 bacterium
GCAGTTCCTTGAGCATCCTGCATATAAACAGCTTGCAATCTGCCGAATGGACATCCTTCCGCGTACCCTCGCACGAAACCGCCGCCCCCTGTCGCTAACCGACTGCCCAAGAATGAACCCAAATCTAGCAGCCGGGTCGGCACGAACCGTGTGCAGAAGCAAAACCTAAATCCGACAGTCTCCTAGGTCGTCCGCCTTACGAGAGGCCCATGGGCTGCCAGGCTTGCCGCAGGTGGTTCAGCCCGGCCACGAGAGCCGCGGCCGGCGTGGCGGGGTCGGGCTCGAGGACGCGCAGCACCGGCGCCCGGCCGTAGAAGGCGAAGTCCGCAAACGGCAGCGTCCCCTGCGCCGGCGGCAGGTGGTCGCGGGCGGGCGGCAGCACATCGTGGATGTGCAGGCCGAAGGTGTGCGGCAGGAGGCGCTCGGCGCATTCACGGTGGCGGATCCAGCCGAGGTTTTCCCGCACCTGCCCGTGGCCGATGTCGTGCCAGTAGGCCAGGTGTGGCGTGTCGTAGCGCTGCTTCAGCCCCAGCATCTCGTCCTCGGTGGGCACCGCTTCCCAGGAGGGGAGGTTCTCGAGGCAGAGCGTCAGGTTCAGCCGGGCGCAGCGCGGCAGGAGCACGTCCAGGGAGCGGCAGAGCGCATCCAGGTGCCTGCGGGCCGCGCGGGCGCGCCGGCGCTGGTTGCGGGCCAGCAGCTTGCCGTAGCGCCGGCTCTCCAGGCCGTCCTCTTCCGCCGCCTCGATCAGTTCGTCCGACGCCGGAGAAACAGGGATGCGGCCGGCGTGGACGACCACGGCGCGTGCCCCCGTCTCGGCGGCAAAGGTCAGCGTCCGCTGCAGCAGCACGCACGCCATGGCGCGGTCATCGTCGTCGCGCGACGCCAGCAGGTAGAGCTCCGGGTGTCCGCCCGGCGCGCCCACCGGATAGGGCGCATAGGCATGGACGCTGCAAACCGTGAGCGCGCCGGAGGCGATGCGCCGCCGCACGCCCTCGGCCTGAAGCTCGCTGAGCTGGTAGCCGAGTTCCACGCCCGCAAAGCCGAGGCCGAGAATCTCATCGACCAGCGCTTCGCCCGTGGCGTGGCGGGAGGCATTCCAGTTGGTGGAAAGGTGGAAGTGCATGGGGGCCGTGCGTCAGTGCGTTAGAGCCTTTTCGGTCAACATACACGTTTTGCGTGTATCTTGTAGCATCCAAGTGGAAGGACACAGAGGGCACAGAGAAAGAAAGAGAGCACAGAGAGAATTTCATTCGGCTGCGGCCGGCGCGCCGGCTGCAGTCAGGTGTTTCTCTGTGGTCTCTGTTCCCCTCTGTGCGCTCGGTGTCCTAGACTTGTTCATTCGTTGGGTTGCGGCCGGACGCCCACTTTAGTGCGTCAGTGCAGGTTTTGTATCGTCAGAATGAGCGGATCACAATTATTCAGCATGCTCTCCTCGTGCACCGTTATTGTCGCCGTCATCATCCACCGGCAACCCTCGACGCGGGATCTGATATTACTTGCCGCGCCGGGGGAGTAAAGGCGATTCGGGGCAAGCATGAAAAAGCCGACAGGCCCTGACGAGGAACCTGTCGGCACATGATATGGAACAAGCGGGAGTCTGGTCCCGGCGGGTTCCTAGGGGTTGGCGCTGCGGCGCGCGCGCGCGCGGGCCCGGGCGCGGGCCGACTTCCGGCGCTGTTTCTCGCTCGGTTTTTCGAAATAGCGGTTCGCGCGGAGCTGCTTCATCAGACCCTCCTTGTCGAGGATCTTCTTCATGCGCTTCAGTGCGCGACCGACATCTTCGCCCTTCTTCAGACGAACTTGGATCACGTGGCTCACCCCCTCTCGCAACCCGGGACCGGCGCGCGGCAGATGCCGCCCTCTCAATCCACGGGCTCCGTGATCCGCACACCATACCGGATGGGCGTGCCGCAGGTCAATGATGCAGAAAGGGCCGGCCCTCCCGTGCATTGTCATCCCCGGCCTCGTGTGATACGTTTCCGGACAAACAGGGGCGCGGTATGAAAAGCGGGAAAGTCATCGTCATCGGCGGGAAGCATGCGGGTCAGCGCTTCGCGTTCAGCGAGGCGCCGATCCTGATCGGCTCCGCGGAGGAATGCGCCATCCGGCTGACCGACCGCGGCGTGCAGCCCAACCACGCCAGCATTGACCGGAACCCGGAGGGCGGCTGGCTGCTGGCCGGCACCGGGAAGGACGCCGACATCGAAGTGCAGGGGCAGTCCGTGACGGAAGTCTCGCTGGAGCCCGGCCTGGTGTTCCGGATCGGCGGCGTGGCGCTGCGGTTCGAGGCCGGCGGGGAGATGGTTCACCCGGCCGGGGTGGATCTCCAGGCGCCGCTGCTGCCGGCCGATGCCGAGTCGCTGGTGGCGTCCCTGCATGCGGTGCACGCGCGGCTGGTCGAGCAGATGGGCCGCGTGATCGTCGGCCAGCGCGCGGTGATTGAGCAGGTGCTGGTGGCGCTCTTCGCCCAGGGGCACTGTCTGCTGATCGGCGTGCCGGGCCTCGGCAAGACGCTGCTGGTGCGCACGCTGGCCTCCGTGCTCGACCTGGATTCCCGGCGCATTCAATTCACGCCGGACCTCATGCCTGCCGACATCACCGGCACGGACATCCTGGAGGAGGACGTGCAGACCGGACGGCGCGTCTTCCGCTTCAACCGCGGGCCGGTCTTCACGCACATCCTGCTGGCCGACGAGATCAACCGCACGCCCCCCAAGACCCAGGCCGCGCTGCTCGAGGCCATGCAGGAGCGCCGGGTGACTGCGGCCGGCACGACCTATGACCTGCCTGCCCCCTTCCTCGTGCTCGCGACGCAGAACCCGATCGAGCTCGAGGGGACCTACCCGCTGCCAGAGGCGCAGCTCGACCGCTTCATGTTCGCGATCAAGGTGGACTATCCGCTGGCCGATGAAGAGGTCGACGTGCTGCTCGCCACCACCTCGGGGCAGGGGCTGCAGGCCTCGCACGTGCTCGACGGCCCGGCCGTGCTGGCCTTTCAACAGCTGGTGCGCGAGGTTCCGGTGAGCCGGCACGTGGCCCAGTACACGGCCGACCTGATCCGCGCCTCGCGCCCCGGGCAGGCCGGCTCGCCCGCCTTTGTGAACCAGTGGGTGCGCTGGGGCGCGGGACCGCGCGCGGGACAGTGCCTGCTGCTCGCCGCCAAGGCCCAGGCCGTGCTGGCCGGGCGGTTCCATGTCTCGTGCGCGGATGTGCGCGCCTATGCGCAGCCGGTGCTGCGCCACCGCCTGTTCCGCAACTTTGCGGCAGTCAGCGACGGCGTGCAGACGGACGAGATCGTCACACGCCTGCTGGATCATGTGCCGGAGCCGGCCTACTAGCAGCCTGGTCGGACGTAGCCTTGTAAAGACACAAACCGTCTGCCGACCAGGCTGCTAGTTGAGCCACCCGCTGTCAGCGGGTGGCGAAGACTTGATTACAGACAAATTTTTTATTCCGGAGATGAAACAACGGTTGATCGGTTCTCTCCGCCGGAGCAGGTGAGAGAGGCGCAAGCGCAGTATGGGATCGAGAACGAGGATGAGGACGAGGACGATTTGAGACTCGCGATTGAAACACAATCGGGCACTTCTGATGAACTTCACTAGAGCGAAGGGGATACCCAAAACGCAACCAAAAGAGCAGACCGAAAAATTGTTCCGGCTGCTCTTTTGGTTGCGTATTACACTGTTATCCGGCGCTTGGCGGTTGCGTCCCCCAAACTAGCAGCTTGGTCGGCACAACGTTTGTGAAGGTACAGCGCTAAATCCGACAAGCTGCTAGGAGCTGCCTGTGTACAAGCTGACGGTCTACATCCCCGAGACACATGTCGAGCCGGTGAAAACCGCGCTGTTTGCCGCCGGTGCCGGGCGCTATGCCGGCTACGACTGCTGCGCGTGGCAGGTGCTGGGGCAGGGGCAGTTCCGCCCGCTCGACGGCAGCCGGCCGTTCCTCGGCCAGGCCAACCAGGTTGCGCGCGTGCCCGAGTACCGCGTGGAGATGATCGTGACGGAAGACGCTGTCCCGGCGGTCCTGGCCGCGCTCAAGGCGGCGCACCCGTATGAGGCGCCGGCGTACGACCTGGTGCCGATCAGGGTTTGCTGAACCGCGACTCCCGGATCAGCTTCTGCAGGCAGGCCTCATATGCGGCGCTGTCCAGCGGCAGCTCCACGGTCTGGCCGGTGAGCGACGAATAGAGCATCGCGTTGGCCAGCTCCACGGAGTGGAGCCCTTCCGCGGCCGGTGCCAGCAGCGGGGCGCCGTCGAGGATCGCCTCCGTGAAGTTGCGCAGGATGCCGATGTGCTGCTCGCCCGCCTTGGGGTCCGGGAAGGTGACGTGCCATACCGGCGGCGTGCCAAACGCCTCCCGGGTCGTGCGCAGGAACTCGGCCGCCGGAATTTCGTTGCGCGTGAAGCGCAGCCCGCCATCCTCCAGCACCAGCCGGCCGCGGTCGCCGCAGATTTCGAGGCGATTGGTGCCGGGCGCCTCGCCGGTGCCGGTGATGAAGACGCCGGTGGCGCCGTTGGCGTACTCGAGGTACGCGGTGGCCTCATCCTCGACCTCGATCTGGTGGCGCTTGCCAAGGCCGCAAAAGCCGCGCACGCGCACCGGCATGCCGCAGAGCCACTGGAGCAGGTCGAGATTGTGCGGGCACTGGTTGAGCAGCACGCCGCCGCCTTCGCCCTTCCAGGTGGCGCGCCAGCCGCCGCTGTTGTAGTAGGCCTGCGGGCGGAACCACGAGGTGACGGTCCAGCAGACGCGCTGCAGCTCCCCGAGTTCGCCCGCCTGGATCATCCGCCGGATGCGCTGGTACTGCGGGTCCGTGCGCTGGTTGAACATGGCCGCAAAGACCTGGGGCGCACCCTTCCAGGCGGCGATCAGCCGCTCGGCGTCGGCCTTGTGCACCGAGATCGGCTTTTCCACCAGCACGTGCAGCCCGGCGGCCAGGGCGGCGATCCCGGACGGGGTGTGGTCAAAGTGTGGCGTGGCGATCAGCACGGCGTCCACCTCGCCGGACTGGATCAGTGCGCGGTTGTCGGTGAACTTTCGCACCGGGTCCGCAAACTTCTCCAGGGCCCTGGGGTTGATGTCCGACACGGCTGCCAGGCGCAGGCGGTTGATCTTTCCATCCAACACGGCGCAGGCATGGTTGCCTCCCATGCTGCCCACGCCGATGATACCCAGACGTACTTCGTTCATAGCAGACTCCTGTATTCCTCTCCCTGCGCGCGGATGGCCACCGCCACGGCGGCATCGTTGCCGGCCATCTGAAAGTCGTCGAACGTAAATCCCGGGCCCACGTGGCAGGCCACCAGCGCGTAGCTACCCTGCGGGCGCGCGGCCTGCCAGTGGCCGGCCGGCACGGCGTGCAGGGGCGTTGTTTCCTGTCCGGCAATGGCGCCCAGTCGGACGCGGCTGGCGTGCGACCGCACCACGTCGAAGCAGAACAGCTCGAGCGGGTCACCCGCGAGATGCGTCCAGGTCTCGTCCGACGCGACGCAATGCCAGCGGCTGTGCTGGCCGGCCGCCAGCAGGAAGTAAATCGCGGTCAGCGCCTGGCGCACGGGGCGGCCGTCCGCGGGCGCCACGCGGTGCGGGGAGCGGAAGACCTCGCGGTAGAACCCGCCCTCCGGGTGCGGTGCCAGGGCCAGGGTCCGGATGAGCGTTTCGATGCGGCATGAGGCGTCAGGCATGGCGAGTCGTTATTTCCCGGGAGCAGCCGCAAGCTTGTTGTCATCAAAGGCCGTGAGCAGGTCGCGGATGAACCCGATCAGTTCCGGCTCGACGGCCTGGCGTGCCACGCGTTCCCGCCCCAGTGTGCCGGCGATGCGGGCTGTGGGCACGCCGCGGCCGACCGAAGCCAGAAAATCCTTGTCCGTGGCGCGCAGCAGCCCGCGGTCGACCAGCCCCTGGAAGAGGGCGCGCATCTCCGCGGGCGGGATGTTGATCTGGTCCACGCGCACGTCGCCCCACTTCACGTTTTCGATATCCTGCGAAAAATCATTGGCGACCAGCGGGCTGCTGCCGCGCTTGATCCGGAGGTTGCCGCTGCCCATCATCGAGAGCTGCACCGGCGGCTGGCCCATGCCCGGCAGGTAAGCCACCTCCAGCCAGTTCAGCTGGGACTCCGTGACGACGGGCATCGCCTGTTTCCGCGGGGAGGTCGAGCAGCCGCAGACGATCCCGAGCATGAGCAGGGCGAGCACAGCAGAAATTGGTTTCCACATGAAGGCAGTCTCCCGAGTCGGATTACTTTGGCATGGCCATCGGACTGCTGTCCAGTCCGGAAACGGCTGTTTCCGGACTGGGCTTGCCCCGGCAGGCAAGGAGCGGCACAATGGGCTTCATGGCATATGTGATGTACAGGCTGTTTGCCGGAACCCGGGGCGCACTGGCGGCGGCACTGCTGCCGCTGGCTGCCGCGGCCGAGCCGCTGGCTTGCGACCAGCCGGCGTTTCTGTTCGGCACGGTGGACGCCGCGACCGGGATCGTGACGCATGCCTTTGAGCTGCGCAATCCGGGGGCGCAGCCGCTGGTCCTCGACGAGGTGGCCGCGCCCTGCGGCTGCATTACGCTCAAGCTCCAGACGAATCTGCTGGCTGCCGGCGAAAGCACGCGCCTGCCTGTGACGCTGGACCTGCGCCGGCGCAGCGGCGCGCAGCGGCTGGCCGCACATGTCATCTACCATCAGCAGGGGCAGGATATTCCGCTGATCCTCAAGCTCTCGATGCTCGGTACCGTGACCGGCACCGTGACCGGCGCCAGCCCGGCGCCGGACGCCGCCGCGGTGTCAGCCGCACGGTTCACCGGCCGGCCGCCGGACGTTGCCGGCGGCCGGCCGGTGACGGTGGAGCTGTTTGGCGAGGCCGGCTGCGAAGCCTGCGCCACCGTGCGGCGCGAGGTGCTGCCGGCGGCCCGCGAGCTGCTGGGCGGGCGCGGCATCATCATCGAGCGCGACGTCTACGAGACCACAAACTTTGTTGTCCTGGCTGCATACCAGGAGCGCTTCGCCGTGCTGAAAAGCAGGCGCCACGACCCGGTCTCCATCGTGGTTGACGGCTGCCGCTACCTCGGCGGCGTGGAGGAGATCCGGCGCAGCCTGCCGGGCGTGCTGCGGGCGCGGCTGTCGGCCGCAGACGCGCCGCCACCGCCGGGGGTGGCGGACAGCGCGGACACGGTTGTCTCGCGGCGGCTGGCCGCGTTTTCCGTGGCCGGTGTGGCGCTGGCCGGGCTGCTCGACGGCCTGAACCCGTGCGCCTTTGCGACGGTGATCTTCCTGACCAGCCTGCTGGCCATCGCGCGGGTGCGCGGCGCAGGTGTGCTGCTGATGGGCGGAGGCTTCCTGGCCGGATCCTTTGCGACCTATTTTCTGCTGGGGCTGGGGCTCTTCCACGGGCTCAAGGCCCTGGCCGCCTGGCATCCGGCCGCGCAGGCCCTGGACCTGGCCATGGCGGCGCTGCTGGCCGTGCTGGCCGCGCTAACGTTCCGCGATGCCTGGCGCTTTGCGCACACGGGGCGCGCGGCGGATGTGACGCTGCGCATGCCCGATGCGCTGCGCAGCCGCGTGCACCGCCTGCTCCGCAGCCGGATCACGCCGGGCGGGCTGGCCGGCAGCGGGCTGGCGGCAGGAGTCCTGGTGACGCTGCTGGAGAGCGTCTGCACAGGGCAGGTGTACGGCCCCACCCTGATGGCCGTGGCCCGCGATCCGGCGCTGCGGCCACACGCCCTGCGGCTGCTGGCCATTTACAACCTGGCCTTCCTCGTGCCCGTGGCGGTCGTGATGATTGCCGCCTGGCGCGGCACCACCAGCCTGGCCCTGGCCGGCTGGAGCCGGCGCAACGCCGTCTGGGGCAAGGTGCTGATGGGCGCGTTCTTCCTCGCGCTCGGGGTGCTGCTTCTTGTGACCTGATGGATCGAGGCTGTACGGCTGGCCATATTCCGATTATTGTGAGGCTTGTTTTCTGCAACTCGTGTGCGGTGATCCACCGCGTGGCCTGCAGCTTGCGGGCCGAGGAGTTCGTCATGGCGAAGGTGACCCTGGAGCACGTGGACAAGATCTACCCCGGCAACGTCAAGGCCGTGGATGACTTCAACCTGGAGATCCGCGACGGCGAGTTCGTCGTGCTGGTGGGCCCGTCCGGCTGCGGCAAGTCGACCACGCTGCGCATGGTGGCCGGCCTGGAGGAGATTTCCGCCGGCACGATCCGCATCGGCGAGCGCGTGGTGAACGAGGTGCCGCCGAAGGACCGCGACATCGCCATGGTCTTCCAGAACTACGCCCTCTACCCGCACATGACCGTGCGCGAGAACATGGCCTTCGGCCTGAAGCTGCGCAAGTTCCCCAAGAAGGAGATCGAGGCGCGCGTGCAGGAGGCGGCCGCGATCCTGGGGCTGGGCGAGCTGCTGGAGCGCCGCCCCAAGGCGCTCTCCGGCGGGCAGCGCCAGCGCGTGGCCGTCGGCCGCGCCATCGTGCGCAAGCCGGCGGTCTTTTTGTTCGACGAGCCGCTCTCGAACCTCGACGCCAAGATGCGCGTGCAGATGCGCGTGGAGATCAGCCGCCTCCACCAGCAGCTCGGCACGACCATGATCTACGTCACGCACGACCAGGTCGAAGCCATGACCATGGGCGAGCGGATCGTGGTGATGAAGGACGGCGTGGTGCAGCAGGTCGACAACCCGATCCAGATGTACGACTTCCCCCGCAACAAGTTCGTGGCCGGCTTCATCGGCACGCCGCAGATGAATTTCTTCGATGCGAAAATCCGCGCGGACGGCGCGGCCCTGGCCGTGGAAGGACCGGGCGGCCTGCGGCTGCCCGTGCCGGCGGACCGCCAGCCGGCCCTGGCCGCCTATCGCGACAAGCCGGTGATCCTGGGGCTGCGGCCGGAGGACATCGGCTCTGCCGCCGCCGAGCAGCTGGTCGGTGCGCCGCGCATCCGCGCCAACGTCGAAGTCGTGGAGCCCATGGGATCCGAGTCGTACGTCCACTTCAAGCTCGGCGACACGCCGTTTGTCAGCCGCGTGGATGCCCACCGCAAGTTCCAGATCGGCCAGGCAGCCGAGCCTGCGGTCTTCATCAGCAAGGCCCACTTTTTCGACCCGGCGAGCGAGAGCCGGATCGAGTAGGCGTGGAATGAGTATGTCACGGACCGAGCGCAACCCCGTGGCGCGACCGTATGGATGCGAGCCTGCTCGCCGAACTCCGGCATCGGGCAGTGGACGCGGACCTGTCGCTCGCTGCCTGGATCACGCAAACGCTCGTGTCGATCGCCTCGCATCGCGCGCCTGATTCCCGCGGCGACAACGCGTTGCCATGGCGACTTGGCCCTTCAAACCGCGTAGGAACCAACAAGACAGG
>JBAWXQ010000103.1:0-9304 GCA_037144015.1 bacterium
TCGTCCACCACGGAGTGGCGCACAATCGATTCCAGGCACCGCCGGGTGCAGGCGAGCTTGTTGTAGCAGAGGATGATCAGGGAGAAGCGCATGGGTGAAACACAAGGTTGAACCGGGATTTTCCGGAACGGAAAATCTACTCCAGGGTTCCGTCCTCGCGGATGACGCGCTGGTACAGCACGTCCTTTCGGGGGATCGTGGTCATGACGCCGGGGGCGGTTTCCAGCCGGATGGCCTCGTCCGTGTCGGAGACGAGCATGCCGCGGTAGCTGGCGCCGCGGAGGGTGGCCACCATGCAGTCGGGAACGAAGCGGCGCGCGAGCTTCACGGTCAGCGGCAGCGTCTTGCCCAGCTCGATCACAACCTTCTGCCTGCCGTCGGCGTACCCCTTGCGCACCAGGCGCAGCTCATGTTCGCCGGCGGCGACGGGCTCGATGGGCAGCGGCTCCGAGATGTTGGTGGTGGCCTCGGGCTTGGCCCGGGTCTCGCCGAACTTCTTGCCGTCCAGGAAGACGGTCACGCGGTCCGGCTCGGTGATCAGCTCGATCCGGCCGGTGTTGGAGGCGAGGCGGAACTCCTCGCTCTTGCGGGCGCCGCGGTCCAGCTCGACGTCGCGGGCGTTGGGGTCGTGCCCTTCCATCTCCACGCGCACGCGGTAGCGCCCCGGGGCGAGGTCGGGCAGGTCGAGCGGCGTCTGGCCGCGCGGCTCGTTGTTGATGTACACGCGGGCCTTGTCCGGGATGGAGACGATCCGCAGCGCGGCGGGGATCGGCACCATGGGCAGCCTGACCTTCTGCGTTTCGCCGGCGGCAAGCTTCATGCGGTGCGTCAGCGGCTGATATCCATCGGCGCGCAGCTCCACCGTCACGTCGCCCTCCGGGATCCGGTCCGTGGTGCAGGGGGATCCGCCGCGGTCGATGCCGTTGATGCGGATGCTGGCGCCCTCGGCCTCCGTCTCCACGGTGAGGGTGGCCGAGTTGGAGATCAGCTCGACCTGTTTCCGGACGGGCGTGCGGTCCTCGAGCTTGACCTCCACCTCCTTGGGCTGAAAGCCGGGGGCGGCGACCCGGAGGCGGTGCGTGCCGACAGGCAGCGTGGTGACCAGCACGGGCGTGCTTCCCATGGCCACGCCGTTCACGGTGACATCGGCGTTGGAGGGCGAGCTTTGCAGCAGCAGCAGGCCGGTGACGGCCTCCAGCTTGAACTCGACTTCGCGCGCGTCCTGCCCGAGCAGCTCCACGGTCTGGCAGGCTTCGACAAACCCCGGCTTCTGCACCGCCACCAGGTGCGCGCCGGCCGGCAGGCCCGGCAGGGCCAGCGGCGTCACGCCGCGCACCTGCCGGTCGATCAGCACCGTGGCCTTGGCCGGCTCGGACGTCACCCGCAGGCTCCCCACGGGCGGCGCCTCCGCGTCGCGGGCGTGCACGCCGGCCGCGAGCAGCAGCAGGATCACGGCATGCCGTGCCCGGATGCGGCCGGCGGCGTGCGGAATGCGAAACAGGCTCATGGCAGGGTCTCCGGGTGCGGTCATTTCCGGCGTGGCTTGAGGCGTGCCTCGACGTCGACCAGCTTGCGCGTGGCATCCTTGTAGCGATCGTCATTGCGGTCCGGCACCAGCTCGCGCAGCACGCGCAGCTCCTGGGCGGCGCCCTGCCAGTCCTGCAGGTTGATGGCGCGGTCGGCGCGGAAGCGCTGGTCCTTGTAGCGCCGGTCCAGCTCCGCCACGGCGCGGAGCCGGGCTTCGTCGACCTCGGCGAAGAACTCGGGCTTGGGCTCCACCGTCTCCAGGTAGAACTCCGCCTCCTTGAAGCGGACGATGGACTGCAGGAGGTTGCCGTACTGGATTTCGCGCTCGTCGTAGTTCTTGCGGCCGACGCGGAAAGCCTCGGCGGCCAGGTCGATGAGCTTGTCGCGCGAGAACTGGATGGCCCAGATGCCGAGCTCGTTCTTGCCGAAGGTCTCGAGGCGCTCGCGCACGGCGCGGAAAATCTCGGGCTCGAGGCGGTTGACCACGCGGCAGCGGTGGGCCTTGCGGCCGACGATGATGGTGAGGTCCCAGGAGTTCAGCGCGTCCGGCTGCGCGCTGATGCCGACGTAGGACGGGTCGAGCTTGAAAAAACCGCTGGCCAGGAGTTCGCGCGCCAGGTCCCGGACGCGCTCGGCATCCGGGATGCGCAGCTCCTTGCGCGGGTGGTTGTCCTGCTTCAGGTCGTCGATGCGGATGGCGATGGTGTTGTCCGGCGCGAGCGTCATCTCGTAGCGGAAGATGCTGGCCGGGTCCGCCTCGACCTTCTCGTACTGGATCTGCAGCGTGAGGTCCTGGACCTCCGTGATCTGCCGCGGCAGGGGCTTCGGGGTGGTGTCGATCAGCAGCAGGGCGCCGAGCAGCAGCACCGCGACACCGGCCGCGGACCAGAGGATGGGGCGCAGGTTGTGGCGGGGCGCGGCGGGCAGCTCATCGCGGCGGTCAAGCCCCAGGTCGATCAGCGGCGTTCCGGGCCCGACGGCCGGGCCGGCCGGAGCGGGCGGGGTGGCGTCGGCGGCCGGGGCAGCGGGGAGCGCCGGGGTCGCGCCGGCCATGGATACGACGCGCATGAGGGTGTCGCCCACCTGAACGGCATCGCCGGCGTTCAGGCGGATCTCCTCGATGATCCTGCCGTTGACCTGGGTCTGGTTGGCGCTGGCAAGGTCCACGGCCCACAGTTCGGCGCCGCGCAGCTCGAACCGGCAGTGGTGGCGCGAGAGGAGCGGGTCGGCCAGGGCGATGTCGTTCTGACTGGAGCGGCCGACGCGCGCGCCGGCGACGGGGATCGCGAATTCGCTCCCCCGGTTGGGTCCGGCATCGACCACGACCTTGAAGAGGGGCTTGTTGTCGACGCTCATGCAGTCAGCCTTCCGGGTTTCCCGGGACGGGAAACCCTGTGTTCATGCACCGGTGCGGCATCCGGACTTCCGCCATCCACCACCGCGGTAGATTGTCATAAACCATTCCGGTTTTCCAGATCTGATTGTAACGTGGCAGCGGCGTCTCGCCGCTGCAAACCGGAAAGCGTAATGGGTTGGCGACAGGGCGCGGCAGTTCCGCCACCCGCACACGACGTCCCCGGGCACACCCGCGCCGCACGTACGCAAGGCAACCCGGCCTTGACCCGATGCTCGCATGATCTTGCTTCGCTGCGTCTGCCCTGCCGCCGGTGCCCGCTCATCGTAAGGCGGGCACCCACATTCTTCCTCTGATCTTCGCACGGAACTGCTGCCCCCCATCAAAAATTAAAACTCTGCGGTTCTGCGGTTTTGCGGTTCTCTCCCTGCCTCCCGCCCTCCACCCTCCACCCTCCACCCACCGCCCCGCTTGCCAGATGCAAAGAGTCAAAAATCGGCGCTGGACATTCGTCAATCTGCGGTTCGCAGGTCGTCAATCCGTACCCCGTGCCAGACCTCGCCAGGGACACCGAGCGCACAGAGAGGAACAGAGGCCACTGAGAAAAGCCCGACTGCGGCCGGCGAGCCGGCTGCAGCAGTATGAATTGCTCTGTGTTCTCTTTCTTTCTCTGTGACCTCTGTGTCCTTCCACTTGATGCTGCAAGAGGCCACGCAGATGCATCGCATGATACGGACGCGCATGGGACTGGTCTTCGCACCCTTCTTGCCGTTAGAATGGCGACGCAACGGATGGGAGTGCCTCATGCGAATTGTCCAGATCATCCCGGGAACCGGCGGCACCTTCTACTGCCAGAACTGCCTGCGCGACCTGGAACTGGTGCGGGTGCTGCAGCGGCAGGGACACGACGTGATCGTCGTTCCGCTCTACCTGCCGCTTTCGCCGGGCGACGCCTCCGCGAAGTCCAAGCCGTCCTTCTACAGCGCCGTCGCGCTGTACCTGCGCCATACCTGCCCGATCCTCGACCGCGCGCTGCCCGCCTCGTTCTGGCGCATGCTGGATTCCATGGCGGTGCTGCGCTTTGCCGCGCACCGGGCCGGCAGCACCCGCGCCGCCGGGCTGGGCGACATCACGGTTTCCATGCTGCGGGGCGAACAGGGGCGGCAGGCGGAGGAGCTGGAGCGGCTGGTGGCGTGGCTGCGCGACGACCTCGGCGCGCGCCCCGACGTGGTGGTGCTCTCCAACGCCCTGCTGCTCGGCCTGGCGCGGCGCATCCGGGCGGAACTGCGCGTGCCGGTGGTCTGCTGGCTGCAGGACGAGCATGTCTGGGCCGACGCCATGACGCCGGATGAGTCCCGCAGCGTGTGGCAGGTGGTGCGCGAGCGCGCCGCCGATGTGGACGCCCTCATTGCCGTGAGCCGGCACTATGCGCAGCACATGACCCGGGTGCTGGCGCTGGCGCCGGACCGCGTGCGCACCATCCACATCGGCGTTGACCCGGCCGCCGTGGTACCGGCCGACCTGGCGCGCACCCCGCAAACCATCGGCTTTGTCTCGCGCCTGGCCGAAGGCGAGGGGTTCGGCCTGTTTGTGGAAGCCTTCATCGAACTGCACCGCGACCCGCGTTTTGCCGCTGTGCGCATGAAGGCCACCGGCGGCATGACCAACAGGAAGTACGTGAACCTGCAGTGGCGCCGGCTGCGTGCCGCCGGGCTGGAGGCCCTGGCGGAGGTCGATCCGGAGGCCTTTCGCGACCAGCGCGCCGCCTTCATCGGCTCGCTCACGCTGCTCTCCTCGCCGGTGCCGGCCGGCGAGGCCTTCGGCACGTATGTGATCGAAGCCATGGCCGCCGGCGTGCCGGTGGTCGAGCCGGATGTGGGCGCCTATCCGGAGCTCTTCCAGGAGGCCGGATGCGGCGTGCTCTGCCCGGCCGCGGACGCGAAAGCCCTGGCCCGGACCTGGGCCGCGCTGCTCGCCGACCCCGCGCGCCTGGCCGACGAGGCACAGCGCGGCCGCGCGGCCGTGAAGCGGCATTTCAATCTCGACCGGATGGCGCGCGAAACCATCGCGTGCTATGAGGAGTTGCGGCAGAAGTAGGCAAATCGCGCTGCGGGGCAGCGCTCCTACATTTTGCGCGATGTCGGCCTTCCATAAACGCGATGAACGACGTTTTGCGGGAGTGTAGGAGCGCTGCCCCGCAGCGCGATGTCGGCCTTTCATAAACGCGATGAACGACAAGACGCATAACAAGAGGCAGGTACGGGCGTTGCTGGCGGTTGTCGTTTTGCTGGCGGCGTATGTTGGCTTCACAGGCGTTCTGCAGCTTTTGCAGCAGCATCGTCTGGCTGCGGCTTCCCGACGCGAGGCCGTCCAGCATGCGGCGGTTCCTTCCCGCGCCTCGCAGCAGCACTGGAGCCGGGCCTGGACCTGCCCCGCCGGCGCGGCGCTCTCGGGTGCGCCCGCGCCCTGGAGCAGCGGCTGGATGGCGGCGACCGGGAAGGGTCGCCTCGTCGCGCTGGACAACCGCGGGCAGCTGCTGTGGGACCGCGCGTGTTCAAACGCGCCGGTGGCCGGCTCGCCGGTGGTGGCCGGTGCGAATGTGGTCGTGGCCGGCAGCGATGGAGTCGTGACAGCGCTGGACGCCGGCACCGGCAAACCGGTGTGGCAGGTGAATGCCGGAGGCTCGTACCGGCACGGACCCCTGGCCGTGCAGCAGGGTCCGGCGTGGCAGGTGGTGCTGCTCTCCTCCGGCGATGGCGTGCTGGCAGGTTTCGATGCGAACGATGGACGGCTGCTCTGGCGGTCCGAACCAACCAACCGCTCCGATGGCTCGCCCGGCTCCGACGGAACCATCATCGCCTACGGCAACTGCGACTCGGCCGTGCATGTCTTCAGCGCCACCAGCGGCGTCCACCTGGCGCAGATCCCGGTGGGCGCGGATGCACAGATGGCCGGCGGCACCCTGGTCTGTGATGGCCGTGTCTATGGCGGCACGCGCCGCGGCACCCTGGTCTGCGTGGACGTGGCCTCGAACGCCGTGGCCTGGCAGGCCGAGATGGCAGGCGGCGAGGCCTTTGGCACGCCGGTGGCGGCGCGGGACCGGGTGATCATGGGCGCAAATGACGGCCGCATCGCCGCCTTTGCCGCGCGCGATGGCGCGCCGCAGTGGCAGGTGTCGCTGGGCCACGCGGTGAAGTCCCTCTGCGTCGTGGACGACGCCGTGTTCGCCGTGGCCGGCGGCAGCCTCGTCGGCCTGCGCATCGCCGATGGCGGCACGTTCCTGAATCTGACCGTTGGCGATGACGTGGCCGGCCCCGTCTGGAACGGCCAGATCCTGGCCGTGGCCGACGACGGCGGGAACGTGATCGGGTTCAAGGGAGATTAGAGCCTTTCCGGTCAACATACACGCTGTTGCGTGTATCGTGGAGCATCCAAGTGGACGGACACAGAGGACACAGAGAAAGAAAGAGAGCACAGAGAGAAATTCATGCTGCTGCGGCCGGCTCACCGGCCGCAGTCAGGCATTTCTCTGTGGTCTCTGTTCCTCCCTGTGCTCTCGGTGTCCTTGATGTGTTTATTCATTGGGTTGCGGGCTGACGCCCGCCTTGGGAGGACGCAGGTGAACGGCAGGCCGGCGAACAGGATGAAGAACCGGTGGCTGATTGCAGCCGCGGCGGTGGGCATTCACCTGTCGATCGGCTCCGTCTATGCCTGGAGCGTGTTCTCCAGGCCCATCATCGAGCAGCTGGGCTGGTCGCTGAAGGATGTGCAGTTCACCTTCAGCCTCGCCATCCTGTTTCTGGGGCTGTCCGCCGCCCTGCTGGGGCACCTGGTCGAGACGCTGGGGCCGCGCAAGACCGGCATGCTGGCCGCCATCTGTTTTGGCTGCGGCATCGCCGGCTCCGGGGTGGCCATCCACATGCACAGCCTCTACGGCTTGTACCTCTGCTACGGCGTTCTGGGCGGGATCGGCCTCGGCGTCGGGTATGTCGCCCCGGTGTCGACACTGGTCAAATGGTTTCCCGACCGGCGCGGCCTGGCCACCGGCCTGGCCATCATGGGGTTCGGCTTCGCGTCGCTGATCGCGGGCCCGATGATTCAGAAGCTGATCGCGAATGTCGGCCTGGCCAACACCTTCTTCACCCTCGGCCTTGTCTATTTCTCCGTCATCATCGCCTCGGCACAGTACCTGGCGCCGCCGCCAAAGGGTTGGGCTCCTGCAGGCTGGCAGGATGCCGCCGCCGCGCAGGCGAAGCCGGGCAGAAAGAGCAACGCCGACCTTTGCCAGATGACGGCCCATGAGGCTGTGCGCACCCGGCGGTTTGCCTGCCTGTGGCTGATGCTCTTTATCAACGTGACCTGTGGCATTGCCATCATTTCAGTGGCTTCGACCATGGCCCAGGAGTCCGCCCGCATGTCCGCCGCCCAGGCGGCTGTCATGGTTGGGCTCATGGGGCTGTTCAATGGCGGAGGCCGCATCGCCTGGGCCTCCCTGTCAGACTACCTGGGCAGGCCCAATACGTATTCCCTGCTGTTTGTGCTGCAGCTGGGGATGTTCCTGCTGCTGTGGACCGCGCCGGCCCCGTTCCTGTTCCAGCTCGTAATCCTCCTGATCATGACCTGCTACGGGGGCGGATTTTCCTGCATCCCCGCCTACATCGCCGACCTGTTTGGCACCAGGCATCTGGGGGCCATCCACGGCTACACCTTGACGGCCTGGGCGGCGGCCGGCCTGGCAGGCCCCATTTTCGTCGCCTGGGTCCGCCAGTCTTCCGGCGGCTACGCGGGGATTCTGACGGTGTTCTCCGGTTTGTTCGTCCTGGCTTTGCTCGTGTCCCTGCTCATCCGCGTGGAGATCCGGCGCCAGGGCAGCACCCGGGCACAACCGGCGCCGGTCTCCCTGGCCGACCGGACCTTTACGACAAACCTGGGCGACCTCGCCGCTGTCCGCGAGTTTGTCGTGCAGGGTGCGCAGCGCGTGGGGCTGGAGGCGCGCCAGCTCTCCCGGCTGCAGCTGGCGATCGAAGAGGCCGCCACCAACATCTGCAGCCATGCCTGCCTGGAGGAGATCGCCATCAATCGCCTGAGCTACGCCTATCACGCCGGCACGACCTATGACGTCAGGATCCTGGATGCCCCGCATGCGTTTGCCGTTGAGTTCATCGATGCGGGCGTTCCGTTTGACCCCTCGGCGGTGGCGCCGCCGGACATCAGCACGCCGCTCGCCGAGCGGCAAACCGGGGGCCTGGGCATCCTGCTGCTGCGCAAGATGGTCGACGAGCTGCGGTATACCCGCAAGGCGGATCATAACCACCTGACGCTGGTGATGCACAAGGGGCAGGCGGCGCTTCCTGCGCCCGCGGCATCCTTGCCCGATGACGCACGCCCACCCGCTTCCCGGAGGACAACATGACCACTCCCTTCATCAGCATGCGCGGCGTCGTGAAGCGCTACCCGATGCCGGGCGCGCCGCCGGTCGAGGTGCTGCGGCGCGTGGACCTCGATGTGGACGCGGGCGAGAGCGTGGCCATCGTCGGCCCGTCCGGCTCCGGCAAGACCACACTGCTGCAGCTGCTCGGGCTGCTCGATGTGCCGGACGCGGGCGCCGTGTCGATTGCCGGGCAGGATCTCGCGGCGCTGGACGAATCCCGGCGACAGCTTCTGCGCCGCGAACACATCGGCTTTGTCTTTCAGCTCCACCACCTGCTGCCGCAGCTGACCGTTCTGGAAAACGTGCTGGTGCCGGCCTGGGCCTCGGGCACCGCCGACGCCTGCCTGGACCGCGCCCGGCAGCTCCTGGAGCGCGTGGGGCTGACGGCCCGCTGCGACCATTGTCCGGCACAGCTCTCCGGCGGCGAGCGCCAGCGTGCCGCGCTCGTTCGCGCGCTGATCCTGCAGCCGGCGCTGCTGCTGGCGGACGAACCCACCGGGTCGCTGGACCACGCCGGCGCAACCTCGCTGGCCGACCTGCTGGTGGAGCTCAACCAGACCGACGGCCTGACGCTGATCACCGTGACCCACTCCCGCGAACTGGCTGCCCGCATGTCCCGCTGCCTGCTGCTGCAGGACGGAGTGCTGCGGCAGGGATAGTCGGCAGGTGGAAGCGGGGCTTGCCTATAATTGAACTCGCCGATTGAAGGACAGTTGTGGAGGGTGGCAGGTGGAGGGTGGAGGGCACGCTTAGTCGCCACTCTTAGTCGGTTACGCTTAGTCGAACGGCTTAGTCGACTAAGTGGGACGGTTAAGGGTAGCCGAGTAAGGGTGGCGGTTAAGTGTTTGAGATGAATGGGCAATGACCGGTTGACGAGAACGGGCGACGAGAACGGTTAACGAGGAGAGGGAGCAAGATAATCGTCCACCGCTATCGGCGCCGTCATCGTCCACCGATTGAAGGACAATTTGAGGGTGCAGGTGGCCCGGGCG
>JBAWXQ010000104.1:0-9279 GCA_037144015.1 bacterium
GAACAGATTCAAGAGGCGGCCAAACGCGCCGGCGAAGAGGCGAAGCAGGCCGCAAAAATGGCCAGGGAGGCCGCCGACGCGGCCAGGCAGGCTGTCGAAAAGGCGGCGCAAACCCAAAACCCCGTGATGCAGGAGGCGGCCAAGGAGGGTGAAGAGGCGGCCCAGATGGCGGAACAAGCGGCGCAGATGGCGGAGCAGGCCGAACAGCGCATCGAAAAAACCGAGGGTAAGAATCTGCCCCACGAGAATGAGGCTGCCGAGAACAAGCGCGCCACGGAGGAAGCGGAGACGGCCGCCCAGTTGGCGCGCGATGCAGCGGAAAAGGCGCGAAACGCGGCCAAGAAAGCCCAGCAGGAGATGGCGGAAAACGCCCGGGAGGCCAAGCAGGGCGCCAAGGATGCGGGCGAGAAGGCGGATGCCGCTGCCAGGGAGGCCGGCGAGGCGGAGAAGAACGCCAAAAATGCCGGATCGCAGAAAGGCGAGGAGGCTGCCCAACTCGCAAAGAAAGCCGGCGAAATGGCCAAAGAATCGGGGGAGATGACCCAAAAGGCCATGGCGAGCGCCGAGAAGAACACCGAGCAGGGCGATCAGCAGGGCCAGGAGCAGGCGCAGCAGGCCGCAGCCAAGGCGGAGCAGGCCGCAGAGATGGCCAGGCAGGCTTCCGCCAAGGCCAATGCCGCGCAGCAGCCTTCCGGGAACGCCCAGAAAGCCAGCCAGCATGCCGCGGAAGCATCCAAGGCCATGTCGGAGATGGCTGAACAGCAGGCTGCCAAGCAGGGGCAAAGCATGAAGCCGCAGGGGCAAAGCATGAAGCCGCCGACAGAATGGCGAACGGAAGCCGGCAAGGCCATGGAGGAGTCGAAAAACCGCGAAGACAGCAAAACCCTGGGCGAGCGCAGTTTCATGCCGTTCTTCCTCAAGAACCTCGGGTTCCCGGAGTCCGAGTGGGCGCGCTTCAAGGGGAAGACCGACACCGAGGCGCTCGAGGAGATGCTGAAAACCGTCGCGCCGGAATATCGCGAGCTGGTGCGACGCTACTTTGTCGAGCTTTCGCGCGAAGGCGGCAAGTCCGTGGACACGATGAAGTAGCGGATGGACACAGAGGTCACAGAGAAATGAACAGCGCACAGAGAGCCCTTCATGCTGCTGCGGCCGGATCGCCGGTCGCAGTCAGACGTTTCTCTGCGGTCTCTGTTCATCTCTGTGCTCACGGTGTTCTTGACGTGTGCATCCGGATGCGGGCCGTCGTTACGCTTGCCTGGGAGTTTCACCGATGAAAAACCGCATCTCCATGGTCCTGTCGCTCGTGCTTCTCTCTGCCGTGCATGCGGCTGATCCGGCCGCCAAGTCGGCGCTTGGCCGGGCCGGGCAGATCGATGAGCGCGTGGATCAATCCATCGAGCGCGGCCTGGCCTTTCTGGCCACCGGGCAGAAGCCGGACGGGTCGTTTAACAGTGCCTCCGGGACAGCGTTCCCCGGCGTTCCCGGCCTGTGCGGCATGGCCTTTCTTGCCAAGGGCTACCTGCCCGGCAGCGGCAAGTACGGGGAGAATATCAACCGCGTGGTTGACTTCATGATCGCCCGGGCCGCGGCTGACGGCTACCTCGGCGGGCAGGCCGGGCGCATGTATTCGCACTGCATCGCCACGCTTTTTCTCACGGAGGTCTCGGGCATGGTGGACAGCAACCGGCAGGCGAAGCTGGACGTGCTGCTCCCCAAGGCCGTCCAGGTGATCCTCTCCGCGCAGCAGGTGCCCAAAGGTGGAAATCATAAAGGAGGCTGGCGCTACGGCCCGGGCTCCACGGACAGCGACATGTCGTGCAGCGGCTGGGCGCTGATGACGTTGCGCTCCGCGCGCCTCAACGGCGCACCCGTGCCGGGCCAGGCCATTAAGGACGCGGTTAATTTTGTGCTCTCCCACCACGACGCGCAGAAGGGCTCGTTTGGCTATCAGGACGGATCCTCGTATGCCATTACCTTGACCGGCGCGGGGTTGCTCTGTCTCGAGCTGTGCGGCCAGCACGGCACGCCGGCTACGAAAAAGGCCGGACGCTACCTGATGAACGTCTACGAGCAGCTTCCCGCGCAGGATCGCTGTTTCTACGGCATGTACTACACGGCACAGGGACTCTTCCAGATCGGTGGCGAGGAGTGGCAGCGCTTCTCCAAGTGGATGTACGACTACTGGATTCCCCGGCAGACGCCGGATGGTCACTGGGACCGCGGCGAGCAGGGCTGTCCGTACTACCAGACCGCCCTGGTCACGCTCGCCTTCGCCGTTCCCTACCGCCAGCTCCCCATCTACCAGCGCGACGAAACCGTGGATGTCGAGTAGCGCGGCAGCTGCTCCTGCAGGTTGGTTTTGACAACCAGTTTCTTTCGGGCATGAATTCGGTGCAGGTTAAAATTCTCACACCTCTAGAGGTGTGAGAATGGGTGTAACCTGCTGCATCAGGCGATGTTCTGTTCTACAGCGCCCCCACCGCCTTCATCCACGCTGTGGCGATGACGGCGTGCCCGGCGGCTGCCGCCAGCTCCAGCAGGATCCGGTAGTTGGCGCGGAACGCGGGCAGGGGAATGTGCCGCTGTCCCTGCCATTCGCCCTGCAGTCGCCAGACATCATTGACGCCGACCTTGATGGAAAGAACATCCGGCTGTAGCATGCGCCGTTTGCCGCGGCAACACACGCCCGGCCTTCCGCGCGCGTAACTCTCGCCGTCTCGGGTCTGTCCCCCGGCCGTGACAGGCAGCCGCGAATCCGATATTCTCACGGGCGTAGCGGGTTGCTCCGTTGCCGTGGAGCCGACATGTTGCCTCCTCCCTTTCTGCTCGCACAGATCTTCTGGAACCCGGCCCTGCCGGTGGTTGCCGTGCTGTTGCTGGCCGCGCTGTTTGCCGGCGCCGCGCTCTGGGCCCGGCGCGGGCTGGTGGCAAGGTTCGGCCTGCGGCGCGTCTGGCCCATTCTGGCGGCGCGCAGCCTGCTCTTTCTGCTGCTGTTCATTGCGCTGCTGGATCCGATCCTCCGCCGCGACGTTTCGCAGCCCGAGGCGCGAAGCGTCCTGATCCTGCAGGATGTCTCGGCGTCCATGGATGTGCGGGACGAGGCCGCGGGCACGCGCGCCGAGCGCGCCCGCCGCCTCATCGACCGCGTGCGCGCCGACGCCCCTTCCGGCGTCAGCATCAAGACCCGCCTGTTCGACGCCGCACTGCTTCCCGACGGCGCCATCCGGAAGCCCGGCGCCATTCCTGCCGGCACCGACGTGGGCGGGGTGCTGACCGAGGTTGCCATGCGTCTGGAAACACCCGACACGGCCGCCATCGTGCTGGTCACCGACGGCGGCGACGAGCCGATCCAGGCGGCGCGCCTCCCGGCCGCACCGCTGGTGGTGCTGGGCGTCGGCAATGACCTGTCGCGCGCGCCGGATGTCTCCCTGGCGCAGGTTGACGCGCCCGAAGTCGTGGAGAAAGAGGCCAGCTTCAGCCTTTCGGCAGACCTTGCCGCCACCGGCCCGGCGGCGTTCCGCGCTGGACTGGGGCAGGTCGGCGTGCGGTTGTTGCGGCTGCAGGATGCCGCGTGGGTGCCGGTGGATCGCCGGTCCGCGGACCTGCGCAACGGCCGCTGCCGCGTGGCCTTCACGACCGCCTGCGCCGAGCCGGGCACGGCGCAGTTTCGCCTGGCCATCGACCCGGCCGCGGGCGAGGTGACCGCCCTCAACAACCAGCGCACGGTGCGCGTGGAGGTGCGGCGCAAGACGCTCGACGTGCTGTACTTCTCGCGCCGCCTGGGCGCAGACCTGAAGATGCTGCGCCAGGAGCTTGGCGCCGACCCGGCCATCACCTTCACGGCGCTCTATCGCAGCACCGGCGAGCGCTACACCGTGCAGTCGCCGCCCGAGGGGGCGGCGGCGATTGGGGAAGCGGAGCTGGCCCGGGGGTTCCCGACCGACCTCGAACAGCTGCGGCGCTTCGATTGCCTGATCTTCGGATCGTTCCCCTCGCACGAGTGGTCCGCGGCCGAGATGAAGGCCGTGCTGCAGTTTGTGGAGCAGGGGGGCGGCGTGATTCTGCTCGGAGGAGATGACAGCTTCGATGGCGGCGGCTATCACCTGACGCCGCTGCAGCCGCTGCTGCCGTGGCGCTGCGCTGGCACAGGGTCGTCGCTGCAGCGCGCGACGTACCTGGTCTCGGTGCCGCCAGCGGCCGAACAGCACCCGGCCGTGGCCGGCCTGCGCGAACTGCTGGACTCCGGCGGCAGCAACCGCGCGCCGGCGGCCCTGGTGGTAACATCCGTCAACGTGCCGGGGGATCCTCTGCCTGGCGCGGAGGTGCTGCTGGAGGCGGGCGCGGGGGGGCGCAAGACGCCTCTGGCGCTGGAGCATCGCTACGGCAAGGGGCGCGTGCTGGCCATGGCCTCCAACACGTCGTGGCTCTGGGCGCGCGAGCCGGGGGCCTCCGCGCTCTTCTACCGGCGATTCTGGCGCCAGGCCGTGCGCTCGGTCTGCGGCCAGGACGAGGGCGGGCGCGTACTGCAGATCTCCTGGAACAAGATGTCCTTCCGCCCCGGCGAGCGCATCGCCGGCACGGTGCGCACGCCGGGCGCGGCGGACGTGCGGCTGCGCGCCACGGTGACCGGCGCCGAGGGCATGCGCCCGCTGACCCTTGCCGGCCCGGAGAACGGCGCGTGGCAGGTGGAGTGGCTGCTGGAGTCGCGCGGCCTCTGGACGCTCCAGATCACGGCTGAGCGCGGCGGCGAGACGCTGGAAACCTACCGCAAGACGTTGACCGTGGCGCCGCTGCCGGACGAGGGGAGCCGGCTGGCCCGGCAGGATGCGGACCTGCTGCGCCTGACCACGCGCAGCCACGGCACCTACGTGCCCGAGGAACAGGCCGGGACGCTGGGCGCGCAGCTGGCTTCCATCCTCCGCCCGGTTTCACGCGTGGAGAACCGCTCGCTGGTTTCGGACGGGCCGTGGTTCCTGCTGCTGGTTCTCATGACTGCGCTGGCCGAACTGGCGCTGCGGCGGAGGCTGAATCTGTTATGAAACAAGGGGTGAATAGCGGCGGCAACCGCGTGCCGCCCTCCAGTGGATCCCACCGCAAGGGATGGATGTCCATGGAGGGCGCCGCGCTGTCGGCGCCGTATCTGCCGGCTGTCCGCGAGCCTGTGGCCGCGGGTGCCCCTGGCCGGGCAGGGCCCACCGCCGTCCGCCGTCCACCGTCCACCGTCCGACCGCTATTGCTTTTCCTCCTGCTGGCCGCCGCCCTGCACGCCGACACCGTCACCTGGTCCAACGGCCGCACGTGGGAGGGGCAGGTGGAGCTGGCCGACCTTGTGCGTCTGCATGACGGCAGGCGCGTGCGATCGTGGGGGGCGGACGAGATCGCCGAGATCGTCTTTACACCGGCCACGCAGCGCATGGAGCGCGCCTGGGTGTTCAAGGAGGCCGGAAAAACAGCCAAGGAGCTCAGCGGCGAGCCCTATCCGACGCTGGAGCTGCAGTCGTCGGTTGCGCTGCGCAGTGGTGAAATCGTGGGCGGGCACCTGCTCACCACGGCGTTCTACCTGTCGGCCGGCAACCGGACGGAGAAGCTGGTGCTCAAGTTCAAGCTGCGCGGGCAGGAGGGTCAGTCCGTCACCGACGTGGTCTACGCCGCGCGCATCCGGTTCGGTCCGGCGCCTTCCGCCGCGGCCGCGTCCCCCCGCGCGTGCATCACCGTGGCAGGTGCCGGAGCGGGCACGGAGCTGGCGCTGATTTCAAGAGCCCGCATGCAGGAGGCGGAAATCCGCCGGTCCGGCACGAACTCGTTCCAGATCAGGATCGACGGCGGCGACATCGTGCCGGCGGTGCGGACGGGCAACACGATCGCGGTGGGGTGGGGCGGCCGCATCACGCCGGCCGCGCGCAGCCGGATCGAGCAGGGGCTGCGGGATCTGAAGGACTTCTTCGACGACCGGCAGCTGCTGGCCTGCTCGCAGGATCCATCCGACGAAACCACCTGCCACACGCTGCTGCTGCTGACGCGCTCCGCCCGGACCACCCTGGACGGCCCCAGCACGCAGCCGTGGCGGCTGGAGGTCTGGAAGTGGCGGCTCGGCGCCGACCCCGGCGACATCACGGCGGCCACGCGCGGCGTGCTCTTCCGCGGCATCCGTTCGCCGGACGCGCCGCTTCCCGCGATCCGGATCGACAGCGGCCTGCGCCCGATCGAGCGGCTCGTCGACGGCTTGACCATTCAGCTCTGACAGAGCTTGCTGTTGCCGCGCCGGTTTGTTACGTTAGATGGGTTTTTTCACTCCCCCATCCAAACGTTAACACACCGCGCCGGCTCTTTTTTCCACATGGAGCGAGAACGGCCGGCCAGGAGCAGCACCATGGCGATGAAGAAAGTGGCCAGCAAAATTGCGGCCCGGAAGCCCCAGGCGAAGAACGTTCCCGCGAAGAAGGTCGGTGCCGCGAAGGCCCGGAAGTACGTCTATGTTTTCGGCGGCGCCCGGACCGAAGGCAACGCGACGATGAAGAACCTGCTCGGCGGCAAGGGCGCCAACCTCGCCGAGATGTGCCTGCTGAACATTCCGGTCCCGGCCGGGTTCACGGTCAGCACCGAATGCTGCACCGCCTACTATGCCAACGGCTGCAAGCTGCCGGCGGAGCTGGCCGACCAGGTCATCAGCGCCCTGCGCAAGACCGAGGCGGTCATGAGCATGCGGTACGGCGACCCGGAAAACCCGCTGCTGGTCTCCTGTCGCTCCGGCGCCCGCAAGTCCATGCCCGGCATGATGGACACCGTGCTCAACGTCGGCCTCTCCACGGCCACGATCCCCGGTATGATCAAGAAGACCAACAACCCGCGCTTCGTGTGGGACTCCTACCGCCGCCTGATCATGATGTATGCCGACGTGGTGATGGAGAAGGCGGAAGGCCTGGAGCCGGCCCAGGGCAAGGGCATCCGCAAGATCATGGAGGAGACGCTGGACCAGTTCAAGCATGCCCGTGGCTGCAAGACGGACACGGAGCTCAAGGCCGACGACCTGCAGCTCCTCGCCGCGGAGTTCAAGAAGCTCGTGCGTCAGCACCTGGGCAAGGATTTCCCGGATGATCCCATGGCCCAGCTGTGGGGCGGCATTGCGGCCGTGTTCAAGAGCTGGAACGGCAAGAAGGCCATCTCCTACCGCCGCATCGAGGGGATTCCGGATGTCTGGGGCACGGCAGTCAACGTGCAGGCCATGGTCTTCGGCAACATGGGCGACAGCTCGGCCACGGGCGTGGCCTTCACGCGCGACCCGGCCACGGGCGACAACAAGTTCTACGGCGAGTGGCTCGTCAACGCCCAGGGCGAGGACGTGGTGGCCGGCATCCGCGACGTGAGCCCGATCAACAACGACACCAAGAACGAGCAGAACAAGCACCTGCGCAGCATGCAGGATGCCATGCCCGCGACCTACAAGCAGCTCGACGCCATCCGCACGCGGCTCGAGAAGCACTTCACCGACATGCTCGACATTGAGTTCACCATCCAGGAAGGGAAGCTCTGGATGCTGCAGTGCCGCGTCGGCAAGCGCACCGGCACCGCCGCGCTCAACATGGCCATGGACATGCTGGCCGAGCGCCTGATCGACCAGAAGAAGGCTGTGATGCGCGTCGAGCCCCAGCAGCTCGACGAGCTGCTCCACCCGATCGTGGACCCCAAGTTCGAAAAGGACGCCAAGCCGCTCGTCAAGGGCCTCCCGGCCGGCCCGGGCGCCGCCTGCGGCGCGCTGGTCTTCACGGCCGAGGATGCCGTCGCCTCCGCCCGCGCGGGCGTCACGTGCATCCTGCTGCGCGAAGAGACCAACCCCGAGGACGTCGAGGGGATGCGCGCGGCCGTCGGCATCCTGACGGCCCGCGGCGGCATGACCTCCCACGCGGCGCTCGTGGCTCGCGGCTGGGGCAAGTGCTGCATCGTCGGCGCCGGCGCGCTGCATGTGGACGCCAAGGCGAAGATCGCCAAGATTTCCGGCACCGATGTGGTGCTGAAGGAGGGCGACGTGGTCACGCTCAACGGGTCCAAGGGGCACGTCTATCCCGGCACCATGCCGATGATCGACGCCACCGAGAACCCGCGCTTCCAGAAGTTCATGGCCATGGCCGACAAGTTCCGCACCATGGGCGTGCGCACCAACGCCGACACGCCGGCCGACGCCCGGGTCGCCCGCGCCTACGGCGCCGAGGGGATCGGCCTGTTCCGCACCGAGCACATGTTCTACGGCGAGGGGAGCGACGCGGCGCTGTTCCTGCTGCGCAAGATGATTCTCAGCACCACCACGGACGAGCGCCGCAAGGCCCTCGACGAGCTGATCGTCTACGTGAAGCGCGACATCAAGGCCACGCTGGAAGCCATGGACGGCCTGCCGGTGACCATCCGCCTGCTCGATCCGCCGCTGCACGAGTTCGTGCCGCAGGGCGCTGAGAAGCAGGCCGAGCTGGCCTCGGCCCTGGGCATTTCCGCCGACGACATCAAGAAGCGCGGCGAGGCCCTGCACGAGAACAACCCGATGATGGGACACCGCGGCGTGCGCCTCGGCATCACCTACCCGGAAGTGACTGAGATGCAGGTGCGCGCCATCTTCGAGGCGGCCGCGGAAATCATCCAGGCCGGCAAGAAGTGCAAGCCCGAGATCATGATCCCGGTGACCTGCGACGTGAACGAGCTGAAGAACCAGAAGGCGCTGATCGCGGGCGTGCATGCCGCGGTTTGCAAGGCCAGGGGCGTCCGCCAGATCCCGCACCTGGTTGGCACCATGATCGAGATTCCGCGCGCCTGCCTGCTGGCCGACCAGATGGCGCAGGAATCGGAGTTCTTCTCGTTTGGCACGAACGACCTCACGCAGATGACCTTCGGCTTCAGCCGCGATGACATCGGCGGGTTCATGAATGATTATCTGGACAAGAAGATCCTCCCGGCTGATCCGTTCCAGACGATCGACCAGGACGGCGTGGGCCAGCTGATCCAGATGGCCGTCGCCCGGGGGCGCGCCACGCGTCCGGATCTCAAGGTCGGCATCTGCGGCGAGCAGGGCGGTGATCCGGCCTCGGTGAAGTTCTGCTTCCAGACCGGGCTCAGCTACGTTTCGTGCAGCCCGTACCGCGTGCCGATCGCGCGTCTGTCCGCGGCGCAAGCCGCGATTGCAGCCGAGAAGAAGTAGGCGGATTTTGGCAGAAACGTTGCGTGTGCGGCGCCCCGGAACCCCATGATCTTTTCTTCCGCTTTCACAACGTCTCCATTATGAGTCTGCGACAG
>JBAWXQ010000105.1:0-9065 GCA_037144015.1 bacterium
TCAGACGGGTAAGGGTTTTTCAGCGGAATCCTATTAAAGGCCTGACCCCTAGCCGTCGCTATTAGAGGCCTGACCCCTAGCCGTCGTTGACCCCTAGCCGTCGTGACCCCTAGCCGTCGAAGTGATCAATCCCGTAGTGTAGGGGCGCCGAGGCGACACCTTGTCGTTTAACGAAGCCGAATTGCGCCAGAACGCTTCCGTGTCCGCGCGGCAAGTTTCTACAGCTTCAGGTTTGCGAACACGTCGCCCATCGACCCGAGCCCCTTGCCAGAGGGGCGGTGCTGATCCAGCAGCGAGGCGCCGTCGTCATCGGCTCGTCCCTGGCTGATCAGCCACCGGGCCGGCGTGGTGAGGCTGATGCGCTCGCCCTCGATGGACTTGACCACGACCTTGATCTTGCTGCCCGGCGCAAAAGCGCGTTCGAGCTTGGCCGCCGGGCTGCCGCCCTTGGGAAGGTCGGTCTCGCTGATGTGCAGCAGGCCGGTCTGCTTCTCCGAGAGCCGCACGAACACGCCGAAGTCCTTGATCCCCTCGACGATCCCCTCCACCTCCGAGCCCACGCCCAGCTCGCCGGGCTTGAGCGACTGGATCCGCTCGTCGATCGGCGAGAGGCTGATGCGGCGGCGCTCGCGGTCCACGCTCTCGACCTTGAGTTCCATCTCCTGGCCTTCGCTGACCACCTCGCGCGCGGACATGAGCCGGCGGCCGCCGCCGAGCTTGCCGATCGGAATCAGCCCCTCCACGCCGGGCGTGATCTCCACAAAGGCGCCGAAGCGCTCGATGCGCACGACCTTGCCGCGCAGCGCGCTGCCGACCGGATAGCGCGCCACCACCTCATCCCATGGATCCGCCTGCGCGCCGCGCAGGCTGAGCGAGATGCGGCCGCGCTCCCAGTCGGTTTCACGCACCAGCACCTGCACGGTGTCGCCCGGCTTCACGACGTCCTCCGGCTTCACGTCGCGCCGCCAGGCCAGTTCCTTCAGCGGAATCAGCCCATCCATGCCGCCGAGGTCCACGAACACGCCGAACTCCGTCAGGCGCGACACCCTGCCGGTGCGCACCTGGCCGGGCTCGATGGATGCCTGCAGCGCCTCGCGCTGGGCTTCGCGCTCCTTTTCCAGCAGCGCACGGCGGCTGACGACCACGTTGCGGTTCTCGGGATCGTACTCCGCCACCTGAAACAGGAACTTCTGACCGATGTACACCGCGCCTTCCTGCTTGAAGATGCTGATCTGCGAATAGGGGCAGAAGGCGCGCTGTCCGGCGATCTGCACCTCGTAGCCGCCGTTGATCTCGGACTTCACGACCCCTTCCAGCGCCAGGCCGCCGGCATGCGCGGCGGCGAGCGTGCTGTTGGAGGCTCCCATGCTGCCGCCGCCGATACGGGTCGTGAACGCAAACGCGCCGTCCTTCTGCCCAACAAAGGTCACGTCCAGCACATCGCCCGGCTTCAGCGCCACCTGGCCTTCCGCATCGCGGAACTCGGCGATGTCGATCATCCCTTCGCGCTTGGCGTTCACGTCGATCGCCACCTGCGTGGCGCCGATGCGCAGCACCGTGCCGGGCATCTTCGCGCCGGGGTTGAACCCCTTGCGGTAGGACGAAAACTGCGCATTCAGCAGCGATTCGAATTCGGCCTTTGCGGCCGGGTTGGTACGATCAGTCATAATGCTCCATTCGTTCACCCGCGGGACGAAAGCCGGTTGCGCGGGAGAAAGGAGAATATTCCATCCCGGCTGTTGAGGGAAAGGGGCAAATGCAGAATGTTCGCAACCCGCAGAAACCTAGTCGTAGAACCGGGCAATCTCGCGGCGGGCAATCTCGACGGCCCGGCGCTTGGCCAGGCCGCGCAGATAGGCCCGCTCATCGTCGGGCAGCATGTACTTCATAAGCCGGAAGCTCCATTTTTCCTTCGCACCATGATTACACATCCCGTCCGCGCAGGGCGAACCAGATCGTGCCCAGCACGCCGAAGCCGAAGGCTACCAGCAGGTTCAGTTCCGGCGACACCCGCCACAGCAGCGCGCCGCCGAACGCGGCAAACGCCACGATGACGTCGCGCACCAGATAGTAGAGGCCGAACATGGCGGCCTTGCGCCCCTCGGGTGCCAGGTCCATGATCAGCGCCTTGCGCGTGGGCTCGCCGAACTCCTTGAGGCCGCGCAGGACAAAGACCGGCAGAAGCAACCAGATGGACTGTGCCTGGAGCAGCGCCAGCGGGAAAAGGGTGAAGAAGGCGAAGGTGATCAGCACGAACGGCTTCTTGCCGAAGCGGTCGGCCATGTAGGCGACCGGCACGTAGACCAGCACCGCGGTGATGTTCTCGATGGCCGAGAGCCAGCCGAAGGTCAGCTCGGACGCGGGGTGCGCGATGGTGCGCGTGACCCACACCACCACAAAGGCGTCCGGAATGCGCTCGCAGAAGCGGATCAGGATGTCGGAGAACAGGAGGCTGCGCAGGCTGGCCGGCATCTCGCCCCAGAGGCGCAGCGGGTTCGCCTCCGCCGTTTTCTTCTCCCCGGAATCGTCCTCGATGAGCAGCTGCTGCGCCACGGCCGCCAGCAGGGCAAGCCCGAGCGCCACCATGAACGCGGCGCGCACGCCGCCCCGGACGCCCCACAGCGCAATGCAAACGCCGCCCAGCACCGGCCCCAGCATCTTGGGGACGCGCCGCACCAGCGCCAGCACAGAAACGCCCATGGCGCGCTTGTTCTTCGGCACCGCCCGGGCCACCAGGTCCATGGTCGCGGGGAGCGAGATGGCGGACCACGAGATAAAGAAGACGGCGCCCAGCAGGACCGCCCACCAGGCCGGCACAACGATCACGACCAGGAACCCGACCATGGAAAGCGCGTTGAAGATCAGCAGCGCGCGCTTGGTTCCGAGCCGGTCGCTCAGGTAGCCGCCGGGAAACGAGTAGAGCGCGGAGAGCAGATCATCCATGCCGGCCAGCAGCCCGATGGACAGGACCGCCAGCGAGGCGTTGCTCGTCAACTCCTGCAGGTAGAGCGGCAGAAATCGTTCCGCCATGTGCTCACCCATGCCCACAAGGATGACCATGCCCAGCATCCCGGTCATGCTGCGATGCCGTCGGAAGCACTCCCGGCAACGGGTCCAGCGTGATGTGTGTTCTTCAGGTGTCATGCGTGTTATGAACCTTCGCCACCCGCTAGCAGCTTGTCGGACTTAGCCTCTGCGCTTCACAACCTTTGTGCCGACCAAGCTGCTAGTTTTGGAAACCCGCCGCCAAGCGACAGATCTGCGTGCAAGTAGATGCCAAAGGTCTGGCAAAACAGCTAAATTTCTGGTTTTGGTGCCATGGGCCTGTCCGTTTACGGCGGGTTGCGGGCTGACGCCCGCCTTACGTAATTGAGTCTTCGCCACCCGCCAACAGCGGGTGGCCCAACTAGCAGCCTGGCCGGCAGACGGTTTGTGCCTCCACAAACCTTGTGCCGGCCAGGCTGCTAGAGGATCCACCCCTCGAAGGCGCTCCGCGGCAGCGGAAAGGCGTCGCGCTCCTCCGCCTGGGCGCCGCGTGCCACGCGCACCCGCGTGACGGCCGCATCGCCGCGCTTGTCCGCATAACCTGCGCAGACGCCGCAGGCCAGTTCCACATCCTCCGCCGGGGCGCGCCCCGGCAGCAGCAGCGTGGGACCGGGCACATTCACTGGCTGGACCAGCACATCGGCCGGCGTGGCGCCAGCCTCCAGCGTCTCGTTGTCCGCGTGGTTGCGGCCGACAATGCACTTGGTGCCGCCCGGCAGGCGCAGGTGCCGCCCGGTCCGCAGCAGAAACAGCAGGCGGCGTTCGGCCACGCCCTCATGCGTCAGCAGATCCTGCAGGCGCCGGCAGAAGCCGTTCTCCGTCAGCAGGCAGCCGCCGGCGGGCGTCGGGTACTCGCGGATGCCGTACTGGTGCGCCAGCTCAATCTGTGCCTGGCGCGAGCGGCCATTCAGCGCGAGCAGCCGCGAGCGGTCGATCAGCCCGCTGCGCTCCGGCTCCGTGGGGTCCAGCAGCTGTGCGCTGAGCGGCCGCACCAGGCGGTCGGCGTAGCCGCAGTCGCTGGAGACGATCTGCAGCGAGCGGCGGTTCTGCGACATGGGGCGCTGGTTCAGCACCTCGCCCGTGGCGAGGAAGTCAAACCCGAGGTCGGTCATCTGTGCGCCGGCGCGGTTGATCATGCCCGCATGGCAGTCGATGCACGGGTTCATGGCGCCGCCAAAGCCGTGGGGCGGATGCTGCACCAGCGCCACGATGTCGGCCGTGAAATCCAGCACATGCAGGCGGACGCCGATCTGCTCGGCCGCCTTGCGCGCGTTGCGGCTGCTGAAGAACGGGCTCTCAAACACCACCGCCTCCACGTGCAGCCCCTGCGCCCGCAGCACGCAGATCGCCAGCGTGCTGTCCAGTCCGCCGGAGAGAAGGCTGAGGCCGCGGCCGGCAGGTTTCGCCCGGCCGGCGGAGCCGGTGGGTGCGTCAGGCGGGCGGGGCGGGGTCGTCTCAGGCTCACTCATGACTGCGGATAGTAACCGGCGCCCGCGCATCCCGCAACAGATAGTGGCGACTCCCGCCTTGCCATCCTCGGCTGCGCCCAGCACAATCGCGGCATGTATCTCCCCTCCACACCGGCGGAACTGCAGGCGCGCGGGTGGGACGCACTGGACGTGATCCTCGTCACTGGCGACGCGTACATCGACAGCCCGTTTGCGGGCGCGGCCCTGGTCGGACGCGTGCTCGAAGGGGCCGGCTTCCGCGTCGGCATCATCGCGCAGCCGGACACGCAGGACCCGGCCGACATCTCCCGCCTGGGCGCGCCGCGCCTCTTCTGGGGCGTCACGGCCGGCTGCGTGGACTCGATGGTGGCCAACTACACGGCCACCGGCCGCAAGCGGCGCGAGGACGACTTCACCCCCGGCGGACAGAACAACCGCCGGCCGGACCGCGCCAGCATCATCTACGCCAACCTGATCCGCCGCGCGTTCCGCCCCTGCGCGCCGGTCGTGCTGGGCGGCATCGAGGCCAGCCTGCGCCGCATCGCGCACTACGACTTCTGGTCCGACCGCATCCGCAAGTCGATCCTCTTCGACGCCAAGGCCGACATCCTCGTCTACGGCATGGCCGAGCAGACCGTGCTGGAGCTGGCGGGCCGGCTGCGTGACGGCCGCGACTGGCGGGATCTTCGCGGCCTCTGTTATGCCGCCAGCACACCGCCGCCGGACGCCATCGTGCTGCCTTCGTTTGCCGACGTCTCGGCACCGCAGCCGCCGGCCGCGGCCGCCGCAGGCCAGCCTGCGCCGGGCATGCCCGCGTCCGCAGCCGCACAAGCAGAAATGCGGCACGCCTTTCTGGAGATGTTCCGGCTCTTTGCCGCGAACCAGGACCCGGTCACGGCGCGGCCGCTGGCGCAGCAGCACGACCTGCGCTGGCTCGTGCACCAGCCCCCGGCCCTGCCGCCCGACACGGCCGGACTGGACCGCATCCACGCCCTGCCGTTTGAGCTCGACGTGCACCCGCACGATGCGGCGCGCGGCGCGGTGCGGGCGCTGGACACCATCCGCTTCTCGATCACCACGCACCGCGGCTGCTACGGCGAATGTGCGTTCTGCGCCATTGCCATGCACCAGGGGCGGCGCGTGGTGTCGCGCAGCGCGGATGCGATCGTGGCCGAGGCCGGGCGATTCGCGCGGCACCCGAAGTTCCGCGGCATTATTGCCGATGTCGGCGGACCGACCGCCAACATGTACGGCATCGCCTGTGCACAAATGGCCACGTGCGGCGCCTGCCCCAACCGCCGCTGCCTCACCCCGGAGATCTGCCCCCGCCTGCCGGTGGACCACCGCGCGCAGACCGCGCTGCTGCGCCGGCTGCGCGCGCTGCCCGGCGTGCGCAAGGCCTTTGTCGCCTCCGGCCTGCGGCACGACCTGGTGCTGGCGGACCGCGCGCACGGGCAGGAGTACCTGGACGAGCTGGTCGCCCACCACGTCTCCGGGCAGCTCAAGCTCGCGCCTGAGCACAGCGAGGAGGCAGTGCTGCGGCTGATGGGTAAGCCGGGCGTGGCGAAGCTGCTGGCGTTCCGCGCGCGGTTCGAGGAAGCCAGCGCGCGCCACGGGCTAAAGCAGTTCCTGACCTATTACTTCATTGCCGCGCACCCGGGGTGCACGGAGGAGCAGATGCAGCGGCTGCGGCAGTTTGCCACGCGGGAGCTGCGGCTGGCGCCGGAGCAGGTGCAGGTGTTCACGCCCACGCCGTCCACCTGGGCCACGGCCATGTACTGGACCGGCTGCGACCCGGCCACTGGTGAGGCGATCTTTGTCGAGCGCGGACTGCGGGGAAAGCAGGCGCAGAAGGATGCCCTGCTAGCAGCCTGTCGGTCGTAGCGTTGTACCTTCACAAACTTTGTGCCGACCCGGCTGCTAGTTTTAGACTGTGGTCTTTTCTTCGCCCACACACAGAAATTCCTTCATGGTGGCAGATTGGGGGCTTCCGGCTTTCCTGGTTTCCAGATGAAAAAAATCTGCGGCAATCCGCAGCCAAAAGAGCAGCCGCCACAATTTTTCTGTCTGTAGCTGAGTTTTCGCCACCCGCTGCCAGCGGGTGGCGAAACTAGCAGCCGGGTCGGCAAACAGTTTGTGCCTTCTCAAACCCAAGTCCGACCCGGCTGCTAGTGGGCGCTGACGAGTTCGCCCATCTTGAAGAGCGGCATGAACAGCGCGACCACAATGCCGCCGATGACAACCCCCAGGAAGACCATCAGCAGCGGCTCCATCAGGGATGTCAGCGCCGCCAGCATGGTCTCCACCTCGTCATCGTAGGTGTCGGCGATGTTGTCGAGCATTTCGTCCAGGCGGCCGCTCTTCTCGCCGGCCTCCACCATGCGGATCATCAGCTTGGGCAGGCAGGCCTTGTCCTGCAGGCCGCTGGTGATGGTCCCGCCCTGCTCCACGGACCGGCGGGCCTCGAGGATCGCGTGTTCGATCACCCGGTTGCCGGTGGCTTTGGCCACGAGCTCCAGGGCCTCCAGGATCGGCACGCCGCTGCGCAGCATTTGCGCCAGCAGCCGCGTGAAGCGCGCCACAGCCACCTTCTGCGTCAGGAGGCCGATCACCGGCATCTTGAGCAGCCTGGCATGGATCGCCCACTCGCCCTTGGACGTCTTGGCCCACCGGCGGAACAGGAAGAGGGCCACCACGGCGCTGGGGATGATGTAGGCGATGTAGTCGCGGATGCCGTTGCTGATGTTGAGCAGCACCTGTGTCGGCAGCGGCAGCTTGCCGCCGAAGTCCGCGTACATGCCGGCAAAGACCGGCACCACAAAGGTGATGATGCCGAAGGCGATGGTCAGCGCCATGGTCATGACCACCACCGGGTAGGTCATGGCGCCCTTGACCTTGCGCTTCAGCTTGGCGCTGGACTCGAGCATCATGGCCAGGCGCTTCAGCGTCGGCGCAAATTCGCCGCTGCGCTCACCGGCGCGGACCATGTTGATGTAGAGGCTGTCGAAGACCTGCGGATACCGGGAGAGGGCGTCGGAGAACGGGGCTCCGCCCTCGATCGTGGCCAGCAACTCGCCCAGCACCACGCGGAAGGCGGGCGATTCGGCCTGGTCGTGCAGCGCCGACAGGGACGCCACCAGCGACATGCCCGACGTCATCATGCTGGAAATCTGGCGCGTAAACGGCCCCAGCTCCTTGTTGACGATCTTCTTGGCGCCATGCACCGCCCCGCCGCGGCCGGCCACGCCGCCGCCGGAAGGGCGCGCCTGGGATGCGGCCGGACGCGGCGCGGCGCCGGATGAGCGGGCGGATGATGCGGACGATCCCGCGCTCTTGCTGACAACAGGCATGGGGAGGCTCCTTTCGATCTCATTCGCCGCCGGTTACTTCCAGCGCGCCGGTGAGCGACGTGATGCCGTCGCGCACCTTCATCAGTCCCACTTCCTTCAGCGAAATCATGCCGTTCTTGACGGCCAGCGTACGCAGGTCGGTGGTGGTCATGCCGTGCACGATGGCATCGCGGATGGCATCGTTCACGGTCAGAACCTCCATGATGGCGCCGCGTCCTTTGTAGCCGGTGCCGTTGCAGCGCGGGCAGCCGGCGGGAAAGAAGATCGGCTTGTCGCCGAAGAAAGCCGGGTCGATGTGGTTGATCGCGAGCACGTCCGCGGGGACCGCCGCCTCCTTCTTGCAGGCGGTGCACAGCTTGCGGTAGAGGCGCTGCGCCTGCGCGAGGATCAGCGAGGAGCCGATCATGAACGGCGGCACGCCCATGTCAACCAGGCGGGCGATCACGCCGGCGGCATCATTGGTGTGCAGCGTGCTGAGCACGAGGTGACCGGTGAGGGCGGCCTTGACCGCAATGTCTGCGGTCTCGCCGTCGCGGATTTCGCCGACGAGGATGATGTCCGGGTCCTGCCGCAGCACGGAGCGCAGCACGGAGGCGAAGGAGAGCCCCACCTGCGTGTTCACGTGCACCTGGTTGATCCCGGCGATCTGGTATTCCACCGGGTCTTCGGCCGTGACGATGTTCACGTCCGGCTTGTTCAGGTCCTGCATGCAGGAATACAGCGTCGTGGTCTTGCCGCTGCCGGTGGGGCCGGTCACCAGCAGCACGCCGTGCGGCTGCTCGATGGCATACTGCATGGCCTTGTAGGCAAACTCGTCCAGGCCCAGCGAGCCGAGGCCGGGCGCCAGGTTCTGCTTGTCGAGCGTACGCATCACCACTTTTTCGCCGAACACCGTGGGGAGGATGCTCACGCGGATGTCCACTTCCCGGCCGAACGCCTTGATCTTGAAGCGGCCGTCCTGCGGCACGCGGCGCTCGGCAATGTCCAGGTCGGACATGATCTTGATGCGCGAGACGATGGCGTTGTGGTAGGCCTTGGGCGGGCTGGGCCGTTCCACCAGCGTGCCGTCGATGCGATAGCGCAGGCGCGAGGTCTTTTCCTGCGCCTCGATGTGAATGTCGCTGGCCTTGGTGCGCAGCGCCTCGATCATGATCATGTTGACCATGCGGATGACCGGCGCGCCTTCCGCGGTCTCCAGCGTCTTCTCCAGGCTCTCCTCGTG
>JBAWXQ010000106.1:0-8988 GCA_037144015.1 bacterium
GAGGTTGGGACAGACGGGCGGCAGGGCGCCGTCGCCCGGGAGATAGGCCATGCAGGATGGTTTGACGACATCATCGGCCCCGTAGCGGGCGCCGCTCGTGACCTGCACGGAGCTGCTGAACACAATCTGCCGCACGCCGGCATCCATGGCCGCCTGAAAGACGTTGGCATCCGTCGTCACATTCTCCGCATAAACCACCTGCGGCATCAGCCCGCGGTTCATGTCCGGATGGTTGGCGAGATGCACCACCGCCTGGCACCCCGCCACCAGCGGATAGACCGCCATCCGGTCGAGGAGGCTCACGACGTGCAGCCGCACCGGCAGGTCGGAGCGGTACAGTGCATCCGCCGCCACGACGTCGTTGCCGTGTTCGACCAATTGCCGGCAGACCACGCTGCCGAGCCGCCCCGTAGCCCCTGTCAGAAGAATCCGCATGCTGCCCTGTGTTGTTGCCGTCCTCAGAAATGAAATTCGCGGCACGCGAATTTCAGGCGGGCTCGTATTTACGGCATTTCACGCCGGCCTCGGCCAGGAGCTTGCGCGTCTGCTCGTTGAAGGCGTAGTCGCCGCCGTAGATCACCTCGGCGATGCCGGCGTTGATGATCATCTTGGCGCAGGTAAGGCAGGGGCTGATGGTGACGTACATGGTGGCGCCGCGCAGGCGGATGCCGTGGTAGGCGGCCTGCGTAATGGCGTTCTCCTCGGCGTGGCAGCAGATGCAGGTGGTGAGGTCCGTGCCGGACGGCACATTGCTGGCGCAGCGCTCGCACCCGCCGTCGCAGCAGTTGCGCACGCCGCGCGGCGTGCCGTTGTAGCCGGTGGAGATGATGCGGTGGTCGGCCACCACCACGGCCGCCACCTTGCGGCGGCTGCAGTTGCCGCGGCGCGAGACCACCGCCGCGATGTCCATGAAGTAGGTGTCCCAGCCGGGGCGGTCGTCAAGAGGGGTGGCCATGTGCTGTTTCCTTTTTGTCCCTATTCAATCGCCAGATCTCCGAAGCACTCCGGCAGGTGGAAGTTCAGGGACGTCAGCGGGGCCCAGCTTCCCCAGTGCGGGTGCGAGGTTTTGTCGGCGCACTTGTAGAAGTTCGCGCGCCAGGCCTGCCCGGAGAGCCTGCCGAGCGGGCCGGTGTAAGCCTCGAAGAGCGCCACGGGCACGTGGTAGCCGATTCCCCACGTGACGGGCGCCGTGATCTCCGGCTCGACGACGGCCGGCAGCGAGTGCCAGATTCGGACCTTGTGCCCCCACTCTTCCGAAACTTCCTGGTACTTGGCAAAGCCGCCCGGCGCGCGCGAGGCATCTTCAATGTAGAACAGCAGCAGCGTGCCGCCGGCATTGACCTCGAAGTTGAAGTACCCCTTGCCCGCCTTGGGCTGCACAAAGAACTCCGCGCAGCTGTCCGTGCACACCGACCCCTGGTAGGCGGTCTGCACGGAGCGCACGTAGCGGTCCCGGACCTCGAATTTGACATAGATGCCGGCGTGGTCATGCAGCAGGCGGAAGCGGACATCGGGCCGGTGGTCGCTCCCCTTTTCGTTGAAGAGCGTGACCCGCCCCTCTTCCGCGCCGGCCCATGCGCCGGCGTCAAACGCGCCGTCGAGCGCGGGGGGGGTGGCGGTGGCTCGCATCGTGTAGGTGGGCATGTCCGTTTCCTTTTGACGACAGGTGGCTGGCAAGTGGACGGACACAGAGGCCACAGAGAAAGAAAGAGAGCACAGAGAGAAATTCCTGACTGCGGCCGGCTCACCGGCCACAGTCAGGAATTTCTCTGTGGTCTCTGTTTCTCTCTGTGCTCTCGGTGTCCTTGATTTGTTCATTCATTGGGTTGCGGGCTGACGCCTGCCTTGGGCTACGTGATCAGGTAAAATCGCGCAGGTGTCCGACCAGCGAGCGGAAGCCGCGCCAGTAAAACATGAAATCCGCAACCGGGTTGCGCGTGCTGAAGAGGCGGCGCACAATGGTCTCGGGGTGGAGGAACGCCCGGTAGACCTGGCGCACCGCCCCCTTGATGAACTCCTCGGGCAGCGGGCAGCGCATCACGGTCGTGCGCATGTCGTACTCGTCCCAGTCGCGGGTCAGCAGCAATCCCTGGGCGTCGAGCTCGCGGAAGAGCGGCGTGCCGGGGTATGGCACCACCCGCGTGACCTGCAGCGTGTAGGCGTCTCCCTTGCGCAGGAGCGTCCGCGCCAGCTCGATGGTGTTGCGCACCTCGGCCTCGCCTTCCCACGGGTAGCCGAACATGACGGTGACGTGCACATCCAGCCCGGCGCGCGCGGCCGCGTGGGCCCCCTCGCGGATCTGCTCGACCTGCACGCCCTTGACCAGGCGGTCGAGCGTGGACTGGTTGGCGGACTCCAGGCCAAACAAAACCAGGCGGAAACCAGCCTGCCGCATCAGGCGGTAATCGGCGGCGGTGAGGCGTCCGAAGCGCATGTTGCAGTCGATGCGCACGCGCTTGTGGTAGCCGCGCGCGATCATCTCGTGGCAGAACGTTTCCAGCCAGGCGCCCACGGGGAGGCTGCCGGCGTCGTCCATGATCTCGCGCACGCCGTGTGTTTCGATCAGGTTGCCGATTTCGTTCACGACGTCGATCGGGTCGCGCGTCCGGTAGGCCGGGTAAAGCGTGGTCCAGGAGCAGAAGGTGCACTTGCCGTGCCAGCAGTCGCGGCCGGACATGATGTAGGTGCCGGGCGTGCGGCGGTAGTTGCCGTTCTTCTCGGCATAGAGGCGCCAGCAGGTGAGGTCGCGGTCGATCCACGGCTGCGTCTTGAGATCATGGTCCAGCCGGAAGGCGCCGCTGTTGCGGATCTCCTGGCTGTCGCGCCAGTAGATGCCGGGCTCCAGCACGTCGCCGCGCGTCAGGTGCGCCAGGAGGTTGCGCAGCAGGAAGTCGTAGTTGCCGCCGGTGAGGATGTAATCCACCGGGCAGCTGGCAAAGGTCTCGGCGGGGAGCGCCGTCACGTGGTCGCCAACCATCACGACGCGCGTGTCGGGGCGGCGGCTCTTGAATGCGCGGACGAACTCCCAGTGGGTCTTGACCACCGGCGTCTTGGTTTCCAGGATGACGAGGTCCGGGTTGAACGCCTGCACGCGCGCGTCGAATTCCGCGGGCGTCCACTCCGAGGCAATGCCGTCCAGCCAGGCCACGTCGTGGCCGGCGTCGCGCGCCATGGTTGCCGCCAGCGCCGGCACAACCGGAAAGATGTAGGTCGGCGTGTGGAACCATTGGAACTGGCGGTTCTGCGAGAGGAGCGGCACCCCCTTGCTGGAGGGTAGCGGCGGATAGATGACAGCAACACGCACGGAAAATCTCCCCATGACACGGAGGGCAGGGCCGGAACCGGACCGCACTGCCCGGCGCCGGACAACGGGTGGAAGTATCCCATCCCTCGTTGCCTGAAGTCAACGCGCAGGTTTACGCGGCTTCCTCGTCCCGTTTCGGCAGGACTCCGGGGGCAAGCAGGAGCAGCAGGACAATGGCTGCCGCGACACCCCACCCTTCCGAGGCGCAGGCCGAGCACTGGTCGCGCAGCGCCGGCACCGCCGCCAGGACTGCCGGAAAAAAAGCATCCAGCAGCCAGCCCGACACAACCGCCGTGACAACGATCGCCAGCAGGTACAGGCACGTGCCCGCCTTGCCGATCCGGCTCCACATCGCCGCCAGCATGGCGGCATTCGTGGCGGGGCCGGCAATCAGGAACACCATGGCTGCGCCCGGCGAGGCCCCCATGTAGACAAAGGATGCGGCCAGCGGGATGGAAGCGGTGGAGCAGACATACAGCGGAATCCCGACCAGGAGCGCCAGGCCATACCCCTGCCACCCCGGAGGCAGGTGCCCCTGGAAGAAACCGGGCGGAACCAGTGCGGTCAGCACCCCGGACACCAGCACGCCCAGCAGCAGCGGGCGCGCGATGTCGCGCGGCAGCGTCACAAACCCGAGGCGCAGCATGCGCCGCCAAGCAGAACCGCGGGCGGAGCAGCCAGCCTTGCCGGATTCCGCCGCTGCCGGCTCCAGCGTGTCGCGGGGATAGGCGGCGGCGACAAGTCCGCCGGCCAGCACGCCAGACACAAACGCCGCCGCCACGCGGAAAAGGGTCACCACCGGGCCCAGCACGGCATAGGTGGCCAGGATGCTGTCCACGCCGGTCTGCGGCGTCGAGGCCAGAAAGCTGGCGACCGCGCCGCGCCCCGCGCCCTGCTGCCGCAATGACAGGGCCACCGGCAGCACGCCGCATGAGCAGAGCGGCAGCGGCACGCCCACCAGCGCGGCCTTGACCACCTGCCACAGGCCGCTCCCGCCCATGTGCCGCCGCACCCAGTCCGGCGAGAGCAGCACGGAAAACGCCCCGGCCATGGCAAACCCGAGAAGCAGGTACGGCGACATCAGGACCAGCACCTGCCACGTGGAGAGAAGAATGGCACGGAACATTTCCATCACGAATAGCCTTTCATCCCGGCGGCGGCATGCGCGCGGCCGGCATCCCCTGCCCCCGCATCGGCAAACTGCGGATGCGAGCGGATCCGCGCCTCGAATGCGGCCTGGGCTTCCGGCGCCACGCCGGCGGGGAATTTTGCGCCGCTGCGCTCCCAGCGCTCCAGCCAGTGGCGGTCCAGCAGCGGCAGCGCCGGATAGCCGGCCACGTGCAGGCAGCCGGGGTGCGTGCAGGCCGCGGTGGTCTCGGCCTTGGGTCCGATCGGCACGCCGCGGGCCACATAAAATCCGGCCCAGAGCAGCGCGGCGCGAATGGCCGTGGACGTGGAGTACGTATAGAAGGCCGTCGCGCCCCGGGCCGTGGCGTCAGCGATCCGCGCAAAGGTTCCGGGCGTCCAGAGCGGACCGTCGGTCTTGAACGAGAACGGATCGTAGAAGATCAGGTCCGGCCGGGGCGCCGCCGCCATCTGCGCCAGAAAATCGCCCTCCAGCAGCGTCCAGCGCAGCCGGCCCGAAGGATGTTCCCAGTGCGCGCCACGGAGCAGGGCGCTGGGCGCCGCATGGTGCAGGTGCGGGAAACGCGCCGAGTGCCGGATGGCCAGCCGCAGCGGGTTCAGGTCGCGCTCGAAGCTGACGATGCGCAGCGGCCGCACCGGGCCGCTGGTGTGCGTGAGCAGCGCCTCCTCCCAGCAGCGCAGCGCAGCCATGGCATTGGTGGCTGCGCCCAGGCCGACATCCCAGATGACCAGCTCCGGCGCATCGGTCGCGCGCAGCCGCGCGCCCAGGTGCGACTGCTCGATGTAGAGCAGGCGCGCCTCCTCGACCGGGTTGCTGACCGAGTGCATGACCTCGCCGGAGCTGTTCTGGCGGATGCTGGAAAACCCCTGCGGCGCGGTCAGCACCTCGTAGTCGCCGAGCAGCATGCGACGCGGCAGACGCGGCTTGGGGTGCACGGTCGCGGCATCGTCGCCATCCACACGCGCCCAGGACTCGCGCTTTTCGCCGTAATACCCGGGGAAGCTTCCGTCCACCACGGCGGCGCGGATTTCCTGCATCATGCGATGGTAGAAATAGAGGTTGTGCTGCCCCAGCAGATGCCACCCGAGCGTCTCCCCGGCCTTGATCAGATGCTGCACGTAGGCCCGCGTGTACAGGCGGCAGGTCGGGCACGTGCAGGCCGGGTCGAGCGGCCGGTCCTGCAGCCGGTACAGGCCGCGCCGCATGTGCAGGCGCCCCTCAGACGTGTAGGCGGTGCCGCGCTGCGCCAGCGAGGTCGGGATGATGCAGTCGAACATGTCCACGCCGCGATGCACGGCCTCGAGGATGTCCACGGGCGTGCCCACGCCCATCAGGTAGCGCGGCCGGTCGCGCGGCAGCAGCGCGGTGGCAGCCTCGGTGAGGTCCTCGCGCTGCTCCTTGGTCTCGCCCACGGCCAGCCCGCCCACGGCAAAGCCGTCGAACGGCAGGCTGGTGATGTACGCCGCGCTCGCGGCGCGCAGGTCCGGGAAGGCCGCGCCCTGCACGATGCCGAACAGCGCCTGCGGCGAATCGCCGCGCGCCGCGAGGCTCCGCAGCGCCCAGCGGTGCGTGAGCTCCATGGCGGCCTCGGCCTCGGGCCGTGACGCGGTCGACGGGATGCACTGGTCGAGCACCATCATGATGTCGCTGCCGATGGCCTTCTGCATGGCCAGGCTCGTCTCCGGAGAGAGCAGGAACCAGCGGCCGTCAATGTAGCTCTGAAACAGCGCCCCCTTTTCGCTCATCCGGCAGGCGTGCGGCAGCGAAAAAATCTGGTAGCCGCCGGAGTCTGTCAGCACCGGCCGGTCCCAGTTCATGAAGCGGTGAATGCCGCCAAAAGCCTGGAACACCTCGGTGCCGGGGCGGAGCATCAGGTGGTACGTGTTGGCCAGCAGCACCGTGGATCCGGATTCGCGCAGCGTGTCCACGTTCTGGCACTTGACCGTTGCCTGCGTGCCCACGGGCATGAAGACCGGTGTTTGCACCCGGCCGTGCAGGGTCTCGAAAGCGGCGGCCCGGGCTCCGGAACCGGCGGCCTCGGCGGCGATGGAAAAGTTCAGTCGTGACATAAGCAGCCAAAACAATCTGCGCCATGTAGCCTTGCGGCTCAGCTCATCGATTCCAGCCAGCGAAACGCCGGGCCAAGGGCGCGGCCAAGATCTTCGGCGGCAAGGGACGGTTCTCCCGCCTGCCATGCGGCCAGGTCGCCCGCCGTGCCGTGCAGGTAGACAGCCAGCCGCGCCGCGTCCAGCGGCGCAAGCCCCTGCGCCCACAGGCCGGCAATCATCCCGCCCAGCACATCGCCGGCGCCGCCAGTGGCCATCCCCGGGTTGCCGGTCAGGTTCAGGTGCACCGCGCCCTCCGGCGAGACAACCAGCGTCCCGGCGCCCTTCAGCACAACGACGGCACCGCTGCGCGCCGCCAGCAGCCGGGCCGCCTGCACGCGGTCAGCCTGGACCGCGGCCACAGCAAGGCCCAGCAGCCGCGCCGCCTCTCCGGGGTGAGGCGTGATGATCACCGAAGGGGCATTGGCGGTGCGCCGCAGCCGCTCCGCGCATCCGGCCAGCACATTCAGCGCGTCGGCATCGAGCACCAAACGGCGCGCAGGACCCTGCAGCAGATCATCCACGATCCGCGCGGTCCCGGCGCCAGGCGACATCCCCGGGCCGGCGAGCACCACGTCAAAGCCGGATGGCGCGCGGATCCCGGCCGCCAGCGTGGCCGGCGTCATGGCGCCCTGCCGGAGCGCAATCCGGTGCGCCATGGCCGCAGGCGCCAGCGCCGCCAGTATGGCCAGGCTGTCCTGCGGTACGGCCGCGGAAACCAGCCCGGCGCCGGCGCGAATGGCGCCCATGGCGGCCAGCGCCGGCGCGCCGCCCAGCCCGTGCGAGCCGCCAATCACCAGCACCTGACCGAAGCTTCCCTTGTGCGCATCCCGCCGACGGGGCGGCAGAAGATGGGCCAGCACCGGAGCGCCAATGGACCGGAGCGGCGCAGCCTCCGGTGAAGGCTGCCCGGGATCCGTCGCCGGCAGCAGATCCGCAGGCAGGCCAATGTCCATAACCTCCACGTGGCCGAGAAATTCCAGCGCCTGTGGACTGGCAAAGCCGCATTTTGGCGCTGCCAGGCAAACCGTGACATCGGCGCGGACGACCGGGTCGGCCGGCTCCCCGCTGTCGGCGTTCAGGCCGGAAGGGAGATCAATGGCCACCACAACGCAGCCGCGGCGGGCCTGCTCGATCCAGCGGATGGCGGCGGCCACGACGCCGCGCGGCGCCCCTTCACTCCCCGTGCCCAGGAGGCCGTCCACGATCACGCCGCTGCGCGGCAGCGCGGCTTCGCCGGCCGCCTGCCACGCCTGCTCATCCGCCCGCACGTGAAACGCGACGCCGGCCTGCTGCATCTGCGCCCATGCCGCGCGCGCGTCGCCGCGCAGGATTTCCGGAGCACAAGTCATGTGCACGGCCACGCGGAGCCCGTCTTCGTGCAGGCAGCGGGCAGCCGCAAAGGCGTCGCCGCCGTTGTTACCCCTGCCGGCGACCAGCAGGACGCGCCACTCGCCGCGCACGGCGGCCAGCCGGGCAGCCACGCGCGCCACCGCGGCCCCGGCGCGGTTCATGAGCGTCAGGCCGGGAATCCCGCGCTCCGCCATGGCGCAACGATCCCACGCCCGCACCTGCTCGCTAAAAAGAAAACGCAAGGGTCACCTGCCTGTAGGGCCATCTTCCCAAGCAGACGTCCCGGCACGGGAAATCTGCTGCACCATGGCCCGTGTGGCGTTTTCCAGCCCCGCGAACACCGCGTGGCAGACGATGCTGTGGCCGATGTTCAGCGTGTCCATCCAGGGAAGCGCGCACACGGGGGCCACGTTGTCCAAGGTCAGACCATGCCCGGCATTCACGCGGATGCCGAGCTCGTGCGCGCGCTGCGCCGCCGTGCGCAGCCGCTCGAGCTCCACGGCCGCCGCCGCGCCGGAGCGCTCGCAGTAGGTGCCGGTGTGCAGCTCGATGTACGCCGCGCGCAGCTCCGCCGCCGCCTCCACCTGGCGCAGGTCAGGGTCAATGAACAGGCTCACGACAATGCCGCGGGCACGCAGGGCTTCGCACACCGGCGCCAGCTCACGGCGCTGGCCGGCAACATCCAGACCGCCCTCGGTGGTCAGCTCCTCGCGCTTCTCCGGCACCAGACAGACTTCATCCGGCCTGACTTCCAGCGCAATGGCCACGATGTCCGGATGGCTGGCCATCTCCAGGTTCAGGCGCGTGCCGATGCGCGTGCGCAGCAGGCGGACGTCGGCATCCTGGATGTGCCGGCGGTCCTCGCGCAGGTGGATGGTGATCCCTTCGGCGCCGCCGCGCTCGCAGGCGGCCACGGCATCGACCAGGCTCGGGTACGCGGTGCGCCGCGCCTGCCGCAGCGTGGCGACGTGGTCGATGTTGACGCCCAGGCGGATGTGGTGAGCAGGTTCCATATCAAGCCCCTTCCTGACCTGCGCCAGTGTACTACACCCGACGGCAGGCTATCCAGCCCTCCATTG
>JBAWXQ010000107.1:0-8938 GCA_037144015.1 bacterium
GCAACAGGCGAAAGGCATGTTTACAAGCGAAGGGGTCGGTCTTAGGCGAGGATTTTGGGGCTGCGCTTTCCCGCTTGTGCCCCCTGCGAGCACACGATATTGTTAGTTTGTTTTGTATGCGTGCGTACCGGTCTGACTACGTGTTTCACCAGATATGTCGAAACATCGCGCCACAAACAGTTCTGCTGCCACGCCCGCCACAGACGCACCGGAGTCTCTGGCGCCGTTGCTGGCCGAATTGCAGGCAGCGGTCGAGCAACAGCGCGGGCACAAGGCGCTCGGGTTGGCCAAACTTCTGCGAAAACATCCCGCATACGGTGCGAAATACGCCCCGTGCGTGGCCCGCGCCTACGAGGTTCGCCTGGCCGAGATGCATGCCTCCGCGCAGCACAAGCCCGCGCAGGAGTTGCTGCAGATGCTGGCCGCGCAACAGCCAGAGGTCGCCGCGCAGATCTCCAGCCGTCCGGCGCTGCTCGTCGAACTGGGCGGAGGGTCGGCCAAACTCCTGGCCCGGTACGGGCAGGATTTGGCGTTGACGGAAGAGATCGACACCTGGATCCGCCGCGATTGCCGCGATCCGCGTCCACTGGCGCAGCACCCCCACCTGCCGGAGGCGCATCCGTTGAAGGTTGCGGCCGCCGCCATCCTGCAGGCATGGGAAGAAGTGGAGAGCGGTGCCAGCGCTGGGGCGTACGCGCGACTCCCGGAGGTTGTCGGGCGGCGCTCGCCGTTCATCTCCTGGCGGCTGTTCATCCAGTCCCTGCAGGCCGCGTATGCAGGCCGCGACGCGGAAGTGCCCGCCTTCCTGGACCGGATCGCCGACGATAGCGCCGTGCGCCCCCTCGCCGAGGTCCTGCGTCGCATCCTGGGCGGCGAGCCACCGCGGACCTCCCGCGAAAGGATCCTGCACGCGAAGATCATCGCGCCGTCGCTGCATGGGGCACTGGCGCAAATGGACCAACATCTGGCATCCGGCGAGTTAGCGGGGTCGCGACAGCTGCTCGATGAGCTGATTCGTCAGTCGATCTGGACAGGACGGAATCAACTTCTCGGCGAAATCGTGGCGCGTTATCTGCTGGCCGCATCCCCTTTGATCGACCAGATCTGCACGAAACATGGAACGCGCAAAGCCGCGCACGAAATGTTCATGTCCTTTCGGCGTATTCCGCAGTTTACGTCCAGCATGGCCAAGTTCATGCATTGGAATGACACCGATTGTGCCGGGGACTGGGATTTGAGCATCCAATTCAGCAAGCCGACGTCGCTGGCCATGGCCCTGATCTATGACCGGCTGGCTACGATTCGTCTGATGCGGGCTGAACGCGATCCGGATGACGACGAGTTTGACGACGATCTCGAGATGCCCAGGGACGAGGCCGCTCCCCATGCCAGCCGCGAAGCAGCGAAGCTGTGGCAACAAAGCGTGCAGTTCTTTCCGCTGCGCGAAACGTTCGTCCATTGGCACGCGTCTGCGCAGCGCAATGAAGGGGACGTGGAGTTTGCCCTGGAAGAATGGCTGCGGGCCTTCCCCGAGGATGTCACGCCGCTGCTGGAGTTGACCGCGCTTTGCCGCGCCAATCGAACGCCTCAGAAGGCCTTGTCCGCTTTCAAGCGGCTGGAAAGCGTGGCTCGCGGCCGGCCCGAAGTCGAGGCCCTGCGGCCGCTGCTGCGCCTCGACAGCGCCGCCGGGCGCCTGGCCCGCGGGTTGTATGCCGCCGCGGCAAAGGATCTGAACGAAATCGCCCTGAATGTGCCGGAGTTCATCCGGGTCGCCTGCGTCACGCTGCGCTGGATTTGTGCCGTGCGGGGCGGCGGCGAGGCCACGGCGCGCCGGGTGGAGTGGGAGGCTGCCGGACACCCGCTCTGGGCCTTACAAGCCGTAAGCGTTCTGGCGCACCAGTGGCGCGCGGAGGTTTCGGCGGAGTTGGGTGAGGCCGAAGCGCGCGTGGCGGCACTGGCTCGGGCAGCACCCGCGCAATTGGTGTCCGATTTTGCCAAGCTGGCCGCACTGCCGGATGCGGTCTGGTCCTTGAAGCGCCGGTTTCCCTGCGGTGTGGTCATTGTTGCCGCCTGTCGGGATCGCACGGCGGACGCGGCTGCGGTGTGGGATCTCCTGCAAGGGCTTTTCAAGCCCCATCTCCTGTCCCAACCGGGAGCACGCGCGCTTTTTTGGGCGCTGACCGGGAACGGCCTGGCGCGTCGCGATGCGCGGACGCCGGAGTACCTCGCCTACCGCGCGCTGCTCTACGATCCGTTGTTAATGCCGCTCGCCGACAAGCCCGATTTCAATGCGGTCGCTGACCGTGTGGATGAATGCCTGGCGGTGGCGCACCACTTGGCGCATGCGTCAGGACGCATGGAGGCGGTGCAAACGGTCGAATCCCTTTCCCACCACTGTCGTATGCCCGTCAATCGCAAACGACAGGAAGCGCGTCTGACCGACAAGTTCCGCGCTCGCGTAATCGAACAGGAGATTGGGATCGGCGCCTGGGCTGACGCGCCGGTCCAACTGCGGGAAAAGGAAAAGTCGCGGCACAGCCGCGAGGATTTCTTGTCTGAATTCAAACGCAAACTCCGTGCAACTCGCCCGCGGACCTCGTCCCCTGCGCCTGAACCGGACATCAGCCAGCCGGAGTTGTGGTAATCATGATTTATCCCTACCTGACCCTGGACGTTCCCGAGACGGCGACCGACGAGGAGGTGCGCCGCGCGTACCTGCAGAAGATTCGCGTCTATTCGCCCGAGCAAAACCCCGATAAGTTTCAACAAGTGTGCGAGGCGTACGAACTGATTAAAAACGAACTGGCGCGCACCCGGTTGCGCCTGTTCGGCCTGCCCGGGATGAAGCCTGGCGCGCACATGGCCGATCTCGTGCCCAAACCGGTCGCCGTCGAGCGACGCCGAGCTGGAGTATCCCTGTGGATCGAAACGAATACGAACCAACCTTGACGCCGACGGAGATCCCGCCGGATTCCCAACCAATAGCTGACGCCGAAGCGCCAGCCGACTGGCGCGAGGGCATCCTGTCGGATTTCCGCACCTGGCTGTACAGCCTGACGGACGACGAAGCGGCAGCGCCGGCCGAGGGTGAACGCCTGGATGACGAAGCGACGGACTCGGCCCCGGATGCAGACGAACCTGATGCAGACGAACCGGGCGACGCGGCACCGGACTTGGAAACGCTGTTCGGCGAGCTCGCCGCCCTGCGCCAGGAAACCCGCCTGGTGGGGCGCGCCAGCCAGCAGGCGGAACGGCAGCTCGGATCACTGGCCGAGAGCCTGCGTGCGGAGTTGCGCGAGCAGAATGAACGGTTGGTGCGCACCACCGCCGACCTGAAAACCCAACTGCCGGCTGCCCGGCGCGAAGCCCAGGGCGCCGTACTGACGGAACTGCTCGCCATCCGCGCCGCCCTTGAGGACACGGTCCGGGCCGCCCGCCGGCGTACGCTGCCGTCCCGGCCCTGGCTCGGCACGGCCCGGAAGTTGCTCCAGGAAGGCACGACCAGCGCACAAATGGCTCTCGACAAGGCCGACGACGCCTTGCGTCGCTTGTCCATCGCCGCTGTGGCCGAACCGGGCGTTCCTTTCGACCCGAAGTGGATGCGTGCCGTTGCCGCCGTGACCCGCGCGGACCGGCCTGCCGGAACCGTTGTGACCGTCGTGCGCCAGGGGTGGCGCCGCGAAGATCAGTTGCTGCAAACCGCCGATGTGGAGGTATCGAAAGCGTCATGAATGTAGATCCCGTGATTGGCATCGACCTGGGAACCACCAACAGCGAAGTGGCCGTATTCGTGGACGGCCGCGTCGAGACCGTGGAGGAGAATGGCACCGCCATCCTGCCCTCCTGCGTTGGCCTGGACCCCTCCGGCGCCCTGCTGGTCGGCGTCGAGGCGCGCAACCAGCTGGTGCTCTACCCGGACCGGACCGTGCGCTCCGTGAAGCGCAAAATGGGGACGGATGCGCGGCTAACCCTGGGCGACCGCACCTTCAGTCCGCAGGAGATTTCCGCCATGATCCTGCGCCGGCTCAAGGAGCGCGCCGAAAAGCGCCTGGGGTGCCCGGTCACCAAGGCGGTGATCACGGTGCCGGCGCAGTTCAACGATGCGCAGCGCCAGGCTACGCGCGATGCCGGCGCCATCGCCGGCCTCGAAGTTCTGCGTATCATCAACGAGCCCACGGCCGCCTGCCTGGCCTACGAAGTCGCGCACAAACACGGCGCCCGCACGGTCCTGGCCTTCGATCTCGGCGGTGGCACGTTCGACGTTTCCATCGTGCGCATGGAGGGCGACGTCGTCGAAGTGATTGCCAGCCACGGCGACAACCAGCTCGGCGGCGACGATTTCGATGCCGCGCTGGCCACCCGCATCGCCGACCGCCTCTACGGCCGCCAGGAAAAGCCGGCCCTGCTCACCCTGACCGCCGGCCTGCGCCTCAACCGCGCCGCGGAAACCGCCAAGATGCATCTATCGGACGAGACCTTCGCGCGCCTGCTCGAAGACCAACTGCCGACGGAGCGCGGCGGCATGGAACGGATCGACGAGGAGGTCACCCGGCTCGCGTTCGAAGATCTGCTTGAGCCGTTCCTGGCGCGCATGCTGGCCGCGGTGCATCGCGCACTGGCCGATGCGGGGATGAAGCCCCGCGAGATCGACGAGATTGTGCTGGTCGGCGGCTCCACCCGCATCCCGGCCGTGCAAAACCTGCTGGAACGTGAATTCGGCAAGCGCCCCCGCACCGACGTGCACCCCGACCTGGCCGTGGCCTACGGCGCCGGCGTCATGGCCTCCCGCCTGATGGGCGCGACCGAGCAGCGCATCCTCGTGGACATTACGCCGTACACCTTCGGCACGTCCTGCCTGGGCGAGGTGCACGGACAATTCTGCGAATACCGCTTCGCTGCCGTGATCCGCTCCGGGTCGCCCCTGCCGGTCCGCCGCGCGGAAAGTTTTTACACCTGCTATGATAACCAGGAAGTCGTGGAGGTTAACATCTTCCAGGGCGAAAGCGAGGACGCCCGCGAGAACTCCCTGCTTGGCCGGTTTAAGATCAAGGGCCTTTCCCGCGTCCCCGAGGGCAACGAGATTGTCCTGCACATGTCCCTGGACCTGGACGGCATCCTGCGCGTGAGCGCCACGGAGAAGGTCACCGGCCTCTCCAAGGAGGTCGCCATCGAAAATGCCCTGGCCAAGCTCGATGCCGCACAACTCGAGAAATCACGGCAGGAAGTCGCCGCACTCTTCGCGTCGGCGCCGCTCGAGGATGACGATGCCCACGCGCCCGAGACCGACGACACGAGCGTGGTCATAGAGGAGCTCACCCCCGACAACTGCGCCGACCTGCTGGCGCGCGTGACCCGGGCACGCCCCCGGATGGATGCGGCCGATCAGGCCGATGCGGACCGGCTCCTGCCGCAACTGGCGGCCGCGCGCGAAACGAATGACGCCGCAGGCGTGGCCAAGGCTGTGGAAGAGTTGGAAGACATTCTCTTCTACCTGGAGTCGGAATGAACAACTGCCCCACCTGCAAGCGCACGCTGGAGAAGGCTGTCCTGACGTGTCCCCGTTGCGGCTGCGATCTTTCCACCCTGCAGGCGGGCGACCGCGCCGCGCGCCAGTGGTTGGAAGCCGGGCGTCGGTCGTTGCGGGAAAGGGATTTCAACGCCGCGAGCGCCGCCTTTGATCGCGCCTGGCGCTGGCGTCATGACGTTGCCTGCGCGCAGGCCCGGGCCGTGGCCGCCCTCTGCCTCGGCCGCCATGAACGGGCACTCCACCGTCACGGGCAGTCGCATGTAGACTAGCAGCCTGGTCGGCACGAAACTTGTGCAGGCGAAAAACCTAAGCCCGACCGGCTGCTAGCCGCCCACCACCTGCATGGCCAGGCGGGCCCATTCCGTCAGGCGCTGCGGCTCATAGCGCACGGTGCTGATGTCCTTCAGGATGTATTCCAGCGGGCAGCCGTGTTTTTCGCAGGCCGCGCGCGTGGCCAGCAGGTCCGCGCGAATTGCGTCCGGCTGGAAATGATCGGTGGCGAGCAGCGCGGGGCTGGGTTTGCGCGAGTAGACATAGGCGCCGCCGATCTCCTGCGCGCCGCGCGCCTCATTGACCCACGGGCTCATGGAAACCTTGCGCACGTTCGGCAGCTGGCGTACCTCGGCCATTTTGCCGTCCAGCGGATCGCAGCAGCCGTAATACACCAGGCCGAAGCGCTCGCAAATGCGGCGGGCGTAGTCCACCTCGAACTCCTGGAACATTTCCGGCGAGACCGTGGAGAACATCTGGGCCAGGCCGAACATCCACAGGTCTTTCGTCCGCGGCCTGGCCGGATCGTACCCCGGCGCCGGCAGTTCGTCCGTGTAGGCGCCGGTGCAGTGAATCAGGCTCTGCGGCTGGCACAGCAGTCCCTGGTCCTCCAGCTGGTCGAGCAGATGCAGGTAGCCGTCCGTCAGGCGGGCGACGAGGCGGTGCATGAACTCCGGCCGATCCACCATCGCATACAGGGTGTTCTCCACGCCCATCCACATGCTGATCGGATCCCACAGCGACAGATACGGGTCTGCGCCCCACGGCCGGACCTCGAGCAGTCCGTCAAACAGCTCGTGCGCCACGGACAGCCGGCGGGCGGTCTCGTCCGCGTCGTGGCTGACCTGCGGCCGGCGGATCTTCTCGAGGTCCGCCTCGGTTTGAAACTGGTTCGTGAACTTATGGCCCACGACCGAGTTCGTCGGGTCGCCCACGGCGGTCTCTTCCTGCACGGTGATGCCAAAACCGGTGTTGCGGATGGCTTTGGGTACGTACACGAAAGGCTCCACCACCCGGTCCACGGGGAAGTGCTGCCACTGGTAGAGCGTGCGGCGGAGCTGCTCCTCATGCGCGCGGCACTCGGCGTGGGTGCAGCGCAGGGTGAGCTCGTCGCCCCGGTTCATCTCGTTCCAGCATACCTGGTCAATCATCACCATGGGGCGCGACGGCTTCCGGGCGTTGAGCTTGCGCCAGAGTTGGCGCTTCGTCTCCTGCACCGGCCGTGAGGCAATTTCAGCCACGCGCGCCGCCAGTTCCCGGATGATGACAACGTCGCGCTTGTTGATGGAAGGGATCTTCGCGTTCATCGCAGGTTCTCCTTGTAGATAACAAGCCTGAATATGCGGCAATCTTGATTGCGGTTCTTCCTTTCGGATGACAAATTGCTACGCTATATTGATCTCATGGGGGAAACATTGAGATGGAAAACCTACGTCCGTGACGGCAGCGCGTTTCACGCTTCCCGTTCGGAAGCTGCTTTCCTGCGCCGCCGGGTCGCGCATGATCACGCCGACTTTTCCGAGGTGTTCTTTGTGGAAGCGGGCGAGGTCGATCACTGGCTCAATGGCCAGCGGGTGCGCCTGGGGGCCGGTGCGCTGGTCTTTCTGCGCGCCGCCGATTGCCACGGCTTCCAGTCCGTGGCGGACCGGCCGAATGCGATGATTAACGTGGCCTTTCCCAATGCGATCGTGCAGCAGCTGCGCCGCCGTTACCCGGCGGAGGCGGCGGTTTGTTTTCCGGAGCTGGCGCAGCCCGCCGGTTGCGTGCGCCTCCATGCCGGTGCGCGGGACGCCGTCGCCCGGCTATTTGCCTCGATCCGGCTGGCGGAGCGGACGACGCTGGAACTGGACTGGTTTCTCCTGGGCTTGATGCGGGAGTTCTGGCAAGCACGCCGCACGGCTTCGCCCACCGGACAACCGCTGCCTGACTGGCTCGAGCGTGCGCGGATGCTGCTGGCCCGGCCGGAGAACCGCCGCCGGGGGACCCGCCATTTTGCCGCGCTGGCCGGGCACTCGCCGGAACACGTGGCGCGCGAGGTGCGGCGCCATCTGCAGACCACGCCGACCGATTTGGTCAACCGCGCGCGCCTGGACCACGCCGCCTTGCGCCTGGTCACGACGCAGGAAAAGATTATCAGCCTGGCGTTCGACGCCGGCTTTGCCAACCTGGGTCATTTCTACCGGCAATTCCGGCAGCGCTATCATCTCACACCGCGGGCGTATCGCCTGCGCCATACCGCCACGCTGCCCATGGGCAGAGGCCGGTAGTACGGCGCGTGACGGATGGGTGACCGCAGGGACCCCGCGCACCGACGCCCGCGGGCGGTTACGGAGGGAACCGCGAGCGGTCCTCGGCCGTCGTACTCGAAAGCCAAAGGAGTGGCATTCGAGGACGATTGAGGACAAACGCCCCGCACACTTTGTCGCACACGTCGTCCCACACTTTGTCGTCTACGCTTCGTCGAACCGCTTTGTCGACCGTCGACAAACCATTACAAAATGCCCAATTGCTGCTGGGCACCAGGAAGAGCCGTAACCCCGGGCATACGGCCGAAGTGGTGGAAGCGTTTCTTGCGCCCTTCGAATGGCTGCCGTTTGATCGTGCGGCGGCTGGGCACTATGCCGAGATCCGATACCAGTTGGTAGTGATCGGGAAACCGATCGGGCCCAACGATCTTGTGATTGCGGCCATCGCAAGGTCCCGAAATCTTACGCTGATCACCCACAACCGCAGCGAATTCACCCGCGTGCCGGGGTTGGCAACGGAAGATTGGGCGCCGGCATAACGCCACGCGGCCTCTTCGCGCCCTTCGCGTCCTTCGCGGTAAGATCCGCCTCTCGCTCTTCCACTATCGGCAATCGAAATCCTATGGCTGCGCCCGCGTAATGGGTCAGTGGCGGGGTGGCTGAAGGATCCAGAAGTAGGTCGGCCATTCCTGGCCGACCCGGTAGGCAGGAATGCCCGACCTACTCCTGCTTGCTCGGCCAGAGCGTGGCCACCCCGTCACTGACCCACCCGTTACGCGCCCACCCCGAAATGACTTTCCGCTCGCGCTCCGGCCAGTTATTCTATTTTGTTTCCGCTCACCGCTCACCGCTCACCGCTCACCGCTCACCGCTCACCGCTCACCGCTCACCGCTC
>JBAWXQ010000108.1:0-8904 GCA_037144015.1 bacterium
GGCAGACTAAGCGCGCCCACCCCGCGCGCCGGGGGGCGCGCTTAGTTTGTCAATCGACCCCTCGGATCGGTCCAGGGCCTTCTGCCGACAGGCTGCTAGCCTGACGCGAGCCGCTGTGATATTCTGAAAACGTAACTACTCAGGTGGCCTCAGTAGGTCAGGCATTCCTGCCTGACCCTCACGGGGGGCAAGGTCAGGCAGGAATGCCTGACCTACTTTTCCCGCGCTGTCGGCGGAGCGGGCGGGGTCAACTGAGTAGTTACCTGAAAGCACGACAACGGTCCTGAATGTTGGGGAAGGCTCTGGCTTCTGCACCGGTTTCCGATCCTTGAACGCGTTTGTTTCCCGCTTCACCAAAGGACCCCAACTGCATGCAAGACGCTCACGTCCCGGAAGCTGATGTCGCCCCGGACCCGGATGCCGCCGATAAGTCGGCCTCGCGCACCGCACTGGCGGAGGAACTGGCCGCAGAGGTCCGCCGCCGCGTGTTTGACGAACCGGGCCTGATGCGCCTGACGCAGGTGGCGCGGCGGGGCGGCACGGTGAAGCGCACCAGCCTGCGGCCGCTGCAGCTGAAAGGCGTGCGCCAGTTTCAGGTGGAGACCGCCGAGGGCGGCCGTGTGTCCGTCCGCAACCTGGAAGCTCCGGACGCGGTTCCCGTGGTGGAGCGCCTGCTCGACCAGAAGGGGGCGCGGGAGCTGCACCTGGTCACCGCCTCCGGCGACCTCCACATCCGCGTCACGCGCAAGGGCAAGGAGCTCGTCTCGCGCAGCAAACCGCTGGCGCGCGAGGTGGATGAGTCCCCGGCCCACGACCATGTCAAGCGCCAGCCGCTGCAGTCCTTTGATGCCGATGCGCTCCTGCGCGTGACCGGCATTGCCGATGCCGACGGCCGCATCAAGCCCTCCATGCGCGGCAAGTACGACCAGATCAACGAATTTCTGCGCCTGTTCGACGGCATCGTGGCGGAGCGCCCTGCCGGCGCGCCGCTGCTGCTGGCGGACTGCGGCTGCGGCAAGGCGTATCTCACCTTTGCCGCCTACTTCTACCTGGCCCGCCGCTACGACCTGGATGTGCAGGTGCGCGGCATCGAGCGCAATACCGAACTGGTGGAAACCGTGCGCCGCATGGCCGAGGATCTGGGCGTGGCCAGGGACGTGCAGTTTCTGGCCGAGGATCTTGCCACCTGCCGCCTGGCCGAGCGGCCCGAGGTCGTGATGAGCCTGCATGCCTGCGACACCGCCACGGACGAGGCCCTGGCGCGCGCCGTGGAGTGGGGCAGCCGCGTGATCCTCTGCGCGCCCTGCTGTCAGCATGAGCTGCAGGGCGACATGAACGGCGGCGGCCCCATGCGCGCCGTGCTGCGGCATGGCATCCTGCGCGAACGGCTGGCCGACATCCTGGCCGATACCTTTCGCGCGCAGATCCTGCGGATCCTCGGCTACCGCGTGAACGTGATGGAGTTTGTCTCCCCGGAGGCCACGGCCCGCAATCTGATGCTGCGCGCCGAGTATGCCGTCAAGCCCGGCCAGCAGCAGGCCATTGGCGAGTACCTCGAGCTGCGCGACCTGTGGCAGGTGAAGCCCTGCCTCGAAACCCGCCTCGCGTCCCGCCTGGAGCGGCACCTGACGCGCATGGAGGGGGGCGTGGCGGCTGCACCATGACGGCGCCGGAGCAGAGCCGTGGCAGCGGCGTCCCGCCGCTGCTCCCTGCAGCGCCGGGACGGCTCTGCCACCCTGCCGCTTCGAGTCAGCAGGGTGCCCAGGGTGGCAGCGGCATCCCGCCGCTGCTCCCTGCAGAGCCGGGACGGCTCTGCCACTCTGAATCATTCCTGTGCAGTTATTTTGATCCCGCCGCGCCGGTCGCCTTCCTCTCGGGCGATCTTCCTCACTGGAGGCAGGCTGGCACCACCTATTTTGTCACGTTTCGCCTGGCCGACTCGCTGCCGCAGGAGAAGCTCGCGCAGTGGCGGAATGAGCGCGGATTGTGGCTCAAGGCCCATCCAGAACCGCATGACGAAGCCACGCGTCTGGAGTATTACGAGCGCTTTCCGCAACGGCTGCAGCACTGGCTCGATGCCGGGGCCGGCGCCTGCCTTCTGGCAAGTTCTGAGGTCAGAGAACTGATGGCAGGCGTGCTGCGGTATTTCGACGGAAAGCGATACACGCTCGGGGCGTTCGTTGTGGCGCCGAATCATGTTCATGTGCTTGTCACGCCGCACGGAGAGCATCTGCTTTCTGAAATCCTGCACACCTGGATGTCCTTCTCTGCACACGAAATCGGCAAACAGATCAAAACCGAGCCGGGACGGCTCGGCCTCCCGGGTTCGTTACGGTTCTGGCAGAAGGAAACCTTTGACCATATCGTGCGCAGTCCCGCCAGCCTGGAGAAAATCCGTGCCTATATTCGGAATCAGCAAGGCGTACAAGGTGGCAGCGGCGTCCCGCCGCTGCGGTCCCCTGTATAGCAGCGGCGGGACGCCGCTGCCACCTTGGGTGCCGGGCTGACTCGAAGGTGCAGGGTGGCAGAGCCGTCCCGGCTCTGCAGGGAGCAGCGGCGGGACGCCGCTGCCACTTTTCTGCGCCGCCAGAATCCCATTGCCTCGGCCTGCGGTGATGCGCATACTCTTGGCACGTTTATGTCGGAACTCCCCAAGAAAGCCGTGGTTCTCGCTGCCGGGCTCGGCACGCGGCTGCGCCCCCTGACGTGGGTGCAGCCCAAGCCGCTGGTGCCGCTGTGGGGCCAGTCGCTGATCAGCCGCATCGTCACGATGCTGGAGCGGTGGGGCGTCCGCGAAATCCTGGTGAACCTGCACTGGCGGCCGGAGCAGATCCGCGCCTGCCTGGAGGCGCACGCCGGTCCGGCGCGCATCCAGTTTGTGCTGGAGCCGGAGATTCTCGGCACCGGCGGCGCACTGCGCGCCATGCGGCCCACCCTGCAGGACGCGCCGTTCTGGATCGTGAATGCGGACATCGTGGCCAGCGTCGACCCCGCGCCGTTCGCCGCGGCGCTCCAGCGGCACGACCGCTATGTGGCTGCTGCCTGGCTCGAGCCGCGCAAGGGGCCGCGGACCGTCGAGACCGCGCGCAGCCACCGCATCACCAACTTCCGGTCGGCGCATCCGGCCGCGCTGGGCACAGCCACCTTCTGCGGGCTGCAGCTGGCCTCGCCGCGGATTTTCGACTTCCTCCCGCCCCGGCCGGTTTGCACCCTTGTGGACGTGTATGAGTCCGCTGCCTCGGCCGGGTGGTTTGTGGCCGGTGTGCGTGTGCCCGGAAGCTACTGGGACGATGCCGGAACCGTTGCGGCCTACCTGCGCATCCATGCGGATGTGCGCCGCCGCGCCCGACGTGCCCAGCGCGGCGCGGAACTCTATGATGCCGCCTGTGATGCGCATGCCGACCGGAAGGGGGGCGCGTTTTTGTGTGTACCCGCTGCCGAGCCGGGACGGCTCTGCCACCCTGCACCTTCGAGTCAGCCGGGCGTGCAAGGTGGCAGCGGCGTCCCGCCGCTGCTCCCACGGGTTCGCCGCAGCGTCCTCTGGCCCGGCGCCCGCATGGATCCGCGAGCCACGCTCTCGGACGCGGTCGTGGCAGGTGGCGCGGCCGTTGGCGGGACCTGGCGAAACACAGCCCTGATCCCGGTTTCAGCCGCGCCGGAGCCCGTCCTGGCGCAGGCGCTGGAGCGGTTGGGGTGGCCTGTTGCGGAGACGGCGCTGGCCTTCCTGGGCGAGCGCGGGTCCAACCGGAGCTTCTGGCGCGCCGGGCATGGCCGGCGCCGTGCCGTGCTGGTGCGCTACAGCCTGGATCGCCCGGAGAACGGGCGCTATGCCGGGCATGCGCGGCTGCTGGCCGAGGCGGGCGTGCCGGTGCCGCGGGTGTTGCTCGATCTGCCGGAACTGCGCATCCTGGTGCTGGAGGACTGGGGCGATGCGGACCTTTCCCACGGCATGCGCCGGCGCGCGCCGGATGCCGACGCGCTGTACGAGCCGGTGCTGGCGGCCGCCGCCCGGCTGCATACCGTGGCCACGGATCTTGCCTTCCAGCGGCATGCGTCCATGGAGCCGGCGTTTGATGCGACGCTCTACCAATGGGAGGTCGATCTGTTCCGCAACCACCTGCTGGTCAGGCGCTACGGCATGGAGGACCTGCCCGCGGGCGTGGCCGGCGAGCTGGCGGGCACGGCCGAGCGCCTGCTGGGCGCGCCGCGCGTGGTGGTGCACCGCGACTTCCAGTCGAGCAATGTCCTGCTCCGCCGCGGGCGCATGGCGCTGATCGATTTTCAGGGGATGCGCCCGGGCGCAGCTGCGTATGACCTGGCCGCGCTGCTGTGCGATCCGTATGTGCAACTGGCGCCGGCCGTGCGGCAGCGCCTGCTGGCGCGATATGCCGCGCTCTGCCCGGAGCAGGGCGCGTCGGTCACGGCGCTGTTTGCGTGGGCGTCCGTGCAGCGGCTGGTGCAGACGCTCGGGGCCTTTGGCCGGCTGACCGGGCTTGGCCACCGGTCGTTTGTGGCGTTCATCGGGCCGGCCGCCGTCACGCTGGAAGAAATGGCCGCGGCCTGCAGCCTGACGGCGCTGGCGGCCCTGGCGCGCGAAATCCGCAAGAACGAGGGGCACCCATGATCATGGCGAAACCGTCGGACCTGATGACGCTCGCCTATTCACCGCGCGCGCGGATTCAGTTTGTCCAGGTGGATGTGGCGGATGCGGCACGCGGCCTGGAGCAGAGTCACCTGTGCGGGCCCACCGCGAGCCTGGCGCTGGCCGAGGCTCTGGCCGGCGTGGCGCTGCTGGGCGCTGACCTGACGCGTCCGCTGGAGACCATCACGCTGCGGATGCGTGTGTCGGGACCGGTACAGGGCGTGCTGGTCGAGATGACCCAGGATGGCAGCCTGCGCGGTTACACCAGCCAGAAGGTGATCGACGCGCTCGACGACCGCGAGGAGATGGACAGCGCGGAGGCGTTCGGCGACCATGCCGAGGTGCAGATCATCCGCTCCGTCCCCGGGCACATCCTGGCGCACGCCAGCCTGGAGACGCGCCCGGCCTCCGTGCGCAGCGCGCTGGAGCAGTACTACGAGCAGTCGCTGCAGCGCGCCGTGGTCGCCCAGATCGTGGCGATCGCCTATGGCGGATCGCTCGACCTGGCGCGCGGCCTGCTGGCGCTGGGGCTGCCGGATGTCGACCGCCATGAGTTTGATCGCCTGACCGCGCTGTTCAACGACGACACCGTGGCGCAGGAGCTGGAGTCCTGCGGCTCGCTCGCGGAACTCGGCGAGACGCTCGGGTTCTCCGACTTGCAGTTCGAGCCGTTGCGGCCGCTGCGGTTTGCCTGCCGCTGCTCGCGCGAACGCGTGTTGGACATGATCGGCGGGCTGTCGGTCGCGGAGCTGGCCGAGATGGCGCGCCAGCCCAAGCCGGCTTCGATCTACTGCCACATGTGCGGCAAGGGATACGAGGTGACAGCCGGGGAACTGAAAAAGCTGGCGGAGAAGCGGAAGAAGGGGTAAGGGAAGTCCGTCACTCGATCCCTGTGGGAGCGCCGCCCCGCGGCGCGATGGCGAAAGGCATGTGCCACAGAGCGGCGCACGGTGGCGCGTGCAGTTGCCCGCCACGCGCTTGTCGCGCCACGGGGTGGCGCTCCCACAAGGCAGACATCGCCAAACACATCAAAGACAAGAGGAAGATCGAACAAGGGGGCGGAGCGTACCGTTGACCCGCGGCGGGTCAACGTCCGATCACCCCCGTTCGTTCCGTCTGACGCAAGGAGACAGGCCCATGAACGCAAGACTCGCCCCTCTGTTCACCCGCCGCAGCGTGCGCCGCTATTCCGGCGCCGCGGTGACGGACGCCGAGATCCGCGACCTGCTGGAAGCGGCCATGGCCGCGCCCTCGGCCTGCGCCAAGGACCCGTGGCACTTCGTGGTGGTGCGCGGTCGAACGGCGCTGGAGCAGCTGGCGGACGTGCTTCCCAACGGCCCGATGCTGCGGCAGGCCGATGCCGCCATCGTGGTCTGCGGCGACCTGGCGCGCGCCCACCGCAGCCTGGAGTCCTACCTGATCCAGGACTGCTCGGCCGCCATTGAAAACATCCTGCTGGCCGCCACGCTGCTCGGGCTGGGCGCCTGCTGGCTGGGCGTGCACCCGAACGCCGAGCGCATGGAGCCCATCCGCAGGCAGTTTGGCATCCCCGCAGCCATCCTGCCGTTTGCCGCCATTGCGCTGGGGCGTCCGGCCGAGTATCCGGAGCCGCGCACGCGCTTTCGCGCGGATGCCGTGCATGCGGGAAAGTGGTGAAGAGGATGCGCTGATGCCGGATGGTTGCCGGATTTGCCGTTTTGCTGGCGCTGAATCAGGTGGCCCGGGCGCTCCGCGCACGGGCGGCAACTGATCCTGTGACGGACGAGCGACCGCCCGCGCGCGGAGCGCCCGGGCCACCTTGCAAACACCACGTCTGTTGATTGCAGCTCATCAACGCTGCTCCACCCGCGGTCGCCCTCGATGCCAACGGTTGACATTGCAGGCATGAATAGCCTACAATGCAGGCATGAAAAGCAGGCAGAAGAGATTCCAGTACACCGTGCGGGCCGTTCCGGAAGCGGTCGACCAGCGCTTGCGGCAGATGGTGTGCGAGCGCGGCGTGAGTTTCAACACGGTGGCGGTGGAATCCCTGGCCAAGGCCGTGGGCGTCTCGTCTGAACCAGCCTGCTATGACGACCTGGATGCGCTGGCCGGCAGTTGGATCGAGGATCCGGCCGTGGATCGGGTGCTTGCCGGGTTTGGCAAGGTGGACGAGGAGCTCTGGAAATGAGGCTCTGCCTGGACACCAACCGCTACTGCGACTTCATGCGGGGTAACGCCGAAGCGGTCGCGTTTCTGCGGCAGGCGGATGAAATCCTGCTGCCGTTTGTGGTCGCCGCGGAACTTCGTGCCGGGTTTCTCGGCGGCACCAGGGGACGCGCCAACGAGGGGGCGCTGGTTCGTTTTATCTGCTCGCCCCGCGTGACGGTTGTCTATGCTGACAGCGAAACCACGCACCAATTTGCCCGTCTCGTGCAGCAACTGCGGTTGCAGGGCACGCCATTGCCGACGCACGACGTCTGGATCGCGAGCCTGGCCATTCAGCACAATGCCATTCTTTGCAGCCGTGACAGGCATTTTGATGTGCTTCCGCAGTTGGCGCGGAACGGGGTGTGAGCGGACAGGTTGGTGACTCACCCAACGCGGGCGTCAGCCCGCAACCCAAGGAATGAACAAATCAAGGACTCCGAGAGCGCAGAGAGGAACAGAGACTACAGAGAAATGCCTGACTGCGGCCGGCGAGCCGGCCGCAGCAGCATGAATTTGTCTCTGTGCTCTCTTTCGTTCTCTGTGGCCTCTGTGCCCTTTCACTTGATACTGCAAGATGCGACGCAACTGCATCGTATGTTATGATGGAACAATCTAAGGGAGTGTCGTGAAAATCGTTTGCGACAGCAACATGCCGTACGCGGCCGAGGCGTTCGGGACGCTGGGCGCGGTGGTGCTGCGCGACGGGCGCGCCATCACGGCGGCGGACGTGCGCGATGCGGATCTGCTCATCACGCGCTCGACCACCCGGGTCACGCGCGAGCTGCTGGCCGGCAGCCGCCTGCGCTTCTACGGCTCGGCCGTGATCGGCACGGACCACATCGACATCCCGTATCTCGAGCAGGCCGGCATCCCCTGGAGCGCCGCGCCTGGTTGCAATGCGGAGAGCGTCTCGAACTATCTCACGGCGGCACTCCTTTACCTTGGCGGGCGGCACGGCTTTCAGTTGGAAGGGAAGACGGTGGGCGTGATCGGCGTGGGGAACGTCGGTCGCAAGGTCGTGGCCAAAGCGCAGGCGCTCGGCCTGCGCGTGCTGGCCTGCGATCCGCCGCGCAAACGTGACGCATCGGACACGGCAGCCCGGGAATTCATCGCGCTCGAAGAGCTTCTCGCCGCGTCCGACATCATCACCTGCCACGTGCCGCTCATGCGTGACGGTCCGGATCGCACGTGGCACATGCTGGACCGCGCCGCCTTGTCCCTCCTGCGGCCGGGTGCGATCGTGGTCAATGCCGCCCGCGGCGAAGTGCTCCGGACCGACGCCCTGCTGGAGGTTCTTGGCAGCCGCGTGGCGCATGCCGTGATCGACACGTGGGCGGGGGAGCCAAACTACCGCGCCGACCTCCTGGCGCGCGCGGACATTGTCTCGCCGCACATTGCCGGCCACGCCTACGAGGGGAAGGTCAATGGCACGATGATGGTCTACGAAAAGGCCTGCCAGGTGCTGGGCGTGGTGCCGGACTTCCGGTTGCAACTCCCGCCGCCGCCGCTCCCGGAATGGAGCGGGGATGCGGCCGGGCGCCCGGACGAGGATGTGCTGCGCGACGCCGTGCTGGCCGTGTACGACATCATGGCCGACGACCGGCGCCTGCGCGCGAGCTGCGGGACCGATGCGGCGGCGCGGGCCAAAGCCTTTGACCGCCAGCGCAAGGAATACCCCATGCGGCGCGAGTTTGCCGCCACGACCGTGCGGCTGCGCAACGCATCTGCCGCGCTGCGGCAGAAGTTCAGGGAACTGGGGTTCCGGGCGGGGTAGCCGCAGCCGCGCCTCCTGCGGACACAGAGCACACAGAACGGGAAGAGGGCGCGGCGCAATTGGCGCCGGACGCCTGGCGACTGACCATGGGAATTGCCGACAGAGACTACATGCGCAGCGACAGCCACACGCCGTCGCACGACGAAGCACGTCCCGGCCTCTGGGCGCGGTTTCGCTTTGCACTCTGGCTGCTCTGGCGCCGGCTGCGGCGGCGATCCGACGCGTAAGCCCGACTAGCAGCCTGGTCGGCAGACGGTTTGTGTCTTTACAAGGCTAAGACCGACAGGCTGCTAGCACC
>JBAWXQ010000109.1:0-8793 GCA_037144015.1 bacterium
TGTCGGATTTAGGTTTTGCGTCTGCACACGGTTCGTGCCGACCAGGCTGCTAGTTGCGGGCGGTTGCCCGCCTTGCGTTCACTGTTTGCCCGCCGCCTGCGCCAGTTCCACCAGCGAATCCACGGCCAGGTCGTACGCCTCCCCGCGCGGATCGCCGAAGCCGTACCGGCAATAGCAGCGGTTCAGTCCGAGGCGCCGGCCCGCCTCCAGGTCGGTAACATGATCACCGGCCATCCAGGTCGAAAAAAACAGCTTTCATGGACATCGGCCGAATGGTAGCACCTTCCTGAGCCTGCCTTCCTGAAAAAAACACGCAAAAAGAGGGGTTGACTCACACGCCTGCATATACTACAAATCAGCCAAACGCACGCCAAGTCGTTACGCGCCAGCAGACGATCGGCCGATCCGGAAACGGAGACGTCGCGGTTCAGAAAGGTGCAGGATGGCAGGACGTTGCGCAAGACCTTTGCGCGGACGCGTGCAGAGGTATAGTTAAACAACCAGAAAAGGGGTACCCTAGATGAACGTTACACGTATTGTTGCTGCCTTCGTTGCGGTCGGCGTCGTCGCCGGTTCGGCGATGGCCCAGACAGCTGCAGCGCCCAAGGCTGAAGCGGCCAAAGAAGGCGGATTCCTGAAGGCTGGAACGATTGAATACGGCGGCAGCTTCGGCTACTCGTCGTACAGCGTCGAGTCCATGGGACAGCGCGGACAGATCAGCCTGCTCAAGGGCGCGGCGGAAGTCGATTACTTCGTCATCGACAACCTGTCGGTCGGCCTGGTCGGCAATGTTGACTGGCTGCGCGGCAAGATGAACAATGCGGGCGTTGCCAATGCCACGCTGGTCTATGGCGAGCTCGTGGGTCGCTATCACTTCCCGGTGTGCAACGACCGCCTGATTCCGTATGTCGGTGCCTCGGTCGGCGCGGGCTATGGTATCGCCTCGGTCAATCCGGCCGGATCAACCACGGGGGACACGCTCTCCAGCGGCGATTCGATGACCACGTGGGGCCTGCAGACCGGCTTCCTCGTGCCGCTGAACGCCAATGTGTCGCTCGACACCTGCATCAAGTACACGGCCTACCAGCTGCCGGACGCCTGGCAGACGAACCTGGACGGCATTCAGATCATCATGGGCTTCAAGATGAAGCTGTAATCGGATGATCAGCCCATCCTGCGGCAACGCGGGAAGACGCAACGAGAGGCGGGGGCAACCCCGCCTCTCGTTTTTATTTGAGATCGAAGTCGCAGACCAGCGGCAGGTGGTCGGAGAGCTTCACCAGCGGAATGAAGAACTTCCGCAACACGAGCTGCGGACTGTGGCAGACAAAGTCGAGCTCCCGCCGCGGCCTCCAGCTTGGATACGTCGGCTGGTGGATTTTGTTGGCGCTGACCAGCCCCGTAGCCTTCAGAAACAGCTGCAGCTCGCGTGACCCGAACACGCTGTTGAAGTCCCCGGCCACGATGCACGGCTTGTCGGACCGGATGATCAGCTCGTGCAGCTCGGCCAGCTGCCCGTGCCGGGCGCGGAAGCCGAGCGCCAGGTGCACCAGGAACAGCCGCACGCGCTCCAGGTCCAGCTCGATCACCAGCCGCTTGAAGCCGCCCGTGAATTCATGGAACGTTTCGCGCTGGATCGTGCCGCGCGTAAGGAACGCATTGGCCTGCTTGTTCAATACCGGCAGCCGGCGCCCCAGGCCCAGCCCCCCCTCTTCGCGGTATTTCATCCGGCAGCTGTGGTAGTGCCCCAGTTCGCCGGCCAGGAGCTCGGCCTGATTTTCCCGTCCGGTCCGGTACGAGCCGGCGTCCACCTCGACCAGCCCGACCACATCAGGGTCAACTTCCTGGATAAAGCGCGCAATCTCGACGAGGTGCCTGCTCGTGGGCGTCAGGACGTGCAGCCACGCCCAGCGCGTGCGCCGTCCGGTGCCGTAGCGGATGTTATAGAGCAGAAAGCGCATGTTCCTTTCACACCGCCGCAATTTTCCGCGGGCGCCCCGCCTGGAGAAACCTGCGCTTCATGCGCGGCATCGGGTTCTGCCGGTGGCACGCCTCCATCACCGCGATCTGCCGGCGCACCTGCTCCAGTGTAATCACGCGCCGGGCGCCGTTGACCCGGATGCCGTAGCTGCTGCGCCCCTGCCCCAGCACACCCACCCGCAAAACTTTCTCGGCCATGATCATACGCTCCCTGGTTGGCTCGATGCCCATTCATGATAGGATATTCACCCCCACAAGACCAGTGTGTCCGCAGACCGGCGGCCGGGCTCCTGGCCAGGGACACGCTGAATCTGTCCGCCGGTCTGCTTTGCCGAAAACCCGGAACAAGACCCTCAAAACAGTCTCGTTTTCATGCCTGCCGAAATCCCAATCCCCGCCATCCGCTACCCGCCCGACCTGCCGATCGCCGTCCACAAGGACGCCATCGCCGCGGCCCTGCGCGAGCACCCCGTCATAATCGTCTGCGGCGACACCGGCTCCGGCAAGACCACGCAGCTCCCCAAGATCGCGCTGGAAACCGGCCGCGGCCTCCACGCCCGCATCGGCTGCACCCAGCCGCGCCGGCTCGCCGCGGTCACCGTCGCCAGCCGCGTGGCCGAGGAGTTCGGCCAGACCCCCGGGCAGTTCGTCGGCTACCACCACCGCTTCGAGCAGCGCCTCTCCGCCGACACCCGCATCAAGTTCATGACCGACGGCATCCTGCTGGCCGAGTCCCGGCGCGACCGCCTGCTGCGCGCCTATGACACGCTGATCATCGACGAAGCCCATGAGCGCTCGCTCAACATCGACTTTCTCCTCGGCATCGTCCAGGGGATCCTGCCGCGCCGCGCCGACCTGAAAGTCGTGGTCAGCTCCGCCACGCTCGACGCGGCGCGCTTCGCCGAATTTTTCGGCGGCGCGCCCGTGCTGCGCATCCCCGGCCGCCTGCACCCGATCGACCTGCGCTATTGTCCGCCGGACGACGACGATGCCGACATCCCCCGCCTCGTCGCAGATGCCGTTGACCGGCTCGCCGGAGAGCCGGCGGGCGACATCCTCGTCTTCCTCCCCGGCGAGCGCGACATCCGCGAAACCGCGGACGTCCTCACCGGCCGGCGCCTGTCGCGCACGGAGGTCCTCCCACTGCTCGCCTCGCTCCCGGCTGGCGAACAGCAGCGCGCCTTCCGGCTTTCCGCCAACCGCCGCATCGTGCTGGCCACCAACGTGGCCGAAACCTCGGTCACCATCCCCGGCATCCGCTACGTCATCGACTCCGGCCTCGCGCGCATCAGCCGCTACCACCACCGCACGCGCGTCCAGCGCCTGCACATCGAGCCGGTCTCGCAGGCCAGCGCCAACCAGCGCATGGGGCGCTGCGGCCGCGTCGGCCCCGGCGTCTGCATCCGCCTCTATTCGGAGGACGATTTCCGCGGGCGCGAGCCGTACACGGACCCGGAAATCCTCCGGTCCAGCCTCGCCGGCGTGATCCTCACGATGCTCGACCTGAACCTCGGCGACATCGCCCGCTTCCCCTTCCTCAACCCCCCCTCGCCCAACATGATCAAGGAAGGCTACCGGGAACTGCTGGAGCTCGGAGCCCTGTCTGACCGGAACCCGGAGCCCGGAACCCGGAGCCCGGAGCCTGGAGCCCGGAACCCGGCGCCCGGAACCCGGACACCGGAGCCCGGAACCCGGACACCCACCCTCTCCCCCGTCGGTACCCGCCTCGCGCACCTGCCCGTGGAGCCGCGCCTCGGCCGCATCCTCCTGGCCGCGCACGAGGAGAAAGCCCTGCGCGACGCGCTCATCGTCGTGGCCGCGCTCGAATGCGACGACCCGCGCCGCCGCCCGATCGAAAAGCAGGCCGAGGCGGACAAGTGCCACGCGCGCTTCCTCACGCCGCAGTCGGACTTTGCCGCCCTGCTGCAGCTCTGGCGCTGGTACGACGACCAGACCCGCAAGGCCCCGCAGTCCGTGGCCCGCCGCCTCTGCCGCGACAACTTCCTCTCCTTCCCGCGCATGAAGGAGTGGCGCGACCTGCGCGACCAGCTCGAGCGCCTCTGCCGCGAAATCCACCTGGACCCGGCGAGCTGCACCGGCGGGGACACGGGGCTCCATCGCGCCCTGCTGGCCGGCCTGCTCGGCGCCATTGGCAAGCGCGATCCCGACTCCGGCGAATACCGCGGCCCACAGGGGCTGCACTTCGCCATCTTCCCCGGCTCCGGGCTGGCAAAGAAGACAAAAAAAATAGGTCCTATAGGCCCTATGGGTCCTGTTTCCCCCGCCTGGATCATGGCCGGCGAAATGGTCGAGACCTCGCGCCTCTTCGCGCGCCAGGCCGCCTGCATCGACCCCTCCTGGATCGAGCCGCTGGCCGGCCACCTGTGCAAGTACTCGCACCACGCGCCGGAGTGGGACGCGGACAAGGGATTTGTGCGCGTCCGGGAGCGCGTCACGCTGTACGGCCTGGTGCTGGTCGAGAACCGCCTGCGCGACTACAGCCGCATCAACCCGGGCGAGTCGCGCATGCTCTTCATCCGGCACGGCCTCGTGGCCGGCGAGTTCCCCCGGCCGCCGCCGGTGCTGGCCCGCAACTTCGAGCGCCTGGAGGCGCTGCGCCAGGCCGAGCAGAAAACGCGCCGCCACGGCCAGCTGCTCGACGAGGAGGCCATCGTCGCCTTCTACGACCGCCGCCTGCCGCCGGACATCTGCAGCGCCGACGCACTCCGACACTGGAGCCGCAGCGCGGACCCGATTGCCGTGGCGGCGTTGGCGTTCGGCCCGGACGACCTTCCGTCGCTGGCCGTGGCCACCGGCTTCCCGGACGCCATCACCCTGGCCGGTCACCGCCTCGCGCTGACCTACAATCACACGCCCGGCGAAACGGATGACGGCATCGTCTGCACCGTCCCGGACACGCTGCTGGAAAGCATGCGCGCCTGGCGCGCCGAATGGCTGGTCCCCGGCGCACTGCCGGACAAGGTGCACTGGATGCTCTCCTCGCTGCCGGGCAAAACACGCCGCCTGCTGGCCCCGCTGGATGAAACCGTGGCCATGTGCCTCTCCCGCATGTCGCCGGGGCGCGAGCCGCTGGCCGCCTCGCTCGCCCGCGCGCTGGCCGATGCCCGCAGCATCCGCCTGCCGGCCGAGACCTGGCGCGAAGCGGATGCGCCGGACTACCTGCGCGTGCTCTTCTGCGTGGTGGACGCGCATGGCCGGGAGATGGGGCGCGGCCGCGATCTCGATGCGCTGGCGCGCCTCTTCGCGCCGGTTGCCGGCCGCGCCGCAACCGCGCCCGGCCCGCAGGTGCCGGCAGACCGCTGGCACCGCGACAGCCTCACGCGCTGGGATTTCGACGCCGTGCCGGAGCAGGTGGATTCCGGCCGCGCCGGCTGGCCGATCATCAATTACCCCGCCCTGGTCGATTGCGGCACCTGCGCTGCGCTGCGCCTCTTTGCCGATCCGGCGGAGGCACAGGCCAGCCATGATGCCGGCGTGGTGCGCCTGCTCGTGCTGGCGCTCGGCAAGGCGTGGAACACGCGGATGCGGCCGTGCGCCTGGCCGCGCCCCGTGCTGCAACTGCTGCGCGAGTCGGAGATCGCCGAGGAGGAGCTGTCCGGGGAGATCGCGCGTGCGGCCGTGCACCACGCCTGCCTGGACGGCCAGCCGCCGGTGCGCGACGCCGCCACCTTCCAGCAGCGGCTCGACACCTGCCACACCGCGCTCGGGGCCGCGCACGCCGAGCTTTCCCGGCGCCTCGGCGCGATCCTGCACGAAGCGGCCGCCATCAGCGCCCGGATCAACCGCACCGGGCTGCCCGCCGCCGCGCGCGACGACATGGCCACGCAGCTGGCGTGGCTGATTTTCCCCGGCTTTGTGGTCACCGTGCCCTGGGCCTGGCTCGAAAACTACCCGCGCTACCTTGCCGCCATGCAGATGCGCGCCGAGCGGGCTGCGCTGAACCCCGCCGGCGATGCGCGCAAGCTGGCCGAATTTACGCCGGCCTGGCAGCGGTACGAGGCGTTTGTCAGCCTGGAAATAAAACCGCCGCACGACCGCGTCCGCCTGCAGGAATACCGCTGGCTGACCGAGGAGTTCCGCATCTCGCTCTTCGCGCAGGAGCTCCGCACCGCGGTCCCCGTCTCCACCCGGCGGCTCGACGCGCTCTGGGCAAAAATCGCCGGAGGGTGATCGCCGCGGGAGGGCGATTCTGATCACACATTGCAATGTGTGATAAATCTCGTCCATCGCCGCCGCGGCAGCCGTTCCTTGAGCATCCTGTATAAAAAAGTTTCCTCCGCAGAAGCTGTGGGTGAAATGGGCAGGATCGCCATATCGACAGTTGACAAAGCGGTTCGACGAAGCGTAGACAACAACTTGTGGGACGAGGTGTGCGACGTGCCATACCTGCGGCTCCTATCCGTGGCACGCCACACTTCGTCGCTTTCTTCGTCTCACGCTTTGTCGTCTACGCTTCGTCGCCATACTTCGTCGGGCCTATTCTCGGCCAGCCGTATCTCGACATATCAAAGACCTTCGCCCGTCCCTGCCGAATGAAAATCCTTCCGCTCACCCTCGCACGAAATCACCGCCCCCTGTCGCTAACCGACTACGTATTCTACCCTTCCCGTGTCAGCGTCTTTTCGGCTAATCTAATCAATACCTCTGGAAGGTGCGCCATGATCAACAACATCCCCCCGAAACAGACGCTCAGCGGCATGTCCGGCGCTCCGCCGGAAGGTTCCGCCGGCTACGACCCTCTGCCGCCCGCCAACCCCTTGCACGGCGGACTGCCGCAACACGGGCTGATGCTCCACGACCCCTCGCACGGCGACTCGAACTCCTTCCCTGTGCTCAAGGCGTTTCAGGATTATCTGGAGATGGAGCGCCAGCAGGCCCGCAAGCGTTTGGTGACGCTAACGGTCTTCTTTGTCTCGCTGATGACGCTGGTGGTAGCCGGCTTCATCGTCGCGTTCATCTTCATGTTCAACAACATGTCGCGGCGCGAGGACCGTCTCATGGACGCGGCCCTGCAGCAGCGCAGAGATGTGCCGCCAGCCGCACCTGCCACAGCCGCACCTGCCACAGCCGCACCCGCCACAGCCACACCTGCCCCTGCCGACGTGATGGCGCAGCAGATGGCCAGGGAGTTCCAGGCTGCAGCGCGGAACCTGCAGACCAACCTCTCTTCGCAACTGGCGAGCGTGGGCACCGTGGCGACCCGGCTGGACAACAAGGTGGAGGCTCAGAACGCCGAGATGGCAAGGCTTCGCGATACGCTGGCCACCATGCAAAGGGAAAATGCGTCCCTGCGCGCCGACATGCCGAAGCTGGCGCTCGAGGCGGCGCGCAAGGCGCCGCCGGCAATTGCCGCCATGCCGTCGCGCACCGCCGCCGGTGCCGCACCCGCCGCCACGCCCGCGTCCGCCACAGGCAGGACGGTCAAGGGGTACGGCGAGGCCGTGCTGCTGATCCGCTCCCGCGACGGCGAAAACAACATCCCCTGGCGCACGCTCGTGCCCAATTGAGCCAGCCTGTGCCGCGCGGAAAATCCCGGTTCATTCCGGGATGAACAGCGTCTGCCCGGCCTTGAGGCTGTCGTCCTTCAGGTTGTTGGCCTTCCGGATGGCGACAGACGTGGTCTTGTAGGCCTTGGCAATATCCACCAGCTTCTGCCCGGCCACCACGGTGTGCATGTAGCCGTTCTGCTTCACGGCTCCAATGCCGCGGCCTGCGGCCGTGCCCGTTGCGACCGCAGCCATGTACTTGTTGATGCGCGCTGTGAGGTCGTCCACGATCTCCTTGCGCATGGCCGCATGCTCGATGCGCATCTGCTCCAGGTCACGGCGCAGGGCGGCGATCTCGTCGCGCATGCGGGCGCTGTCGCGGTTGAGCGCATCCAGCCGGTCAAGCCGGTCGACCAGCCGGGCCTGCGACTGCTCCAGCCCGGCGATCTGGCTCTTCACAATGGCCGCCTCGCGCTGCGCCTGCTGCTGGAGCAGCTCCTGCCGCGCGTTGTCGGTCTTGGGCTCTTCTCCGGCCCAGTAGAGCTTGCCGTCCACGCTCGTGCATCCGGAAAGTAACAACCCGGAGCCCAGAACCAGGCCCGGCAGGCCGTACCGCGCCAGATTGCCTCCTGAAAAAGAAAGTCGCATGAAAACCTCTCCTGTGCCTGAATGATTGGCAGAAAGAATTTACGCCGCCCTCGTCCTCGCCGCAATCAAAAGTATCGGGATCGCCGGGAAAAAGACCAGCGGGCGGCGCAAACTTTGTGACTTCACAAGGCTATCTCCGGCAGGCGGCCAGGCTGCCGGCCAGGCGCGGCAGGCCGGGGTCGCGCGCGCCGAAGGTCACCAGCGCCACGCCGGGCGCGGCAGCGGAACGCAGGATGATTCCGGCGTCGTCGAGCGTGGCCGCCAGGCGCGCCGGCACCTGGCGCGCGACCAGGCGGTCCACCAGCTGCTCGCTCCGCACGCTGCGGTCGGCGGTGCCGCCCATGTCGTAGACCGGCAGCACCAGCAGCTGATCCTGCGGCCGGCAGATGCGGCCAAAGGTGTCGACCAGGCTGTCCATCATGGTTCGCAGCGGGCCGAAGCCGTGCGGCCGCCACACCGCGCAGACGCGCGCAAACACGCCGGCCAGCGTGCTCCAGGCGGCGGCAAGCTTCTCGGGGTTGTGGGCGTAGTCGTCGATCACCACCGCGCCCTGCACCTCGCCCACGCGCTGCAGGCGACGCTCCACGCCGCGGAAGGTTGCCAGCGCGCGCGCCAGGTCGGCAGCCGGCACGCCGGTCAGGCGCGCCACGCGCGCCGC
>JBAWXQ010000110.1:0-8640 GCA_037144015.1 bacterium
AACTTGGGTTGGATCAATTCTGGTTACCTCGTTTTCCGGCCAGCCAAAAAGGCACGACATGGCTCAACGTTTTGAAAACGAAGTGGGGCCTGTTGTTCAACGCGTCGTATGACGTGCTGCTCTACGATTTGACCAGCACCTATTTCGAGTGTGAGCCGCCTGAAAACAATGATGGGTTGCGCCGATTTGGCTATAGCAGGGACAAACGGCCCGACCGTGTGCAGGTGGCGATTGCGCTGATTGTCACACCGGAGGGCTTTCCGGTCGCCTACGAGGTCATGCCGGGCAACACATCCGACAAGACAACACGGCCGGAGTTTCTGGCCCGGAGCGAAAAACAATACGGCAAAAGGAGCCGACTCTGGCTCATGATGGCGACGATCTCTCTGTCCTGACCCGTAGCGGTGGCCGCCGCGAATCGAAGAGCTGCAAAAGAAATGTGGGGCAGACCTGTGATTGAAATCCCAGCAAACGACAAGGTTTTGGTCACGAACGGGGAAAGACGGGCTAGCAGCCTGGTCGGCAGACAAGTTGTGCATCCACAAACCTAAGTCCGACCAGGCTGCTAGCGCCCCGCTTTGCCCAGCGCCTGCTCCAGGGCGCGGACCTGTGGCCGGTACCGGGGCTCCAGCGCGGCGGCGCGGCTGAGCATCTCCAGCGCCTCCTGGTTGCGCCCGGCGCGCTGAAGAATGGCGGCATGGTTGGCAAGGGCTTCCACGTTGAGCGGGTTGAGAGCCTCGGCCAGGGAAAGCTGCCGCAGCGCCAGGTTCAGCAGGTTGCGGTTTGCCAGGTGGATGGCCAGGTTCACGCGCGCCTTGTCATGGTCGGCACGCGCCGCCACCGCGGCCTCGTAGCAGGTTTCCGCGCGGCCGCTGTCCTGCTGGCGTGCAAACACAGTCCCGAGGTTGAAATGCGCATCCGCGAACGTCGGATCGCGGCGCACAGCCTCCTCGTAGCATTTCCGTGCCGTGGCCGGGTCGCGCCGGACATCCGCTGCCACGCCCATGGCATTCCAGAGATGCGCATCGTAGCGGATCCTGTCCGTGGGCCACGCCAGCGGCAGGTTGTCAGCCACGCCGGCCGTGAGCGCAATCGCGCCCAGCACGCCGGCCGTGCGCCACGCCTGCGCCCGCACGGCCGCCACCAGCGTCTGCAAGCCAACGCCGGCCAGCAGCACGATGACCGGCAGCATCGGCACGCGGTAGCGCGAGCAGGGAAAGTAGAATGCCACGAGAAGGCCAAAAGCCACGGCCGAGCCGGCCAGCAGCGCCCCCGTGCGGCGGCGGCGCAGCGCGCAGGCGCCAACCAGGGCCAGCGGCACCAGCACGCCGCAGGGGAAGCTCACGCCGGCGCGCCAGATGGATGCGCCCAGCAGCCAGGACGAATCGCGCCAGCCGTAGATGTCGATGTTGCGCGGGATTTCGCGTCCGTGCCAGAAGGCGGCCGCCTTGGCGGCCTGCCGCTGCGCGAACGCCAGCGGCGCGCGCTGCGCCTCCTGCCAGGCCATGCGGCCGAACTGGCGGTCCGCGTCCACCGCATCCTTCACGTGGTGCTGCAGGTACGGCAGCCGCATCAGCCGGTCCCAGTCAAACCCCGGCTGCACCGTGAGCGTAACTTCCCAGTCCCGGCTGTTGCCGACATAGAAGTTGGTGCCGCTGTTGCAGGAGATCCACACCCACTTGCCGCAGGCATCGTAATTGCGCATGGCCACGGGCAGCACCATGAGCAACGCGCCGCCCAGCAGGGCCGCCACGTGCCCGGCGCGCCGCCGCCGGCGCGCCGCCGGATCGAACCAGGCAAAGACGGCCAGCAGCGGCAGGAGCGCTGCCGTGGTGGCCACGAACAGCATGGCGAGCCCATTCATGACACCCGCCGCGAGCCAACGGCCGGCGGAGGGGCGTTCCATGGCGCGCAGGGCCAGCAGCAGGACGGCTGTCACCAGCACGGCAGCCGGCGCAGCCGGGAGCAGCTGCGAGTGGTAGAAGAGCAGGGGGCCGGTCAGGCTGGCTGTGATCGCCGCGGCGCAGGCCCAATTTGGCGACAGCACGCGGCGCGCCACACGCCACAGCAGCACGGAGACCAGCGGCGCCAATAGCAGTGCCTGCACACACCGGGCAACCAAAACACGGCCATCGCCCAAGGCACAAAAAAACGACAGCAGGTATGAATAGCCAGGCGGCTGCCAGAACACGCCGACAATTCCCTGACCGTTGACAAGGCCAAGCGCCTGGTAGTAGTAGGTGGCGGCATCCACCAGCGGATAGCGGAAGTAGAGCGCGCGGAAGGTTTCGAGCAGGAATACCGCCTGCACCGCCACGGCAACGAGCGCCAGCATCAAACCCGTGCGCCAGCCATCGCCGGGGCGCAGGGTGGGGAGGAGAGAGCGGAGGGTTTGGCGGAGGGAGTGCATGTCTGATTAGAATACAAAGGATAGCGGGAACATCTGCTCTGCGCACTTGGTTTTGGCGCATGGCATCGATTCTGAAAAGGCATGCTTGGGGTTGACCAACAGCACCACGAAGAGTACCATTAGTTTCAACAAAAGAGGTCTCATATGGGTGCTGTTTCTGCAGGAGAATTGAAGAAGAGGGGGGTTGCTGCGCTGCTTCCGGGTTTGGAAGCAGACGGTGAGGTTGTGATCACGGTGCGCGGCAAGGATCGCTTTGTCGTCTTGACCATGGGCAAATATAACGAGGTGCGTGAGGGCGAACTGGTGCGCGCGGTTCGCGAAACACGGGCTGACTATGAGGCTGGGCGTGTGTTGGATCGCGATTTGGGTGCTCACATGAGGCGGCTCGACGATGAAGTATGAATTGGTCTTCACTGCGAGCTACACACGCCGTGCAATCCGCTTTCTGCGCCGGCACCCCGAACTGCGCAACCAGTATCACAAGACGCTCGAGCTGCTGCAGCTCAATCCGTTTCACCCTTCTCTTCGTCTGCATAAGTTGAGCGGTCCGCTTTCAGATCTGCATTCCGTATCGATCAACATTTCGTATCGCATTACGCTGGAATTCCTGGTTTCCGACACGACCATCCTGCCGGTCCATGTCGGCCGGCATGATGAGGTCTACCGGTAGCCCCGGCCCGCCCCGGGCCGAGGGCAGAATGGATTGCGATTTCGGGAGCTCTTCGCGCCGGGCCCGGAAGGTGGCCCGGGCGATCCGCCGCACGGGCGGCGACAGGACCGCAGCTACAGTTTTCCTCCGTGCCCCGCTGCGGGCTCTGTGGTAAAAAAGGCCTCCCCTTCGCGATCCTTCGCGTCCTTCGCGTCGGAATCTGCGCTCCCCACGGCGCGTAAAATCGCCGCTGCCAACTCCATCCCGATCCCGGGAACAGCGGCGATTTTTTCCACGGGCGCGCGCGCCAGGCGGTAGACGGAGCCGAAGGTCTGGAGCAGGGTCTGCTTGCGCTGCGGGCCGATGCCGGGGATTTCATCGAGGGCGGATTCGCGGATGCGGCGGTTGCGGATGCGGCGATGGTAGTCGATGGCAAAGCGGTGCGCCTCGTCGCGCAGGCGCTGCAGGATCTGCAGCGCCGGCGAGCTGCGCGGCAGGATCAGCGGCGGCTGGCCGTCGTCACGCACGATGGCCTCCTGCTCCTTGGTAAGCCCGGCCACCGGCAGGTAGGCCAGGCCCAATGCGGCTAGTGTGTGCCGGGCAGCGCGCACTTGTGTGATACCGCCGTCGACGAGCACCAGATCGGGCAAAGAAGGCAACAAAGGGTGGGGCGGAGCTTTGAGGAAGGACGCAGAGGTCGCAGAGGAAACCAGAGGGCACAGAGAGAAACTGCGTGTGCTGCGGCCGGTGTGCCGGCCGCAGTCAGGAATTTCTCTGTGGTCTCGTCTTCGCTCTGTGTTCTCTGTGTCCTTGACTTGTGCCTCCACCCGCCGGTAACGGCGGCTGATGACTTCCGCCATCATGGCCGGGTCATCCGCGCCTTCCACGGTGCGGATGCGGAAGCGGCGGTAGCGGCGGCGGTCGGGCAGGCCGTCCACGGCGCAGACCATGCTGGCCACGGCCAGCGTGCCGAGGATGTTGGAGATGTCGAACGCCTCGATGACGCGCGGCGGTGCAGCCAGTCCAAGCAGATCGCGAAGTTGCTCGAGGCCGCGCCGGGCATCAGCCGCGTGCATCTCTGGCGTGGCGACCACGCGGCCGCGGCGGCGCACCATTTCGCGCAGGGCCAGGAGCGTGTCGCGCAGCTTGGCCGCCTTTTCAAAATTGCGGGCCGCGGACGCGGCGCGCATCTGTTCGGCGACTTCCTCCAGCACCTGCACGCGTTCGCCGGACAGGAAGGCGCAGGCTTCGGCAAAGCGCGCGTGGTACTCCTCGGGCGAGATGCGGCCAATGCATGGCGCGGAGCAGTGGCGTACAATGTCGTTGATGCAATGCGTGTACGTTTCCTTGTCCGGCACCAGCGGCGGGCACTTGCGGATGCCGTAGCGTCGCTCGGTGAAATCGAGCGCCACGCGCACCACGGTGTCGGACGGGAAGGGGCCGAAGTAGCGGGCGCCGTCGTCGCGCACCAGGCGGCAGGTGGTGAAGCGCGGCACGGGGTCGCGCGGGTCGGCGCGCAGCGCGAGGAAGCGCTTGTCGTCGCGCATCAGGATGTTGTAGCGCGGCCGGTGCTGCTTGATGAGGCTGCTCTCCGTGAGCAGGGCCTCATCCTCGTTGCGGACCACGAGGAAATCAAGATCCGTGACGCTATTGACCAGGCTGCGCAGCTTGGGTGGCGCGTGGCGCAGCGTGTGCGCGCGGAAATAGCTCTGCACGCGCTTGCGCAGCGAAATGGCCTTGCCGACATAGATGATGCGGCCGGTGCGCCCCCGGAAGAGGTAGCACCCCGGCTTGTCCGGCAGGGTCTGCAGCTTTTCGCGCAGGGCGTCGGTCATGGGACAAGTGTCAAGTGTCGGCGGACGGGTGTCAAGCCGGTGCCGCACCGCACACCGAATTCTCTGCGCCCGTTTGCATCTCGGTGTAACTCTGTGGCCGAAGCTGAACGATGGCGATCACCAGCGGCCTGCACCTTGGCGTGGCCACAAAGCTTTCTACGGCCGCGGTACATCGCTTGGTTGGCCGCTGTTATCATTTAAAGAGGTCGCTGTGCGTTCCCGTTCTCACGAGTCGCAGAGAGTCTGCAGCCGCGGTGTAGATCAGAATCCAGTCCGGTTCCAAGTGACAGTCACGTGATGGCACCCAAGGACCGATGAGGGGATGGTCTCTGTGCTTTGGAGCGAGGGGGATGCCGGCAGCCAGTTGCCGGACAACCTCCTGGAGCTTTCGCAAGTCCTTGCCGCGTTTTCGCATCCGCTTGATGTCGCGGGAAAACTGGGTGGTTTGAGAAAGCGTCTTCATTTCTCCCAGCTCTCAAACATGGCGTCCAGAGAATCAAACGTCTGGACATCCTTGCCACGGCGGCTCGTCTCAAGAGTTTTCGTTGTGGTTGCGTTGGGGACCGCAACAGAAAATGGCAAACCACGCCGCAACACGATCTGCCGGTAAAAAATTCGTATCGCCTCTGTGGGGCTAAGCCCCAGTTCAAGCAGGACGTTTTCGGCGCCCCTTTTCGTTTCCGGTTCCATCCGGGCATGGACTACTGCTGTTTTCATGAGTCCATTGTGTCACATTCGCAACACACAGGCAAGTGGGTTTTACGCACCGGCCATTGATCGCGATCTTGCTTCCGTCATCTGCAACTTCATCTTCATTTGATCCCGCCAACTACTGCCAGGACCGTGTGTTGCGTCACGGAATGAAATACGGAGATGTGCTATGATTTCCCCCGCGAGGAGCCCATGCATGGATACGCTATGACAATCTCCGATACCATTCAACTTGCGCACGGCGGCGGCGGCGTCCTGTCGCGCAATCTCATCCGCGACGAGATCGTCCCGCGCTTCGCCAGCGGGCCCCTGCAGGGGCTGCCGGATGCGGCGCACGTGCCGCTGGGCGCGGGTGAGGTGATCTTCACGACCGACAGCTACGTGGTCCAGCCGATCGAGTTTCCCGGCGGCAACATCGGCAGCCTGGCGGTGCACGGCACGGTCAATGACATCGCTGTGAGCGGCGGACGGCCGCGCTGGCTTTCGCTGGCGCTGATCCTGGAGGAGGGGCTTTCGCTGGACGTGCTGCGCCGCATCCTCGACTCCACCCAGGCCGCAGCCGCGGCCTGCGGCGTGCAGATCGTCACCGGCGACACCAAGGTCGTCGCGCGCGGCCAGTGCGACCAGATCTACATCAACACCGCCGGCGTGGGCGATCCGATCCCCGGGTTTCGCCTCGGGCCGGCCGCGATCCGCCCCGGCGACGCGGTGCTGGTGAGCGGCACGCTCGGCGACCACGGTCTGGCCGTGCTCTCCGCCCGCAAGGGAATCAACATCCGCAACGGGCCCGTGAGCGACAGCGCGCCCGTGCACCGGCTGGTGGCGGCTGCCGCGTCCGTGGCGGCGGGGGTGCGCTTCATGCGCGACCCCACGCGCGGCGGCGTGGCCGCGGTGACAAACGAGGTTGTCGAGGGCGCTCCGTTTGGTATCCTGCTGCACGAATCCGCGCTGCCGACCGCGCCGGGCACGCGCGCCGCGGCCGAGATGCTCGGGCTCGACCTGCTGGACGTGGCATGCGAAGGGCGCGTGCTGCTGGTCTGCGCTGCGGCGGCGGCCCATGACGTGCTGCAGTCCTGGCACCGGCTCCCCGAGGGGGAGCACGCGGCGCAGATCGGCGAGGTCACCGGGCGCGCCGGCCAGGTCGTGCTCGAGACGCTCATGGGCGGCCACCGCCTGGTGGATGTGCCGCAGGGGGAAGTTCTGCCCAGGATCTGTTGACGGGGCTTCAGGTTGTGGAATTCAGGAGTCATTGCGGGTTTATTTCGCGCAGAGAAGCAGGAATGCGGATGGAGCGAACCGCAGATTGACGATTGAAGAGGTTTGAATCATGAAGGAATCGTTCCGCGAATGCGGCGCAGACTTCAAAAATCGGCACTGGGCATTCGTCAATCTGCGGTTCGCGGGTTGTCGATCTGTGCCCCGTGCCGGACCTCGCCAGGGACGGCTTCGGCCTTTTCTATATTCTGACTCCTGACTCCTGAATTCCCGATCTTTATCATCATGCATGAGTTGTCATTAGCAACCGCCCTGGTCGAACAGGTGCAGCGCATCTGCGAAGCCGAACAGGCATCCGCCGTGGCCTCGATCCGTCTGCGCCTCGGCGCGCTCTCCGGCGTGGACCGTGAGTCGTTCGCGTTCGCGTTTCCGATCGCGGCCGACGGGACGTCTGTCGAGGGCGCCGGCTTGGTCTTCGACCGGGTGCCGGCGGAGATCACCTGCGACGCCTGCGGTGTGCGCGCGGAACCGGGCTGCATGTTCCTGACCTGCGGCGCCTGCGGCTCCAACCGCGTGCGGATCACGGCGGGACGCGAGTTTCAGATCGTTTCGGTGGAGTTGATGGAGAAGGCGGAAAAACGTAACGCATAACCGTAGCCGGGCCGCTGGCCGCGGTGAAATCCGAGTTCATTGCGGACTCGTGAAAGGCCCGTTTCAGGATAGGAGATTGTCATGTGCAAGGATTGCGGCTGCGAGGAAGCGGGCAAGCGGCAGACACACACGCACCGTCATGGCGATGGCACGGCGCACACGCATGGCCACGGCGCGGCCGATCACGACCACGGGATTGCCACGCGCACGGTGACCGTGGAGCAGCGCGTGCTGGCGCACAACGATGAACTCGCCGCGCAGAACCGCGCCTGGCTGAAGGCGCGCAGCGTGGTGGCGCTGAACCTGATCTCCTCGCCTGGCACCGGCAAGACGCTGCTGCTGGAGAAGACCGTGGAGCGGCTCAAGCGGCGCACCGGCGTGGCCGTGATCACCGGCGACCAGCAGACGGACAACGACAAGGTCCGCATCGCGCGCACCGGCGTGCCGGTCGAGCAGATCGAGACGCACAGCGCCTGCCACCTCGACGCGGCGCGCGTGGCGGCGGTGCTGCCCCTGGTGGTGCGGCCGGAAACCCGGCTGCTGTTCATCGAAAACGTCGGCAACCTGGTCTGCCCCGCAGCCTTCGACCTGGGCGAAAGTTTCCAGGTGGCGCTCCTCTCCACCACGGAGGGCGAGGACAAGCCGCTGAAGTACCCCGTGCTCTTCACCGGCGCGCAGGTGGTGGTGCTCACCAAGATGGACCTGGTGCCCCACCTCGAGTGGGACCTGACGGCCTGCCGCCACGCCATCCAGCAGGTGCATCCGGGCGTCTTTGTCTTTGAACTCAGCGCGAAGACTGGCGCCGGCATGGACGCCTGGTGCGACTACCTGATGAAACTGGTGGGCTGATCGCCCCCGGGAAGGCCTCACGTGCGACAACCTGGTTATACGCATGCAGATCATCCCCATACCGGCTCCACAACCTGGCACGACCCGGCCACCCCGCCGTTCCAGGTTGTTGGCTTTCCTTGGTTCCCGCAGGAGCGGGTGCGACCTGTATGTGGATGTCGGGGGGCAGCCGCGCTTCTACGGCGTCACGCGGCTCAACCGCAAACAAATGGCTTATGAGTCGCTGCTGTTCGAGCATCCGCAGCGCACCCTGCGCGCCTTCACGCTGAACCTGCCGCTGTACAATGGGATCCGCGAGATCCGCGTCGGCCTGTCGCCGG
>JBAWXQ010000111.1:0-8615 GCA_037144015.1 bacterium
GACTCAAATTTTGAGCAGCTCTATCGCCCGTCAGCGAGCTTCCCCAAACTAGCAGTTTAGTCGGCACAAAGCATGTGAAGGTACAGCGCTAAATCCGACAAGCTGCTAGATTTCGTAATTCGCGCCCGTCTGTCGCATCTTCGCCTGCTGTTCCAGCAGGTATTGCAACGTGATGCCCTGCATGGCTTCGTTGACCCGGGCTTCGACCTCGGCCCAGGCACCGCGCGCCACGCAGGCATCGCTGCGGTCACATATGCCGGGTGACTTCACGCAGCCAACCACGGAAACCGGCCCCTCGAGGATCTCCACAATGTCACGGATGGAAATCTGCGCCGGCGCTTTGGCCAGCACGTAGCCGCCGTGCGCGCCGCGCGTGGCGCGCAGCAGTCCCGCCATCTTGAGCGGATTGATCACCTGCCACAGGTATTTCTGCGAGATCGCCTGGCGCCGCGAGATGTCGCGCAAGGCCACAGGCCCCTTCGCCTCATGGGCGGCCACGTCAAGCAGGATCCGCAAACCGTAACGTCCCTTGGTTGATACACGCATCGAATTAGCCTCCGGAGATGCAGGTGGCAGGTTTCAGGTGGCAGGTGGCAGGTGGCAGGTGTCGGGTGGCAGGTGTCGGGTGTCGGGTGACAATTTCTGCTCCAGACACCGCGCATTCTCTGTGTTCTCGCGCAATCTCTGAGATCTCTGTGTCCGCACCGGAATTCCTCGCACCCGACTCTCGCAGAACGGGGTCCAGCAACCCTCGCACCACCACTGCCGCACAGTGGAGGCCGAAGGCGCCGGTGACAAAGGCGGCTGTGCCCAGGATCAGGTTGCGGTCGTCGCAGTTGAAGAACTCGTTGTTCCGTCGGGCGCAGAAGCAGCGCTGCTTCCCGCCGTGGTCGTAGCTCATCTCCTGCGGCCGGGAGGGCTCCTCGCGCGAGAAGACCGCCGGGATGCCGAAAGCCCCCTGGTCCTCCCGGGGAAAGCCGTGCTTCTGCCGCAGGATCTTGCGCACCATTTTGGCCAGCGGATCGACATCGGTCTCGGACAGGTCGGCCACGGCAATGCGCGCCGGATCCAAGCGGCCGCCGGAGCCGGTGCAGCACACCGCGCGGATGCCGCGCTCGCGGCAGGAAGCCAGCAGATGACACTTCGATGAAAGGCAGTCGATGGCGTCGACCACAAAATCCGGCCGCAGGTCCAGCACCTGTGCGGAATTTTCTTCCTTGTAAAACAGCGGCAGCACGCGGATATCGGCCGACGGGTTGATCAGGCGCAGCCGCTCTGCCATGACCGCGGCCTTGGGCTCGCACACCCGCCCATCCAGCGCATGCAGCTGCCGGTTGAAGTTGGTGATGCAGACGTCGTCAAAGTCAACCAGCGTCAGGGTGCCAATGCCGGATCGCGCCAGGCACTCGGCCGCCCACGACCCGACGCCACCCACGCCCACAACCATCACATGCGCCTGCGCCAGGCGCAGCAGGCTGGCCTCGCCAATCAACCGGCCCAGGCGATCAAACCGACGGTCGGCAAACTCCGTGCGCGATGCTGCCGCAAGGCTCCCTTCTGAGGCAAGACCTTCCGCCATCACACCTCCCGGGACACTGTCGGATTTACCCATCTGATTGCGATCTGCCGCGAGCCGACAGTATCCCAGCCTGGAAACCAGTCTCCAGGCAACAGATGCTCACGGCCACGATGATCAAATAACAAGGCAGGGGCAATAGTATATTGGCTTACTAGCCTTTGCAAGCAAACCCGCACTAGCAGCTTGGTCGGCACGAAGTTTGTGAAGGTACAGCGCTACGTCCGACAAGCTGCTAGACCCGGCAAGAGATTTTCCGGAACGGAAAATCTAGATCGGCCGCTCCAGGATCAGGAGCAGTTCCTGACCGGGCTGGCCTTGTGCGCCGCACATCTGCAGCGTGGTGGCGCTGCGGAGCTGCCAGCCTTCCTGCATCCGTTCGTTCAGCGCGAACTCCACCGCATCCGCGGTGATCGGCCCGGCGGCGTCACTCATGCTGACAACCTTGTATTCCAGCGTGGCACCGGCGGCCATTTCCGGAACCGGGGCCGGCTCGGCTGCGTCAGGGGCTGCCACCTCTCCGGCAGCCGCATCCGGCGAAGGCACGCGAAGCTGCGTGCCGCAATCCGGACAGGCGACCACCAACCCGGCGGCCTGCGCGTCCACGACCAGATTGTGCGCGCACTCGGGGCAATCAAAGGTGAGGTCTGCCATGGTCTTCTCCTCCCGTTTGTTCAATGCCGGAACCCACAATGACTTTTATCATGATGCCCCTGCGGGCAGACGGCTGTCGAGTGAATTCCGCGATCGCATCGTAATGGGTTGGCGACAGGGGACGGCAGTTCCGTGCGAGAAATTCCAGCTTCGGACACCAAGGGCACCGAGATTCGAGAGCTCACAGAGAAACTTGGACGAGGTGTGGAAACTAGCGGTCATCGCTATCCGTGCCATGCCACACTTCGTCGCTTTCGCTGTCGGTCGCTAACGCTCTCGCTTGTCGTCGCGGAGCTCCGCCCTCCAGGATGCCTCTTCACGTGTTTCTCGATCACGCATTTTGGGCGGAGCTCCGCGACGCCAAGCGGGCAAGGAGCAAAAGGGTCGTTCGCAAATGACGAATCGTCCTTCGTACACACGGTGGAAAGTTCGGTGACGTATGATCGTCCTCGTCCGTCGTCCTCGAAAAAACCCCACCGCGGCCTGCGGGCACCCTTTCGGCGGAGGGGATTTCGAGGACGATGGACGAGGACGAACTAACGATGCGTCATCGTATTTACGACGGCGTGTACTTAGCCGTAAATTTGAGACCCCTCCCCGGCCTTCCAGCCATCCCGGCACTTGGTGTATAGTCACTGGCGTACCCGAAGCAGCCGGAACAATTTTCTATCTGTAATTGAGTCTTCGCCACCCGCTGACAGCGGGTGGCTCAACTAGCGCCTGGTCGGCAGACAGTTTGTGCCTCCACAAAGCTACGTCCGACAGGCTGCTAGTAAGGAACAAGCAGGACATGACAGTGGCGGTCGGCATGAGCGGCGGCGTGGACTCCACCGTGACCGCCTGGTTGCTCACGCGCCAGGGGCACGAGGTGGTGGGCCTCACCATGCAGATCTGGGACGGCTCCGTGGCGCTGCCGGACGAGGGACGCTCCGGTTGCTACGGGCCGGGCGAAGCCCGTGACCTCGCGTTTGCGCGCGATGCGGCGCAGCGCCTCGGCATCCGCCACGTCATTGTGCCGCTGGCCGAAGCCTACAACCGCTGCGTGCTGGACCCGTTCCGCGACGCCTACCGCGCCGGCCGCACACCCAACCCGTGCGTGGTCTGCAACCAGCGCATGAAGTTCGGCCTGCTGCTGGAGGAGGCGCGCCGCCAGGGGGTCGCCTTCGACCGCTTTGCCACCGGCCATTACGCGCGCACGGCGTTCGATGCCGCGCTCGGCGTCCACCGCCTCCTGCGCGGCGTGGACGCGGCCAAGGACCAGTCCTACTTCCTGGCGCGGCTCACGCAGGAGCAGCTGCGGCAGGTGTGGTTTCCGCTGGGCGGCATGACCAAGGACGAGGTCGTGCGGCTCGCGCAGGAGGCCGGGTTCAGCGACGTGGCCGCACGCGAGGAGAGCCAGGACTTCATCGAGAGCGAAAGCTATGCCCCGCTCTTCGACGCGGCCGACAACCGCCCGGGGCCGATCATTGACACGGCCGGCCGCGAGCTTGGGCGCCACCGCGGCATCGTCCACTACACCGTCGGGCAGCGGCAGGGCGTCGGCGTGGCCACGGGCGGACGCCTGTACGTCAGGGAGCTGCGCCCGGAGACCAACACCGTGGTCATGGGAACCCGCGCCGAGGTCCTCCGCCCCGGCTGCCGGGTCGAAGATGTGAACTGGATCCGCGGCAACGCGCCGCCAGTCGGCTCCACCTGCCGCGTGCTGCTGCGCTACCACCACCCCGGCGTGGACGCGCAGCTCCAGCCGCTCGCAAACGACGCGTGGCAGGTGAGCTTTGCGGAGCCTCAGTTTGCCGTGGCGCCCGGACAGGCCGCCGTGTTCTATGATGGCGACGAAGTGCTCGGCGGCGGCTGGATCGCCGGAAATCACGACACAGAAAGAATCTGATCCTCGCGCTGCGGGGCAGCGCTCCTACCCGTCCAACACGTTACACAAATTGTAGGAGCGCTGCCCCGCAGCGCGATCATACCCGTCCAACACGTTACGCAAATTGTAGGAGCGCTGCCCCGCAGCGCGATCCGCAGGAAAGTCCAACGATGAACACCCTCGAACAGAAGACCGCCGCCCTCGAAGCCATCCTGCGCGAAGCGCGGCAGGTGGCCGTGGCCTACTCCGGCGGCGTGGACAGCTCGCTGCTGGTGCGCCTGGCTGGCGAAACCCTGAGGCCGGAGAATGTGCTGGCCGTGATCGGCGAGTCGGAATCACTCACGCAGTCGAGCCTCGACGAAGCCGTGGCCGCGGCCCGGAAGTGGGGTGTGGCGGTGCACGTGGTGCACACGGCCGAAATGGAGAACCCGCAGTTTTCCAGCAATCCGCCCGACCGCTGCTACTACTGCAAGCGCGAGCTCTGCCAGGCCTTGCAGCGCGAGGCCATGGCATTTTTCGGCCGCGTGCCGCTGCTGGCCGACGGCAACCAGGCCGACGATGCCGGTGATTTCCGGCCGGGGCGGCGCGCCGCGCGCGAGGCCGGCGTGCGCTCGCCGCTGGCAGAGGCCGGCTTCACCAAGGCGGATGTCCGCGCGCTGTCGGAAAAGCTCGGCATCCAGGGGGCCAGCCGTCCCGCCGAGGCCTGCCTGGCCTCACGCGTTCCCTACGGCACAGCGATCACCGCGGAGCTGCTGGCGCGGATCGCCGCCGCCGAACAGGTGCTGCGGGAGGCCGGGTTCATCGGCTTCCGGGTGCGGCACCATGGCACGGTGGCACGCATTGAGGTGCCCCCGGCCGACATCGCGCGCCTGGCAGCCATGGCCGCTTCGCTCGCGCCGAAGATCCGCGCCGCCGGCTACACCTACGTGGCGCTGGACCTCGACGGCTACCGCACCGGCAGCCTGAACGCGGTGCTGAAGAAAAAGGCTGAAGGTTGAAGCAAGAAAATTCCATAGGTCCTATTGGTCCTATTGGTCCCCTGCTCAAGCTCCTGCGCGCGCAAGGCGACGACTGCGCCGCGCTCTATGCCGCGGCGGACGCTCTGCGCCGGCAGACCTTCGGCGACGCCGTGCACGTGCGCGGCATCATCGAGTTCTCGAATTACTGCACCAACGACTGCGGCTACTGCGGCATCCGGCGCAGCGGCCGCATCACGCGCTACCGCATGACGCCCGAGGAGATCGTGGCGCAGGCCGTGCAGGCCCGCACCTGGGGGTGCAACACCATCGTGCTGCAGTCGGGCGAAGACCCGTGGTTCACGGCCGGGCGGCTGTGCGACATCGTGCGGGCAATCCGGCAGGCCGGCGTGCCGGCGGTCACGCTCTCCGTGGGCGTGCGGCCGCTGACGGAGCTGCGCCAGTTCGCGGCCGCCGGGTGCGACCGCTACCTGCTGCGCTTTGAAACCTCCAACCGCGCGCTGTTCCGCCGGATCCATCCGGATGAACCGTTTGCGCGCCGCGTCCAATGCCTGACCGACCTGCGCCTGGCCGGCATCCAGGCCGGCAGCGGCTTCATGATCGGCCTGCCCGGCACGCCGCTGGCCACGCTGGCGCGCGACATCCTCTTTGCCACGCAGCTGGATTTAGACATGATCGGCTGCGGCCCGTTTCTGGCGCATCCCGGCACGCCGCTCGGCGGCAAACCGCAACTTGCGGACCGTGAAATCTACTTCAAAGCCATGGCCGTGCTGCGCCTGCTCAACCCGCGGGCACATATCCCGGCCACCACGGCCTTTGATGCGCTTAGTCCGGACGGCCGCAACCGCGTGTTGCAGATCGGCGCAAACGTTTTCATGCCCAATGTCACGCCCGAAAAATACCGGCGCCTGTACCAGCTCTACCCGAACAAGCCGTGCGTGGACGAGGATGGCGCCGCCTGCGCCTGCTGCGTCAACGACCGCTTGAAGAATCTCGGCCGCCGCATTGCTGCAGGCCCTGGACATTCGCTGCGAGCAGGCTCCTGATCAGGCACCGTAAAAAAAATCTTCACTGCTGTTGACTCCCTAAAGAATTATAGCTATCATGTCTATCAACTTGCTAGACATAGAAGCTTCCGGTGCCATGGCTTGACTTGGTCCGGAAACGTGAACATCATGACAACGAAAGGGAAAATCGCCATGAGCAACCTGCACCTCCACACACTGTCGCTTCACGCGGGTCAGAAGCCCGATCCCACCACCGGTGCGCGCGCCGTGCCGATCTACCAGACCACCTCCTACGTGTTCAAGAATTCCGAGCACGCCGCAAATCTCTTCGCGCTCAAGGAGTTTGGCAACATCTACACCCGCCTCATGAACCCGACGACGGACGTCTTCGAGCAGCGCGTCGCGGCCATTGAGGGCGGCACCGGCGCGCTGGGCGTGGCCTCGGGACAGGCGGCCATTACTTGTGCGCTGCTGGCCATCACGCGCCTGGGCGACGAGATCGTTGCCGGCAATAATCTCTACGGCGGAACCTACCAGCTCCTGAACCACACCTTCCCCAAGCTTGGCCGCAAGGCCGTCTTCGTGGATTCGCGCACGCCCGAGGCGTTCCGCCGCGCCATCACGCCGAAAACCCGCGCCATCTACATCGAGACCATCGGCAACCCCAAGCTGGATGTGCCGGACTTCACGGCCATTGCCAAAATCGCGCACGATGCCGGCATTCCGCTGGTCGTGGATAACACGGTCGGCGTGGGGCTGGTGCGGCCGTTCGAATTTGGCGCGGACATCATCGCCAGTTCGGCCACCAAGTACATCGGCGGCCACGGCACCTCCATCGGCGGCGTGATCGTGGATTCCGGCAAGTTCCAGTGGAACAACGGCAAGTTCCCGGAGTTCACCGAGCCTGACCCCAGCTACCACGGCATTCAGTACTGGGATGCGCTGAGCAACGTGCCGGGCATGGGCAACGTGGCGTTCATCTTCAAGGTCCGCCTCACGCTGCTGCGCGACATGGGCGCATGCCTGAGCCCGTTCAACGCCCACCAGTTCCTGCTCGGGCTGGAGACGCTGCCGCTGCGCCAGAAGCGGCATTCGGAAAACGCCCTGGCCGTGGCCCAGTGGCTCAAGAAGAACCCGCGCGTCAAGTGGGTCACCTACCCCGGCCTGCCGGACGATTCCAACCATGCCGTGGCCGCAAAGTATCTGCAGGACGGCTTTGGCGGCATTGTCGGGTTCGGCATCCAGGGCGGCGCAGCCGCCGGCAGCAAGTTCATCGACTCGGTCAAGCTGCTGTCGCACCTGGCCAACATCGGCGACGCCAAGACGCTCGTGATCCACCCGGCCTCCACCACCCACCAGCAGCTGACACCCGAGGAGCAGCAGAAGACCGGCGTCACCGCCGACTACATCCGCCTTTCCGTCGGACTCGAGGATGTCGAGGATATCCTGGCCGACATCGAGCAGGCGCTGCAGATTGCAACCGCCTAGGAACCTGTCGGATTTAGCCTTGAGAAAGCACGAACCGTGCTTTCTCGAACACGTAATCAGGGAGACACCCCATGAGCCGAATCTTTGCCGACAACGCACAATCCATCGGCAACACGCCGCTGGTGAAACTGAACCGCGTCACGCAGGGAGCCCGGGCCACGGTGCTGGGCAAGGTCGAGGGGAGAAACCCCGCGTACTCGGTCAAGTGCCGCATCGGCGCCAACCTGATCTGGGACGCCGAGAAGCGCGGCGTGCTCAAGCCCGGCGTGGAGATCGTGGAGCCCACCAGCGGCAACACCGGCATTGCGCTGGCGTACGTGGCCGCGGCGCGCGGCTACAAGCTGACGCTGACCATGCCCGAGACCATGAGCGTGGAACGCCGGCGCGTGCTGGCCGCCTTCGGCGCCAACCTGGTCCTCACGCCTGGCGCCGAAGGGATGAAGGGCGCCATCCGGCGCGCCGAGGAACTTGCGGCCTCCGATCCCGGCCGCTACTTCCTCCCCCAGCAGTTCAAGAACCCGGCCAACCCGGAGATCCACTTCAAGACCACCGGGCCGGAGATCTGGGACGACACGGATGGCGCCATCGACGTGCTCGTCTCGGGTGTCGGCACGGGCGGCACCATCTCGGGCATCTCGCGCTTCATCAAGCAGGCCAAAGGAAAGAAGATCATCTCCGTGGCGGTTGAGCCCAGGGAGAGCCCGGTCATCACACAAAAGCGCGCCGGGCAGGAACTCAAGCCCGGCCCGCACAAGATCCAGGGAATCGGCGCGGGGTTCATCCCGGACACGCTCGACCTCACACTCGTGGACCGCGTGGAGCAGGTCGACAGCGCCGAGGCGGTAGATTTCGCGCGGCGCCTCGCCCGCGAGGAGGGGCTGCTTGTCGGCATCTCCTGCGGCGCAGCCGCCGCCGTGGCCGTGCGCCTTGCGCAGCTGCCGGAGTTCGCGGGCAAGACCATCGTCGTCATTCTTCCGGACGCCGGCGAACGCTACCTCTCGACCGTACTATTTGAAGGGCTGTAGATTTGGCCTCCGGCCAAATCT
>JBAWXQ010000112.1:0-8570 GCA_037144015.1 bacterium
ATTCAGCCGCAGCCAGCCTGAGTTCCTGAGTTCCCAATTCGAAATGCAGCTACGGATTGCCGCGGATTTCGCGAGTCTTTTTCATCAGGAAATCCGGAACAAAATTTTCTGTCTGTAATCAAGTCTTCGCCACCCGCTGACAGCGGGTGGCCCAACTAGGAGACTGTCGGCAGAAAGCACTGGACAGATCCAGGACCTACGTCCGACAGTCTCCTAGCGGAATAGCAGCTTTCGCACGACATCTGGTGGAGCGTGCAGGATCACGGTAACTGCCTGGCCGCTGACGTCCACACGCGCCGCTTGCGCGATTTTTGCGATCTCCGGCTTCTTCCCCCCCTGCAGCCTCATCACGATCTGGAAGCCGAGCAGCATCTGCTGCAGCTGCCGGGCGGCCTCGGGGGTGCGCGTCTGGACCACGGCCTTGAGTCGCACCGCCGCCCCTTCCATGTTCAGGGCGAGCTGGAAACTGTCGGCTGCCGGCAGGGCGGCCGCCTGCGGGTTGCCAGCCAGCATCTCCTGCAGGTTTGTGGCCATCACGCGCAGGATGGTGTTGGTGTCCATGGCCGCCATCCGCCGGAAGCACGGCACGCTCGACAGCGCCGGCGCATTGCCGTCCAGCGCATCCAGCGCCTGCCGCAGCGTCGCCTCGCGATTGGCCAGCAGCACGAGGTTGGACGACGCCAGGCAGTAGCTCTGCCGCGTAAACCCTTCCGGGGCAGCGGCATCCGTGCAGTGCAGGATCGTGTGGCGCCCGTGCGCCGCGGTCGTGACCGGGCTGTTCGCAGCCAGAGCCGCCTGGATTTTCCGGAGGTCCCAGCTGCCGCGCAAGTAGATGACCACGCCCTGATCCGCGCCGCCGGAGCCGCAGGCTGAGATGGCGGCAAGATCGCGCCGGACGTCGCAGCCGGCCATGGCCGCAAAGGAGTTCAGCTGCGCCTCCGCCGGCGTGCCGGGGATGGCGGCGAGGATTTCCCTGCCGAGGGGCGAGTCGCGGAGCGCGGCGGCATCCAGATGCAGCATCCACCGGGCGCTGGACGGCAACGTCTCCAGCGGCAGGCCGGCCGCGGCAGCCGCGCCGGCGCAGATCGCAACCGCAGCCGTCGACAGGAGCAGCAGAAGGCGTGCTTTCATGGCATGACCTGCTTGCGCGGCCTCCCGACCGGCCGTTTCACCGCGGCTTCGGCAGGCGGCTTCCGGACTGGTGTCCCTGCTTCCGGTTCGGCAGGCGGCTTCCGGACTGGCTTTTTAACCGCCTTCTCCGGGGATGGTTTGACTGCCACTTTCTTTGCGGTTTCCGGCTCTGCCGAAGGAGCGGCCACGGCCGCGGCCGGAACATCCTGACGGATTGCCGGAGCCGCCGGGGCCGCCGGGACCTGGGCCTTGCCGGCAACAGGGGCGGGCGCCGGCACCTCGCTCTGGAACAGCGCGTCGAAGCGACTGGCCGCCCCGCCGGCATTGCCGGTTCCGGCAGGGGCGGACAGGTCGGGCTTGGCCAGGAAGCGTGCGCAGATGTCCGTGGCCTCTGCCTGGCGGTTGTTCAGGCCGCAGCGCTGGTAGAACGGATTGACGATGAAATGGCGGCACCACGCGCAACTGCGGCGACGCTCGTCGGACTTGAAGACCTTGACCGCATCCGGCTTGTCGCCATCCGAAAACACCTGCGGACGCCCGGACGGGTCCACGAACGGCGTCTTGTCCCGCGACGGGTAGCGATGACCGCAGCCCGAGCAGACAAACGACTCCGCGACCTTCTTAAAGTCCTCGTACACCGGCTCGACCCGCGCAAGCGCCAGCCGGCGGCACGCCGTACACTGTATTTCAAGAGAAGAGGCCATAACCAAGAAGAATAGCGCGACCGCCCGTGCGGGGCAAGCCTTGCCGGCTCAATTCACAGGACAAACGCATCTAAACAAGACGCGATCATCGGGTCAAATCCTCGCCTAAGACGGAACTTCATCCCGTTGGCGAACCACGAAACGCACGCCTGCTTGGCGTCGCGGAGCTCCGCCCTCCAACATGCGTCATAGAGCAGAGATCGATGGTGAAGAATTGGCTGTTCCGGCATTCCTGGTTTCCAGATAAAAAAATCCGCGGCAGGCCGCGATATCCGTAGCCAAAAAATTCCCTTCCGTGTGTTCCGTGGTTAAACCGTGGGGGGCGGTTTTGACAGGATGAACCACTGTAGCGCGGCGCGCTACAGCCTGCCGCTCCTCTTGCTCGTTCCCCTGTAGTGCGCCGCTGAGCGGCGCAGCAGCGCAAGTCCCGCGGCAGACCGCGCCGCACAGCGGCGCGCTACAGTTGAGCCCACAAGCTGCCCCGTCAACTCGCCATGCGCTCGTTTTCGGCTCCCGTTCCATTCTCACACCTCTAGCAGCTTGTCGGATTTAGCGCTGTACCTTCACAAACGTTGTGCCGACCAAGCTGCTAGTTTTGGGGACGCAACCGCCAAGCGCCGGACAACAGTGTCATACGCTACCAAAAGAGCAACCGGCAGGAAGGAGAGCCGCCGGGCGCACCCACGAACAGGGCCGGCGGTTTCCCGCCGGCCCTGTTTTCAAGAAACCTTTCCGGAACGGAAAAGTTACGCCTTCTGCAGGCGCGCCTTGAGCGCCTCGACTTCGGCGCGCAGCGCGTACGGCAGCCGGGCGCCGTAGGGCTTGTAGGACTCCTCGATGCTGGCGAGCTCCTTCTTCCACCCCTCGACATCCACGCGCAGCAGCTCCTGCATGTCCGCGGCCGTGACGCTGGAACCGGCGAGGTCGATCGCGTCGGGCGTCGGCAGGATGCCGATCGGCGTTTCCACGGCCTTCCCCTTCCCCTCGATGCGCTCGCAGATCCACTTCAGCACGCGGCTGTTCTCGCCGTATCCCGGCCAGAGCCACTTGCCGTCGGCCGTCTTGCGGAACCAGTTCACGAAGAAGACCTTCGGGAGCCGGGCCGGGTTGGTGCGCAGGCCGAAGCTCAGCCAGTGCAGGAAATAGTCGCCCATGTGGTAGCCGCAGAACGGCAGCATGGCGAACGGATCGCGACGCAGCACGCCGGCGGCGCCGAGCGCGGCCGCGGTGGTCTCAGACCCGGCGGCGGCGCCCATGAACACGCCGTGGTTCCAGTTGTAGGCCTGGTTGACCAGCGGAATGGTGCTCGGGCGGCGGCCGCCGAACAGGAATGCGTCGATCGGCACGCCGGCCGGGTTCTCCCACTCGGCGGCGATCACCGGACACTGGCCGGCCGGCGCCGTGAAGCGGGCGTTCGGGTGGGCGGCCTTGACCGTCTTGCCCTCGGCGTCCTTCGTGGCAGGTGTCCAGTCCGCGCCCTTCCAGTCGATGGCATGCGCCGGCGCGGGCACGCCCATGTCCTCCCACCAGATGTCGCGGTCGTCCGTGAGCGCAACGTTGGTGAAGATCGTGTTGCGCGTGATCGTGTCCATCGCGTTCGGGTTGCTGCTGCGGCTGGTGCCGGGCGCCACGCCGAAGAAGCCGAACTCGGGGTTGACCGCGTACAGCCGGCCGTCCTCGCCGATGCGCATCCAGTTGATGTCGTCGCCGATGCACTCGACCTTCCAGCCGGCGAGCGTGGGGAGCATCATCGCCAGGTTGGTCTTGCCGCAGGCGCTCGGAAAGGCCGCGCCGACGTAGTATGACTTCTTCTCGGGCGAAGAGAGCTTGAGGATCAGCATGTGCTCCGCCATCCACCCCTCCTTGCGGGCCAGGTTGGAGGCGATGCGCAGCGCCAGGCACTTCTTGCCGAGCAGGGCGTTGCCGCCGTAGCCGGAGCCGAACGACCAGATCGCGCCGCCATCCTCCGGGAAGTGCGCGATATACTTCTTGCTGGGGTCCGGGACGCACGGCCACGGCACATCCTTCTGCCCCTTCTTGAGCGGCGCGCCGACCGAGTGCAGGCAGGGGATGAACTCGCCGTTCTCGCCCAGCGCCTCGAGCGCGGCCTTGCCCATGCGCGTCATGATGCGCATGTTGACCACCACGTAGGCCGAGTCCGTGATCTCCACGCCGATCTTGGCCACGGGCGAGCCGATCGGGCCCATGGAGAACGGGATCACGTACAGGGTGCGGCCGCGCATGCACCCCTTGTAGAGGCCGAGCATCTCGGCTTTCAGCTCCGCCGGGGCGCGCCAGTTGTTGGTCGGGCCGGCATCCTCCCGGCGGGCCGTGGAGATGTAGGTGCGGTCCTCGACGCGCGCCACGTCCGAGGCGTGCGAGCGGGCCAGGTAGCAGCCGGGGCGCTTGGCCGGATTGAGCGGCGTGAACGTGCCCGCCTTGACCATCTGCTTGCAGAGCGCGTCGTACTCCTTCTGCGAGCCGTCGCACCAGTGCACCTTGTCCGGCTTGCAAAGCTTGACGACCTCGTCAACCCAGGCCAGCAGCTTCTGATTCTTTGTCGGCTTCGGCATCTTTCGTCCTCCTCGTTGGCTTCAGTGGGTGAACCCGCCGCCTGACGCATCGCGCGTCGGCGCACGGAAGGCGGCAAATCTACCGAAAACAAGCCTGCCCCTGCAACCCAAATCTACGGCTGCGGCAGGGCGGCAGGGCGGGAGGGAGCGAGCGGGGGGGAACCGCAAAACCGCAGAACCGCAGAACCGCAGAGTTTTGGTTTTTGAGGGTGGGCGCGGATGGGCGCGGATTTTTCAGCTGGAAAGCCGGGCGGTGGACGATGGGGTGCTTCTCCTCGTTATCCGTAATCGGCGCCGGAAGCGTCAGCCGGTTCCCGGTCCGCGACGCACGTACGCAAGACAACCCGGCCTTGCCCTGCGTTGACAGGACGGCGGGACAGCTTGACCCTGCGGCTGGCGACTGGTAATCTTCGCTCCTCACATCACCTTTATCGGGGCGTAGCGCAGACTGGTAGCGCGCTTGCTTGGGGTGCAAGAGGTCTGGGGTTCAAATCCCCACGCCCCGACCATTTTTCGGACAGCAAAAAACACTCGTTTTCCTTCGGGAAAGCGGGTGTTTTTATTTTTACGGCCATACTGTCCGGGAGTGGTGCCGGAGGTCGAAAGGTTCAATTGTTTGACATTTGTTTGGAAGAATGGGACATTGGATGGTTTGGGCGGCATAGTTCAGTCTCCTTGTATCCCTAGTCCTGCGCCGTGGTGCGCACGGCGACCCAGCGCCCCCGTCGTTTTCCCAGCCGCCAGGTCGCGATCCGGCGGGTGCCAACAGCGTCCAGCATTACGTTGACTCCCAGCCATTGCAGCTCGGGGCGCCCGCTCCTGCCCGCGGTTTCCTGCACCCGTACGATCCAGCCCTTTCCGTCCTGAGCCGGCTTGATGGCCAGCATGCGGAACGTCTCTGGCGTGAGCGATGCCAGCGAACCGGTACGCGGCAGTTCACCGGGGGTGCGGCGCGGCTGTCACCGCCACCGGCTGCATCTCCAGTTCCGTTGCGTAGCGCGGCAACTCCTGCCCGCCCGGTGTCAGCACAAACCGGAACCGATGCTCGCCCACGTCTGTAGACGGCAACCGATACTCCGCATCCGGCGCGGTCTTGACATCGTTGGCGTAGCGCGAGGCGCGTACCAGCGTGGCGCGCAGGGCGCCCTGGGTCAGATCGAAACAGTAGAGCGCAGCGGTGGCGCCCACTGGCATGACCAGCTTGAGGCGCGCCGAGCGCTCGTTCCAGAAGAGGCGCGCCGCCACATCAACCGCCCCGCGCTTGCCGGCCGGACGCTTGGAGGCGGCGTGCCTTGTTGGGTGTTTGGGCTAGCGGAGGGCGCGGCGGGCGGAGCCGGCGCAACTGGCGCGGCGGGTGCCGCGAAGCGAAGCAACCGCCGTGACAGGGGCGACGGAACCGCCTTCCGCGCCCGGAGCGGGCATGCGTCAGGACAGGCGTTTGGGAAAGTGCGAAGCGCGTTGCCGGTGCGGATGGCTGTTGGGGCACGCGAGGCCGATGATGACGGGGCGCGACGGGTGTTTGCTTGTATTTGCGTCAGCCGGGGCCTTTCTCCGCCCGCTAGGCGGCACCTTTCCCGCACTTGGAAACGGGTTTGGCTATTACTGGTGTTCCCAGGAAGGTGAGTATCTCAGCGCGGCAACGGTTCATGGCGGCGACCGCCGCCAGGGCCTTGGCCTTGTCGGCTGAATGGCCGGGGTACCGAAAGAGCACCGCGTACTGGGACAGCAGTTCCAGGTCGTTACGCATGACCGACCAGAGGGGGTGCTTCGCCAAGCAGTCGTTCAGTAGCGCAGCAAGGTCGTGAACCTTGGTTACCTGTCCGCCTTCGGCGTCAATGGTCGCTTTCAGCAGTTTCGATGCACTGCTGGGCATGAAAGCACGCGCTGTCGTAGTTCGGGTTCTTGCGCGCACGGTATTCGCGCATCGCCGATACGTGGTCACCGCCGGACTTGGCGACCCATTCCCTAACGCTCGTCTTCATAGACAGTCTCACCGTCGCGAAGGATTGCTGCGAAGAAGGAATCTTCTTCGGTCAGACGACGATTGGCCTCGCGTCTTGAGAGAACTAGGAGATCGAGAGGAAAGGTGCGCGGGATTCGGCGACGGATCTCAAGGGCCTGTTCGGCGCCATCGGACACGCTATAAGGTCTGACCCCGCGGGGTCCCGGAATGGGCTAAACTGTTACAGCTACAGGCTCGCGCATTTGTCATTGATCGCCGATCGTTACTACGCAGGTGCCCCAGATCGGTTGACGATCGCGGCGACCGATTCCTGCCGGCGGTGCTCCTGAGCCGTTACGAATTTCCTTCAAAAATCAGCACTGGACATTCGTCAATCTGCGGTTCGCCTGGCTTCGATCTGTACCTCATGCCGGGCCTCGCCAGGGGCGCTCTCGGCCGAACCAACCTCAAGCGGCAGCGAGTCGATCCTTTCGAGGACGAGGACGAGGAGGTGGACGAAAAACCACGGACCACACGGACCACACGGAAGGAGATTTTCTAGTTACGGATCGCGCGGATTGCCGCGGATTTTGTTTCCGACTGGGGCGCGTTTGGGAGGCTCACCGCGCAGCAGTCCCTCAAGATTTACACGGGTCAGCAGGGCCGAGTCCTGCGGCCGTTCCAGAAAGGGACTCACATCGTCGCAGACGGCTTCCAGATTCAATGTGGCCAACCGATCCCGCACCAGCTCGATCCAGGATTGAGCATTATAGCGGCCGGCACCCTGCGTCTGGTCCAGCGCATACTGCAACAAGGACAAGTTCGGGGCCACCGGCGGGCGTTGTGAAAGATACCACACCAGATCGTACCAGTCCCTCCCTTTGGCATACTTGCGCGTGATCGCGGCATGGAGTTTCCCCGCCAGCAGCGATGGCAGGTCGTAATGCTGGAGCAGGAAGGTGACATGCCTTGTCACCACCCGGCGTTCACACCGGGCACCCGCCGGCGGCCTCGTATCGATCTCCAGTTTGATGGCCAGTTTCTCCGCCGGCAACGACGACAAACCCGCATCATAAAGCAGGCCGGCTACGCGGACCCAACTCGTATGCACGACTTTCCTGTCGTTCCATGTCACCTCCGGGCTGAACCCGGCAAGCGACAAGTCCCGTTTCACTTTGGCCATCCACTCCTGCCCCGCGTAGCGTACGGACGTGACCAGCGAGAAGTCGAGATCCTCCGAAAAGCGCGGCAGGTTGTGCAGGAAGCGCAGTGCCGTACCTCCGACAAAGGCCAGAGGCCGGAACGCCTCACTCTCGTAAAACGACCGCAATACAAAGGCCTGCAGATATTCCCTTAGCCGGTTCAGGGCCTGTCCCGGATCCGAGACGCCTCGAACCAATGCCAGTGCTTCCTCTTTCATAACGTCACCGTTCCTTGTTCCGCATCCGTTGCCAGTCGGAGCCACCGTTCGACCGCCCGGTCGAGGCGCGGACTCCGGAACCGTCGGGCGTAAAGACTCAGCCGTTCCGGGTCAACCCGCGCAACATGCTGGTAACGCATTTCATCCAGCCGCTCCGGCGTCCACTCCCCCTCGGTGAGATGCCAGTGATCCAGGAGTGCTTTTTCCGGCTCGGCGGCCAGGAACTCCTGACCCCCAAGACCCGTGGCCGCAAATCCGAAAAAGCAATCCCGCTTGATGTTGCGGTAGTCAAATACGCCGAAGTGATTCTCAAAGAAACGCGGAACGCGCGAGGTCACACTGGTGAACCGGACGACGCGTTCCGGAATCAGGTCATAGTGACCCAGCGCCCACAAACCGCTGAGGTAGGACGGCCGGTACAACGAGTTTGCCAGCACCGCCGGCATCAACGCTGTGCGCCGATAGGTCTCGGAAAGCGTGTACATACCGCGCCTAAGACCAATCACCTTGCCTTGCTTCATCCAGCGCGAGAGCTGGACACGGATCGCGTCCCGCCGGTCATCGAAGGCCTGCACCAACAACGCCAGATCGAAGCACGGCAACACCCCCGCAATCTTCACCAGATCGTCATAGCTCATACACGAAAGATAACACAATAATTATTTATTGCAAATAGAATCTTAAGATGAAGCAAGGGTCACCTCGTAATGAAGCAAGGGTCACATCGTAACATCTGGTTCTGCTGAAAAACCCTCGGCTTAGGCGCGCTCGCAGGCGGATTCAGGCGGGGCTTTTTCATC
>JBAWXQ010000113.1:0-8412 GCA_037144015.1 bacterium
CCTTAGTACTCGGTGTCGTAAGTTCGGTGACGTATTCTCGTAATCGTCCTCGTCCTCGAAAGAGTTTTCTGCCGGCCAGACAATCGAGTACGAGGACGACGACGAGGACGAGCCGAAGTTACGACACAGTATTTAGTGCGGCGTGTACTTAGCCGTAGATTTGGGTCACGCCGGCGCAACGGGCGGGGTGGCTGACGGATTCAGAAGATAGGTCGGGCATTCCTGGCCGACCCGGTCGGGCAGGAATGCCCGACCTACTCCTGCTTACTCGACCCGAACGTGGCCACCCCGTCACTGACCCATCACTCGCCGGAACGCGCCGGGCGTGCAGCCGAAGGTGCGTTTGAACTGCGCGGCCAGGTGGTGCGCGCCGCAGAATCCGGTGCGCTCGGCGATCTGCTCCAGCGTAAAATCCGTGTCCGCCAGCAGCTGCCGGACCCGCGCCAGCCGCCGGCGGCGCATCTCTGTGGCCGGACCGTGTCCGAGCGCGCGCTGAAACCGCACTTCCAGCGTGCGGCGGGAGATGCCGATGCGGCGGGCCAGCTCGCCGGCGGACAGCGCCCCCTCGGGGTGTTTCAGCATCACGCCAACGGCGCGCGACACCACGGCGTCCCGCGTCCAGACCATAGCCGAAGAATCGCGGACAACCAGGGTTTCCGGCGGCAGATGCTCCACGGTCCGGGGTGCCGTCCCCTGCTCCAGCAAGACCTGCAGCCGCGCGGCCGCGCGCACCCCGATGCGCCGGCCCGGCAGCACCACGGAGGAGATTCCCATCCCCGCGAGAGCGCTGTCGAATGCGGAATCGCCGACGCCCACCACGGCGATCTGCTCCGGCACGCGCAAGTCAATCCGGCGCAGAACGCCGATCAGCCGCCGCGCCAGGGTGTCGCTGGTGCAGAATACCGCCGCCGGCAGCGGCAGCCCGCGCAGCCACTCCTCCCAGTTCGCCCCGGCGGCAAAGCTCTCGGAAACCGGAGGCGCGGAAGCCGCCGCACCACCTGCCACGGCCGCGGCCAGAAAGCCCTCCCGGCGCGCCCCGGCAGCGTAGCTGGCAACGTCGTGAAGACACCCCAGCACGCGCCAGCCGCCCTCCAGCAAATGCCCGGCGGCCAGACGCCCCACTGCCGCATCGTCCGGAATCACCGATGGCACGCCCGTTAGATTCGAAAGCGCGCCGATGTTCACCAGCGGCACCGGCTGCCCCGGCAGCCCGGCAATCCAGCGCTCGCTGATGAATGCGCCAATGACGCCGCTGATCCGACCGTGCCGCAGCAGGTCGTCCAGCAGATCATCCTGCGTGCAGTGCAGCGGCACCACCCGCCACGCGGCGTTGCGGCTGGCAAACGACTGCACCCCCTCCAGCACCTGCGTGCTGAAGTTGAGATCCGCATCGCCGAGCACGGCGATGTGCCTTTCAGGATATTCCGTTCCGGAATATCCTTTTTTGGTCTTTGTTTTTATCATGGGTCCCCTGCTTCGCATTTATGTAATCAAAATATACGCTTTTGCGCAATGCAGAACCAGACGATTTGTGCCAGAGTACGACCATGAAACGCGCATTTGTCACCGGCATCACAGGTCAGGACGGATCCTATCTCGCGGAGCTGCTGCTTGAAAAGGGGTACGAGGTGCACGGCATGATCCGGCGCTCGTCGAGCTTCAACACGCAGCGCATCGACCATCTGTACCAGGACCCGCACATCATGGGCGTGCGGCTCTTCCTGCATTTCGGCGATCTGGCTGACGCCTCGCGCCTGACGAAGTTGCTGTACGAGCTGAAGCCGGACGAGGTCTACCACCTCGGCGCCCAGAGCCATGTGCGGGTGTCGTTCGACGTTCCGGAGTACACCGGCGATGTCACGGGCATTGGCACCATCCGCCTGCTGGAGGCGATCCGCGAGAGCGGGCTCGACAAGAAGGTGCGCTTCTATCAGGCGTCCTCCTCGGAGCTGTACGGCAAGGTGCGGGAGACGCCGCAGTGCGAGACGACGCCGTTTCACCCCCGCTCCCCATATGGCTGCGCCAAGCTCTACTCCTACTGGGTCACGGTGAACTACCGCGAGGCCTACAACATGCATGCGAGCAACGGCATCCTCTTCAACCACGAGTCGCCGCGCCGCGGCCCGACGTTCGTGACGCGCAAGATCACCATGGCGGCCGCGCGCATCAAGCTCGGGCTGCAGAACCGGATTTTCCTCGGCAATCTCGACGCCCGCCGCGACTGGGGGTTTGCCGGCGACTATGTCGAGGCCATGTGGCAGATGGTCCAGCAGGACCAGCCGGACGACTACGTCATTGCCACGGGCGAGACCCACAGCGTGCAGGAGTTCTGCGAGGAGGCGTTCGGCCTGGTCGGCCTCGACTGGAAGGAGTATGTCCGGCACGATGCCCGCTACGAGCGCCCGAGCGAGGTGGACCTGCTGCTGGGCGACGCCGCCAAGGCCCGGCGCGTGCTGGGCTGGCAGCCGCGCGTGACGTTCAAGGAGCTCACCCGCATGATGGTCGAGGCGGACCTGAAACTGGCACGCCAGGAGCTGGCCGTACAGCGCAGCGAGGGAAGCGAAAGTCATTAGTCAGTAGGAATCAATCATGGAACATCTGAATCGCATCTTCATCGCCGGCCACCAGGGCATGGTGGGATCGGCCATTGTGCGGCGCATGCAGGCCGAGGGGATGGCGCCGCCCATCCTGGGCGACCTGGCGCAGGTGGATCTGCGCGACCAGGCCTCCACGCGGCGTTTCCTGGAACAGAACCGCCCCACCGCGCTGATCATCGCCGCGGCCCGCGTCGGCGGCATCGAGGCCAACCGCACGCAGCCGGCCGAGTTTCTCTATGACAACCTGGCCATTGCCGCGAACCTGATCGACGGCGCGTACCGCTGCGGCATCCGGCGCGTGCTCTTCCTGGGCAGCTCGTGCATCTATCCGCGCCTGGCGCCGCAGCCGATCGCCGAGGACTCGCTGCTGACCGGCCCGCTGGAGCCGACCAACGCGGCCTATGCCATTGCCAAGATCGTGGGGCTGAAGCTGTGCGAGGCTTACCGCCGCCAGTACGGCGTCTGCTTTCACAGCGCCATGCCCACCAACCTGTACGGCCCGTGCGACAACTACGACCTCGAGACCTCGCACGTCCTGCCGGCGATGATCCGCAAGTTCGATGATGCGGCCCGCTCCGGCGCTCGCACCGTGACCCTCTGGGGCACGGGCACGCCGCTGCGCGAGTTCCTGCACGTGGATGACGTGGCCTCGGGGCTGCTCTTCCTGCTGCGCCACCCCAGCCCGCCGGACTGGGTCAACATCGGCTCCGGCTGCGAGGTGACCATCCGCCAGCTCGCCGAGCTGGTGCGCGACGCCTGCGGCGCGACGTGCGAGCTGGCATTTGACGCCGGCAAACCCGACGGCACGCCGCGCAAGCTGATCGACTGCCGCCTCCTGCACAGCCTGGGCTGGAAGCCGTCCCTCACCCTCGCCGAGGGGATCCGTCAGACCGTCGCCTGCTACCGCGAGGAGAAGGCCGCGGGCCGGGCGCGCGGCGTATGACTTGACCGCACCGCTTCGTTCTGTTCCAATTTGTCTGGAAAGGGGAACCGCCATGCTTTGGTATTACGCGAAAAATGGTGAGCGCAAAGGTCCGGTGGAGGACGCGGAGTTCCGACATCTCGCCGGCAATGGGACGATCCAGCCGGATGATCTCGTCTGGCAGGAGGCGTTTGGCGACACCTGGCGGCCGGCCCGCAGGGTCGAGGGGCTGGTGTTTTCAACGCACGTTCCACCCATGCCGCCCGCGCCACCGCCCCCGCCGGGGATTTCGGCCAGCCTGGCGCAAGCCATCTCATTCAGCAGCCGTACGCACAACCGGGATTTGATGGTGGCCGCACGCGACAGCCTGCGCAACCGCTGGGGCCTCGCCATCGGCGTCATCGTCGTGATCGGCGCCATCCAGATTGCGTTGAGCCTGCTGGCCAAAATTCCGCTGCTGGGGCTCGTCTTCTCCATCGGCAGCCTGCTGATCTCCGGCGCGCTGGCGCTCGGCGTCGCCATTTTCTGGCTCAGCCTCTCGCGCACCGGCACCGGCTCCATGAACCAGGCGTTCAGCGGCTTCGAGCGCTTCGGCGTGGCCTTCGTGACCTATCTGCTGGTCAGTATCTTTGTGCTGCTCTGGCTGCTGCTGCTGATTGTGCCGGGCATCATCGCAGCCCTGCGCTATTCGCAGGTCTGGTTTGTGCTGGCCGACAACCCGCAGATGGACGCCCTGGACGCCATCAACCGCAGCAAGCAAATGATGCAGGGGAACAAATGGAAGTATTTCTGCCTGCAATGGCGCTTCTTTGGCTGGGGCCTGCTTTGCATCGTTACGCTGGGGATCGGCTTCCTGTGGTTGTGTCCCTATATCGCCATGAGCCAGGCCAAGTTTTACGATGATTTGAAGCCCACGTTGTAGCTTGGCACGTTCTTGCGGCCCGGCCGCAGTCCGCCATCGTCGGCGCGCCCGCATGCTGCCTTCCACATCCCCCGCCGCCTGCGCGTTGTAGCTCTGTTCGAAATGCTCTCCGTTGCCCGCCTTCATGATTCGGCTTTCCGGGTCCGAGCTCGTCGAACGAATCTGAACCGGCCGCGCGCTACCGGAGCGCTTCCACCGCACGCAGCAGTTCGCACACCTGCAGCCGGTTGGGGCACGTTTTCTCGCATGCGCCGCACTGCGTGCAGCGCGCCGCACTCTTGTCGGCGCCGATGCCGCGCACGCGGGCGGTCACAGATTCGGTCAGGCCGAACGCCTTCCAGTCGCGGTACAGCCCCATGTACTGCGGAATGTCGACCCCCTGCGGGCAGGGCATGCAGTAGCGGCAGGCGGTGCAGAAGCGGTCGCCCAGCCCGGCCCGCAGGCGGTCCAGCCCCGCGCACATCTGTTCGAACACGCCTTGCGCCGGATCGAAGCTGCGCACGCTTTTCACGTTCTGCTCGAGCTGCTCGATGGCGTTCATGCCTGAGCAGGCCGTGCTCACGCCGGGGTTGGACAGCACAAAGCGCAGCGCCATCTCCGTGGTGGGCAGGTCCATGCCCAGCGCATCCTTGAGCCGATCGGACTCGCAGGAGAGCACCCCGCCGGCCACCGGGCACATGGCGACCACGCCCACGCCCAGCTCCGCGGCGCGCGCAATGGCCGGCTCATAGGAGCGGTTGACCAGGTTGTACGGCACGGTGATCGAGTCGAACAGGCCGGTTTCGATGCATCTGATGAAGTTCTCCGGCGTGTCGTGTCCGGTGAAGCCCACGCACTGAATCAGCCCTTCCGCCCGGGCCTGGCGTATGGCATCCCAGACGCTGCCGGGCTTGATCAGGTGCGGAAACATCTCCCAGCTGAACCACCCCACCTGGTAGAACTTGAAGTGGGACAAGCCGAGAATCGTCAGCTGATTTTCAATCTCCTTGCGGAACTGGTAGGCGGTCTTGTTGGGGTTGATCCCGTCCTTGCCGGACACGATCAGACTGTCCCTGCGATCGCCCAGCCCGGGTGCGGTCCGGTGCTGGCAGGTTCCGTTCAGGTAATACCGGGTCGTCTCAAAGTAATTCACGCCCGCGTCGATCGCCTGCTGCACGAGCTTCGTGTTGTACTCCTGATCATCGCACAGGCGCATGCAGCCGAAGGAGAGTGCCGAGACCTCCCATCCGGTCCGGCCCAGCTTGCGGTAGCGCATGCGCTGGTCATTGCGGATCAACGGCTGACGGTTGCACGGAGGCGTAACGGGCATGGTCGGATCCCTTATCAGGCGGCGCGGCGGGGTGCGTAACGGTTGTCGGTTTCGTCATCAAACACGACCCAACTGTACGCGAACCAGCAACACCGCGACGATGTCAAAATGTCCGCAGCCGGAGAATTAATTCTGCTTCTCACCTATCCGGATAGGTGAGAATGGGTCGGCAAGGCAGGCAACAATCTGCCACCCGAAATTCACAGGTCAAAGAGCAACGTATGTTCACACCGTCTGGGTTCAGGCACGAACGCTTGACGCCATCGGGCCGGCATGCTTTGATCCGGTGGTCTTGCAAGGACCACCCACATGCCGCTGATCGATCCCCTGCCAGCGCCCCTGCGCGCCACGCTTGGCCTGCGCGACGGCGACGACGCGCCGCTGCGTATCGCCCTAGCCGCCGACCTTGCGCCGGACGGCCGCTTCGGCCGGGAGTGGCTCGTGGTCACGCAGGACCGCGTCCGCGTCTTCAGCGCAGGGCCAGCCGCAGACACCTGGGAGGCGCGGCCCAGGGCCGACCTTGCCCTGCGGGACCTCGAATCCGCACGCACCGACCTGCTCGTCGGCGGCGGCGCGCTGGTGGTGGTGGCCAACCAGCAGACGGCCGAGCTGGTGCGCTTCACCAACGCGCGCCAGCGCGTCTTCGCCCACGCCGGCAAGTTCCTGGCCGACACCGCCGCCTACCAGACGGCCGTGCGCGAAAACAAGCTGCCGCTGCCAGCGCTCCCCGCGCTGAGCGAGCAGCTCGAGGAGCCGAAGCGCTGCCCGACCTGCAGCCTGATCCTCCCCGAGGGGTCGCGCGTCTGCCCGGCCTGCGTGGACAAGGGGAAGGTGCTCTGGCGCATCATGGGGTACCTGCGCCCCTACTGGCGCCAGACCGGGGTGGTCTGGGTGCTCATGGGCGCCAGCACCCTGCTGAGCCTCATCCCGCCCTACCTGGCCCAGCCGCTCGTGGACATCGCGATCTCCCCAAAAGGCGTGCCGCAGCCGGCGCCGGAGCGCCTGCGGCTCCTGGCCTGGCTGGTGGCCGCCATGCTCGGGGCGCAGATCCTCTCGCAGGCTGTCGGCATCATCCGCGGCCGCCTCCTGGTCTGGCTGGGAACGCGCCTGGGCAATGACCTGCGCATGCGCCTCTATGCGCACCTGCAGCTCCTCTCGCTGCGCTTCTTCGACAAGCGCCCCACGGGCACGCTCATCGCGCGCGTCACGCGCGACACCGAATCGCTCGAGGGGGTGCTGGTCGAGGGCGCGCAGTTTTTCGTGGCCAACGTCCTGCTGCTCTTCGCCATCGGCCTCGTGCTCTTCGTGCAGAACTGGCGCCTGGCGCTGCTGATCCTGCTCCCCATGCCGGTGGTGGCGCTGCTCTCGCGCTGGTTCTGGCACCGCATCAACCGGGTCTGGGACCGCTACTGGCACGCGCGCCAGCAGCTGACCGCCTCGCTCAGCGACTCGCTCTCCGGCATCCGCGTGATCCGCGCCTTTGCCCAGGAATCGCAGGAGGTGCGGCGCTTCAACCGGCAGAGCGACCAGCTCGCCGACGCCGTGATGCGCGCCGAGCAGACCTGGATGACCTTCTTTCCGGTCCTCTCCTTCCTGATCGGCACCGGGACGGTGATCGCCTGGTACATCGGCGGAAAGCAGGTGATCGGCGAGCAGAACGGCATGACGCTCGGCACGCTGACGGCCTTCATCGCCTACCTCGGCATGTTCCACGGCCCCATGCAGTTCCTGAGCCGCCTGGCCGACTACCTGGCGCGCGGCCTCACCGCCGCGCAGCGCGTCTTCGAAATCCTCGACAGCACGCTGGACGTGCCGGACGCGAAGGATGCGGTCCCCATGCCGCACATCAACGGCGACATCGAATTCCGCGATGTGACCTTCGGCTACGACAGCCACAAGCCGGTCCTGCAGGAGATCCGGCTCGACGTGAAGGCCGGCGAAATGATCGGCCTCGTGGGTCACAGCGGCGCCGGCAAGAGCACCTTCATCAACCTCGTCTGCCGCTTTTACGATCCGCAGGACGGGTTCGTGCTGGTCGACGGCGTGGACGTGCGCAGGATCCCGCAGCACGACCTGCGCTCGCACATCGGCGTGGTGCCTCAGGACACCTTCCTCTTCAATGGCACCATTGCCGAGAACATCGGCTACGCCAAGCCCGGCGCCGGCCACGAGGAGATCATGGCCGCCGCCAGGACCGCCAACGCGCACGACTTCATCGTGCAGAAGCCGGACGGCTACGACACGCCCGTGGGCGAGCGCGGCCAGTCGCTCTCCGCCGGCGAGCGCCAGCGCATCGCCATTGCGCGGGCCGTGCTGCACAGCCCGCGCATCCTGATCCTGGACGAGGCCACCTCGTCCGTGGACATCGACACCGAGCGCCAGATCCAGGATGCCATCGCGCGCCTGACCCGCGGCCGCACAACCTTTGCCATCGCCCACCGCCTGACCACGCTGCGCAACGCCGACCGCCTCGTGGTGCTCAAGGGCGGAAAAATCGAGGAGATCGGCACGCACGACGAGCTCATGGAAAAGAAGGGCGAATTCCACCGCCTCGTGCAGCTGCAGCAGGACATGGCCAAGGTCAAGGGCGTGGCGCGCTAGCAGCCTGTCGGACTTAGGTTTTGCGCCTGCACAAACCGTCTGCCGACCAGGCTGCTAGCGG
>JBAWXQ010000114.1:0-8373 GCA_037144015.1 bacterium
TCATGTTCGCGCAAATCGCCGCCCGGCGGTAGATGCGGTTGGCCGGACGCTTACGATTAGGCCACGGCGACCTAAGCCTGGCTCGATTGCGGAAAATCAGGTGAAAATTATTCTCGCGTACGGTCCTTTTCGTGGGTTTCCCCCACATTAGAACGCGTCGGCCTAATATTTTACTAAAAACGCAGACGGCGCAGTGCGTTGAACAGCAGGATGTTGCAAGGTGCCTCGCGTCCGGCCCACCTCAATAATTATTCATGCCACTGTAAGAAAACCGCCTCCGGTGCCGAATGCGACGCAGGAGGAACTGATGGACGCGTATCTGGGACAACTGCGCAGGGAAGACCATTTGTCGCGGCTACGGCCGTGTCCGCGCCGAACGGCGCGAAGATCCGCCGCCGGGGGCGGCGGATCCCTCGTGCTTCACTTCCACGCCGATCTTGGTGGCGCCGGCGCGCTTGGCCGCGTCCATGGCCTGCACCACGCGGTCAAAAACCACGTCCTTGTCCGCCGCCACCACCACCTGCTGGTTCTCGGGGTCCTTGAGGCGGCGCTGCACGATTTCGTAGACGCCTTCGGCCGAGGTCGCCTCGCCGTTCACGTAGTAGGAGCCCTCGCGCGTCACGTCGATTTGCACGAGCGCGTGCTTGTTGACGTCCGCCCCGGTGGACTTGATCTTGGGCGGGTTGATCTTGATCTGCTCCTTCACGAGATAGGGGGTCATCACCATGAAGATGATCAGCAGCACCAGCGCGATGTCGATGAACGGGATCATGTTGATCTCCGCCACGACCTCGTATTTTTCGCTGGAAGAGCCGGCTTTCAATGTTCAGCGCTCAACTTTCAATCCGCCGCGTTCGACTGGCACCCGTGCTACCGCAGATCCGGCTCGTTCACCGGCGGCGTGCGACTGCCGGTCCAGACCGGCGGTTCCTTGCGTCCGGAAAGCCATGCGATCAGCTCGTACACGGCAAGGTCCGTCTCCTTGGCCAGGTTCCTGACCTTGTGGACACAGTAATTGTAAAACACCACCGAGGGGATGGCGACGAGCAGGCCGCAGGCGGTGGTCACGAGCGCCTCGGCGATTCCCGCGGACACGACCTCCGCGCCGCCGCCGGCGCTCACGGCAATGCTGCCGAAGGCCTTGATGATGCCGATGACCGTGCCGAGCAGCCCCACGAACGGCGCCACGCTGGCGATGGTTCCGAGCGCCGACACGCCGGCCTGCAGCTGCAGCATGTCCTGCTCGACCGAATGATCCAGCGCGCGCTCCCGGGACTCGCGGTCGCCGTTCTGCTCCAGCACGGCCAGCACGGCCCTGGCGATCGGCACCGGGTGCTTGGCGCAGTAGTTGATCGCGGGGTCGAGCCCGCGCTCCTCGATGACGCGGATGACGTAGCGCACGAACTGGCCGGCGTTGCAGCGCGCACGGCGCAGGGCGCGCAGGCGGTCGATGAAGGTGGCGGCGGAGAAGACGGACATGACCAGCAGGATGGTCAGAACCGGCCACCCCTGCTTGAGCATGGAGGCGAGGGAGAAGTCATTCATGGCGGGAGATCCAGTCGGCAGGCGTCAGGCGCCTGGCGTCAGCTGCCAGGCGCCAGGCATCCGAATGCGCGCATGATCCTACATGATCCCGGCGATGTCAAATCGGTCGCGCAACTTGCCGTTCTCATTGTGGCCGCAGAGGGGCGGGGAGAATCTCTCCGCTGCCACCCGCCTTCTGCCCCAGCCTTCCTCCGATCCTCGCGCGGAGGTGCCGCCCCCCTGTCGCCAACCCATTACTATTGCGGTCCATCCTGCGTTTGACTTTCTGCCCTTGTTCTGGTTCACTTCTATTTATGAAAACGTGTGTGGGTTGTCAGGCAGGTGGCAGGCATCGAATCATCCAGTTCCGGCTGGCGTGGGCCGTGCTGCTGGCTGTGCCGCTGCTCGGCTTCGGGCAGGAGGGGCGCGTCGCAGCCCAGGAGATTGCGCCGCGAAAGTTTGTCGGCTCCGCGGTGTGCACCGGCTGCCACGCGCAGCAGGGGAACAGCTGGACCCACAGCCTGCATGCGCGGTTCATGCGCACCTGGGCGGAGGAGCAGAAAAGCCCCGTGGTGGACTGGAAGGCCGCGCCGGCCGCGCCGTTCGACCTGGCCCAGGTCAGCTTTGTCCTCGGCAACATGCACAAGCTGGTGTTCCTGCGCGCGACCGACCAGGGGCACGGGTTCTTTTCGCAGCAGTTCGACATCCAGGCCCGGACCTGGGAGCCCTTTGACGCCGCGCTCTGGATCCCGATGGAGAACCATCCGGACCTCGGCGCGGCCAGCTCGTGGGAGCGGCTGTGCGCCGGCTGCCACGTGACGGGCTTTGAGCCGCAGTCAGGGAAGTTCGTCGAGGCCACCATTGCCTGCGAGAACTGCCATGGGCCGGGGAGCGCACACGCCGTCAGCCAGAAGCGCAATGACATCGTCAACCCGGCCGCACTGCAGGGCGACCGGGCCAACCACATCTGCGCGCGCTGTCATTCGCGGGGGCGGGACAGCAAGACCGGGCTGCCCTATCCTGCGGGGTTTGTTGCCGGGGACAGCCTGGCCGGCACGTTTGTCCTGGACACGCCGGCGCCCGGCACGAACACGCCCGGGTTCTGGGGCAACGGCGTGGCGCGCATGCACCACTCCCAGTTCAACGAATTTATGCAGAGCCAGCACTATCGCAAGGACGTCCGGTGCTTCGACTGCCACCAGGTCCATCGCTACCGGGAAGATCCGCCATCCCGGGAGACGCGGCTCATGGCCAACACCGAGCGTTTCCTGCTGAAGAAGCGGACCCGGTTTGTCTGTGTCACCTGCCACGATAACCGCAGCGTCAACTACGGCACCGAAACCCCCGGCGGAAAGATTGTCGACACGCACACGCACCACCCACCGGTGATCGAAAAGAGCATCCCCGGCCCTGCCGCCCGTCCGGCCAAAACCCTGGTAACCATGACCTGCCAGGACTGCCACATGGTCAAGGTGGTTGACGCCAAAAAGGGGTATGACACGGCCTCGCACATCTTCCACACGCCCGCGCCCGACGACACGACCCGGTACGGGGTGGCCAATGCCTGCAACAACTGTCACACCCGGGAGAGCGCCGACTGGGCCGCAAAGCAGATTGCGGAATGGCGGAAGAAGCGGCTGGCCACCGTCCCCGGCAAGGCCCCGTAAGACAGGCCCCGGGGCAGCGGCGGCTGGCGGCGGGTTACGCCGTCTTTCGAATCACCACGCGCCAGTGGTTCCCGCTGGCCGTCAGCGACACGACCTCCTGCCCCTCGTTCCGGAAACTGGCCGGCACGTTCTGCACCGGTGCGCCATCGTCGAGCAGCACGCCCAGCGTGGCGCCGGGGTCCAGCATTTCCAGCTTCAGCTTGGCCTTGACGAAGTTCATGGGGCAGGCCACGCCGCGCAAATCGACCTCAAGCGTGGCCGCCGTGCCGGCCGCCACTTCGGCCGGTTTGACGGCTGGAGCCGGTGCCGTGGCGCACGCGCACGCTGCTTCCGGAACATGGAACTTGAGCTCTGCGTCCATGGTGGAGAAGAGCAGCCCAACACGGGCGAACAGGCGCTGGATCGCATCGCGCTGATCTGCCAGCGCTTCGTTCCACCCTTCGCGGTAGCCGCGCGCCCGGGCCAGCAGGCCGCGGAAGCCGGCGTCCACCAGCCCGGTGTCCACAAAGTGCGCCTCGAATGACCGCAGCACCGTGTCCGGGTCCTGGGTGTCCACGCCGCGCGTGATCAGCAGCGCGCGGGTGGTTGCCAGCAGGCCGCGGTAGAGCGGCTCACCTGTGGTATTCTCCTTCGCCGCCTGATCCAGCGCCTGGGTCGCGGCGGATAAGTCTTCGGTGATCACCTCGAACACGCCGGCGCCGCACTCCCCCGGGCCGCGCCCGGCCAGGGTGAAATCATCATCTTGACCCCAGTCGCGGTAGAAGGCTGGGTCTGCCTCGCCGGCCGCCGCCGGGGCGTGGTGTTTCACGATGGTGTGGAAGTGCGCCATCCCCTGGCGGTCCACGTAATCGGCAAACGCTTCGCCCGGCTTGCGGCCGGACTGGAAGTCGCGCAGCAGGTCCACGAGAAATGCCGGCAGCGCCCGCGCCGGGACCGTCCCGGCCGGTGTGCCGAAGCGGGTGAGCCCCTGGCCGCGGCGGGCCCCCAGCAGCAGGCGGTAGGCCGGCGCCAGGCGCTCGCCGATGCGCAGCGTGGCGCCGAACAGGCCGATGGTGCCGACCGGATGCTGCGCGCAGGCATTGGGGCAGCCGTTGATGCGGATGTCTGCGTCCCGCAGCGTGGCAGGCTCGAGGCGGGCGGCCGTCAGCGCGTCGGCGCAGGCGTGTGCAGCAGGCTGTGGCAGGCAGAGGCCGAGGCGGCAGACCGCCGCGCCGGTGCAGGCGGTGAACGCGTGCAGGGCGGTCTGCCGGAGCACCGCCGGATCGAGCACACGGTTCAGTTCCGCGGACAGCGCCGCGAGGTCAGCCTCGCGCACGAACCGCAGCAGCAGGTGCTGGTCCTGGGTGGCCCGCAGCATCTTCTCCGCGCTGAACCGCTCCGCCAGGCTGTCCAGCTCCGCCAGCTGCTGCCAGGTGATCTGCCCCAGCGGCAGCCGCAGCGGCACAGCCACGTACCCCGGCTGGCGCTGCGGCAGCACGTCCACGCCGGCGGATGGCTTGAGCAGGAAGCGGTAGTCGCCGGAGGGAGCAAGGGGCTCCCGGGCAGGCTCGATGCGGGTTGCGCAGGCTGGCGTTCCCTCCGCGGTCACGGCCTGTACGGTCTCGCGCAGCAGGCTGCGGAACGCGTCCCGGCCGGTCCGCTCCACGGCAAAGCGCAGGCGGGCACGCCGCCGGTTGCGCCGGTCGCCGAGGCGGTCAAACAGGCGCCGCACCGCCTCCGCGATCCGGATGACCTCCGTGGCCGGAACCCACTCCTCCATGCAGTCGCCCACGCGCGACTCGGCGCCCATGCCGCCGCCGGCATAGACGCGGAAGCCGGGCACGCCGTCGCGCACCTGCGCGATGAAGCCCAGGTCGTTGACTTCAGCCAGGGCGCAGTCCGCGCGGCAGCCGCTGAAGGCGATCTTGTACTTGCGCGGCAGGTTGTAGCTGCCGGGCAGGGAGATCAGGTGCCCGGTTACGGCGATCACGCAGGGCGTGACGTCGAAGCGCTCGGCCGGGCAGATGCCGGCAAAGGGGCAGGACGTGACGTTGCGCACGGTGTTGCCGCCGCCGCCGCGGGAGGTGAGCCCGGCGCGGAACAGCTCCCGCATGATGGCCGGGGTCTCCTCGATCTTCACGCCGTGGAGCTGAATGTCCTGGCGGGTGGTGACGTGCAGCGTGCCGCTGCCGTATTGCGAGGCCACGCGGGCCAGCGCCCGGGCCTGGCCGGGGGCGACCACGCCGCCGGGCAGGCGCACGCGCAGCATGAAGGTTCCGTTCTGCCGCTGCTCATAAATGCCGCGCGGCACGCGCCGGGACTTCAGGATCGAGGCGGAGAGCTCGCCCTTCTGAAAGCGCGCCACGTCCAGCGCGTGCTGCTCGATGTCCTGGGCCAATTCGTCAGGCAGGGGGCAGGTGATGGGGGACATGTCGTTTCCTTGTATCATTTCGCGGATTGTTGTTGTGTCTTCGCCACCCGCTGGCAGCGGGTGGCCCAACTAGGAACCTGTCGGCAGAAGGTGCCGGATCGATCTAAAGCCTAAATCCGACAGGTTCCTAGGGTCTGTCTTCGGTGTCGCACCGCCCGCCGGCGCAGTCGCAGTCGCAGGCGCAGGCGGCCGGCGCTTCGTCCCGCAGCTCCGTGATGGAGGGGCTGGGGCCGCAGAGCGGGCAGTCGCTGCTGCGCTGGAACTTCACCTCGTGGAAGCTCATCTTCAGCGCGTCGAACACGAGCAGCCGGTTGGTCAGCAGCTCCCCGATCCCCAGCAGATACTTCATCGCCTCGGCAGCCTGGATGGTGCCGACAATCCCGGGCAGGACCCCCAGCACGCCGGCCTGCGCGCAGGAGGGGCCGGCCGCGGGCGGCGGCTGACGGAACAGGCAGCGGTAGCATCCGGTCTGCCCGGGGATCACGGTCGTGGCCTGCCCCTCGAAGTTCAGGATGCCGGCATGCGAATACGGCTTGCCGGCGAAGTGGCACGCATCGGCCACGAGAAACTTCGCGGCCAGGCTGTCTGTGGCGTCGATCACGAAGTCATAATCCGCGAAAATGGCCAGGGCGTTGTCCGCCCGGATATGCCCGGGGTGCAGGCGCACATTCACGTCCGGGTTGATGGCGCGGCATTTTTCCGCGGCCGATTCCACCTTGGCGCGCCCCACGTCGGGCGTGGCATGCGCGATCTGCCGCTGCAGGTTGGCCAGGTCCACCACGTCGCCATCCGCCAGCCCGATGGTCCCCACGCCGGCTGCGGCCAGGTAGAGCGCCGCCGGCGAGCCCAGCCCGCCGAGGCCGACAATCAGGACGCGGCCGGACAGCAGCTTCGCCTGCCCCCTGCCGCCCACCTGCGGCAGGATGATGTGCCGCGAATAGCGTTCGATCTGCGGCTCCGTCAGTTGCATCGGCAACCTCCGTCCATCAACACAAGGAATTCACTCATGCGCCGCCCCCCTGTTTTCGTGGCTGCTTCCGGTCTGCGGCGCCTCGGGTGCATGGCTGTGCCGGCCCAGGCTGATGCGCTGCCAGATCCGCTCGTGTACGTAATAGAGAAACACCTTGGTGACGATCTCCGTCAATCCGATGCTCAGCGCCTTGTCCAGCCGGCCTGTGATGAGGAAGGCGATGATGGTCGTGTCGATGGTTCCGATGATCCGCCAGCTGACGCCCTTGGCGATGCTGCGGTGGTGCTGGTCCTTGGAAATGTGCCGGCCGTTTTCCGCCGCCACCGTCCGGCCCCACGGGACGGCCAGCCAGATCCGCTCATGAAGGTAGTACAGGATGATCTTGGTGAAGAATTCGATCCCGCCGATCCGCAGCGCCTTGTGGATGGCCCCGGTGAAAAGCCAGGAGAGCAGCGTCGTGTCGATCGTCCCGACGATTCGCCAGGAGATGCCCTTGAGCAGGCTTCTGTGATGTTTTTCGCTCATGCCTAGATCTGCCAGTTGGGCGGGTGAAGCCCGCACTCCTTGTGCGCCTCATTCTCCCACCACCAGCGGCCGGCGCGCGCGTCCTCGCCCGGCTCAACCGCCCGCGTGCAGCAGGAGCAGCCGATCGACGTATACCCGCGTTCCAGGAGGCGGTTATAGGGGAGCTTGTGGCGGCGAGTGTACTCGCGCACCTGCCCGTCGGTCCAGTGGGCAAGGGGATTTATTTTGATGATGCCGCCGTGCGCCTCGTCGCGCGCGACCTGCGCCACGTCCCGCCGGGACTCGCCCTCGTCCCGGCGCAGGCCGGTGATCCAGGCGCGCAGCCCGCTGAGGGCCCGGTTGAGCGGCTCCACCTTGCGGATGCGGCAGCATTGGTGCCGGGACTCGAGGTCATCCCGGAACGAATAGACGCCGTTTCCGCGCACCAGCTCTTCGACGCGGGCGCGCTCAGGAAAGAACCATTCAACCCGGATCTTGAAGCGGCGCTCGGCTGCCGCCGCGCACTCGAACGTCTCCTCCGGCAGACGTCCGGTGTCGATCGAAAAGACGCGGATGTCAGGGCGGATGCGCGTCATCATGTCGATGAGCACGGTGTGCTCAAAGCTCGCGGCCAGGGCAATGTCCGAATGAAACTCCGACAACGCCCATTGCAGCACGTCCTCGGGTTCGCCGGTGCCGGTGTACCCCGGATTGTCCTCAGGCTGGCTCATATGGTCTTCCAATCACTTGCTCCTTGCCGCAACAGAGATGGCGCAAAACCTTCTATGTCTAGGAAGTTGATAGACATAGTAGCAAGCGTGCGAAAAGGTGTCAATGGCTGATGTTGGACCGTAGTCGGTTGGACTCTTGTCCGCCCCGAGGCGAAAACGCAGCAGACGGGCCGGTATCACGCGCGATCCCAGCGGCCCGATCCGCGACGCACGTACGCAGGGCAACCCGGCCTTGACCTGATGGTCGCGTCTTCTTGTTTCGCTGCGTCTACCCTGTCGCCGGTGCCCGCTCATTGTGAGACAGGCACCCTCATCCTTCCTCTATTCCTCGCGCGGAACTGCCGCCCCCTTTCAAAAATCAAAAATCTGCGGTTTTGCGGTTTTGCGGTTCCCTCTCTCTCCCTCCCGCCCCGCCTCTCTCTCCAGCACCCGCGCCACCCGATCCGCAACCAACCGCAAAATGTAAAACACCCAACCGCAAAGTTTTTAAGGCAATGCATCCACTTTCCCGCCGTCCCCTATCGCCAACCCATTACCCCGCACGTGCATTCCGTCTCTGAACCCGCT
>JBAWXQ010000115.1:0-8304 GCA_037144015.1 bacterium
GGGGCACATATTAGATTCTCGACGGGTGCGGCGTCAATGTGACCCTTCGGAAGATATTGAAGCAGCAGGGCGTAAGGGCCTATACTGCAACTGCAGCCGGTTTCAGTTTTCAGCTGCAAGTCCGGGGGTGTGTTCTATGTTGTCCTGGAGCCCAACGTTGCGGGGCAGGTCGTTGCTGACCCTGCTGGATGTGACCCACGCGGAGATGCTGGAGCTGATCGACCTGGCGATCGCGCTGAAGGCGCGCCGCCGCAACGGGATACGCGGCCAGCTGCTCTTCCGGCGGCACATTGCCCTGGTCTTCGAGAAGAGCTCCACCCGCACCCGCACAGCCGCCTCCGTGGCCGTGCTCGACGAGGGCGGGACGGCCGAATACCTCTCGCGCAACGACATTCACCTGGGCGCCAAGGAGTCGGTGGCTGATACTGCCCGCGTGCTGGGGCGGGTGTTTGACGGCATCCTTTTCCGCGGCTACGAGCAGAAGACCGTCGAAGGGCTGGCCAGGCTTGCCGGCGTGCCGGTCTGGAACGGGCTGACCGACACGTTTCATCCCACCCAGGTGCTGGCTGACCTGATGACCGTCAAGGAGTGCTTCGGCCGTCTGGCCGGCGTGAAGCTGGCCTACGTCGGCGATGGCCGCAACAACGTGGCCAACACGCTGATGCTGGGGTGTGCCAAGGCCGGATTGCACTATGTAAACTGCACGCCGCCCGAGCTGATGCCCGACCCCGCGCTGGTGGCTACGGCCAGGGATCTGGCGCGGGAGACCGGCGGCAGCGTCAGCGTGGCCAACGACCCGCTCGCGGGCGTCAGGGGCGCCAACGTGATCTACACGGACGTGTGGGTCTCCATGGGCGAGGAGGCGCAGAAGGAGACGCGCCTGCGCCTGCTGCGGCCGTATCAGGTGAACATGGACCTTTGCCGCGCTACCGGCAACCTCGGCCAGGAGCTGATCTTCCTGCACTGCCTCCCCGCCTTCCACGACCACCAGACCGTGATGACCCGCGAATGCGGCGCGCTGGAGGTGACGGACGATGTGTTCGAGTCGACGTTCTCTCGCGTGTTCGACGAGTCCGAGAACCGCATGCACACGATCAAGGCGCTGTTTGTGTCCGCGCTGGCGGATCCCGTGATCGGTGATCGGTGATCGGTTGGCGGTGGGTGGTAGCTGATAATCGATAAAGGACACAGAGGCCACAGAGAAAGAAAGAGAGCACAGAGATACATTCATGCTGCTGCGGCCGGCTCGCCGGCCGCAGTCGGGCCTTTCTCTGTGGCCTCTGTTTTCTCTGTGCTCTCGGTGTCCTGGTGTTGTGCAATTGTTGGGTTGCGGGCTGACGCCCGCCTGATGTCAGTAATAACCAACAATACGTGTCAAACGGAAGTCGGGACGTGACAGCAAGGAGCAAACACATGACACCCAACCGCCTGGTGGATATTCCGTGGGCGCAGTTTTCCGCCCTTTCGGTGGACCAGAAGGCGCCGTATCTGGCGCAATCGGACGGCACGCCCTTCCACACGCTGTTTGCGCAGCAGTTCGACTTTGCCCTGCTCGACCGCCTGACCCATCTGGCCACGGAGATCCGCGGCATAGCCAAGACCCGCGCGGGCATGGGGTTTCTGCATGAACTGGTCTGCCACAAGCGGGCCATGCTCTACTTCTCCCAGCCGAGCTCGCGCACCTTTCTGTCGTTCCTCTCCGCCTGCCAGATCCTGGGCGTGCAGACCGGCGAGGTGCGCGACACCGCCACCTCATCGGAGTTCAAGGGCGAGTCGCGCGAGGATTCGGTGCGGACGTTCAGCTCCTACTTCGACATGATCATCATGCGCACCCCCGAGAAGGGGCTGGCGGAGCACACGGCCTGGATGCTCTCCAACTCCGAGCGGCCGATTCCGATCATCAACGCCGGCTCCGGCCAGGACCAGCACCCCACGCAGTCGCTGCTGGACATCTACACGCTGGTGCGCAGCTTCGAGAACATCGGCGGCCTGCGTGACCGCACGGTCGTGTTTGTCGGCGACCTCGCCCGCGGCCGCACCGTCCGCTCGCTCTCGCACCTGCTGACCAACTACCCGAACATCCGCCAGATCTTTGTGGCGCCGCCGCAGCTGCAGATCGGCGAGGATGTGCTGGCCAACCTGCGGGGCAAGGGCGTCGCCTATCAGCTCAGCGACGATTTCCGCGCCGCCATCCCGGAGGCGGACGCCATCTACATGACGCGGGTGCAGGATGAGTGGGACAAGGAGAAGGGCGACAGCGCGCGCATCGACATCACCCGCTTCCACTTCGGCCTGGAACAGCTGAAGCTGCTGCGGCCGCACGCCATCCTGATGCATCCGCTGCCGCGGCGCGAGGAGATCGCCGTGGCCGTAGACCACGATCCGCGCGCCATGTACTGGCGCCAGATGCGCAACGGCATGTGGATCCGCACGGCGCTGATCGCCACGACCTTCGGCTGCGACAAGCGGATCCACGAATATCATCGGCAGAACTTGTAGGGGCTGACGTGACGTTGTGGGTATGAAAATCAGCAATTTAACCACGGAAAACACGGAACACTCGGAAAGAGGAGTTTTCCTTCATTTTCCTTCCGTAGCGACCGCCGACCTTTTTTTGGGTTGCGCGTTGGCGCTGGCCCTCCTGGCGGTTTTGCCGGGCGTGGGCGGCGCGCGCGCGGAGGGGCTCGACTCCGTTGTACGGGCGCCCGCCTCCGGCGCGGCGCCGGCCGGCGCCGCGACCCACGCGGCCGCGCCCGCGGCCGCGGCCGCATGGCGCTTCCGCATCGGCCCGGTCTTCGAGATCGGCCGGAGCGGCGAAGGCGTGAATGTCCTGGCGGTGCGGCCGCTGTTCAGCCGGGTGTCGGAAACCAATACGCCGGAGAGCATCACGGATGCGGTCTGGCCGGTGAGCTCCTTTCACCGCCGCGACGACTACTTTCACTGGTGGGCGCTCCCGGCTTTTGGCAAGGATGCGAACGTGCGCGATCCGCTTTCGCGCCATACGTTCTGGCTGCTGCCGATCTACTGTTCCGGCCGCACCCGCGCCGGCGAGGACTTCGAGGCGCTGTTTCCGGTCGGCGGTTCGGTGCGGGACTTCCTCGGCATGGATGAGCTGCAGTTCTTCTTTTTTCCCCTCTACCTAAACTACCGCAAGGGGAACCAGGAGACCGACAGCTACCTGTGGCCGGTCTACCTGCAGGAGACCGGACCGAAGCGCGAGCGCTTCCGCATCTTCCCCGTCTATGGCACAACTACCACCGCGACCGAGCGCGCCACCTTTGCCTTCTGGCCGTTCTGGACGCGGCAGGTTTTTGACGGGCCGAAGCAGCATGGCACCTCGGAAATGCTGTTTCCCGTCTATGGCCGCGTGGACACGGACAGGCAGCACGGCTGGATGGCGCTGCCGCCGTTCTTCTCCCGCATGGAGATGACCAACGGCGAGACCAACCTCCGCTGTCCGTGGCCATTCTTTGAGACCGGCCACAGAAAAGACCGCGACAAGGAGTCGCGCTGGCCGCTCTGGACGCACACCGAGACGCCGACCGGGCACCGTGGCACGATCGCCTGGCCGTTCTGGTGGGAGGAATCGAGCGCGGCCGGCGGCCGGCGCGAGCAGAGCGAGACGCTGGTGCCGTTCTACCATGCGGCGCGCAGCGAGGTCCGCGCCGGAAATGGCGGGGAGTACGTGGCGGACCTGGACTATGTGCGGTTCTGGCCGATCTACTCGCGGGAGGAGACGCCGGAACGCACGCGCATCCGCGTGCCGGAGCTGACGCTGATGCGCGACGGCCAGGGAATTGAGCGCAACTGGGCGCCATTCTGGTCCTGGTATGTGCAGCAGGAGGGGCGCGGAGGAGTCGACCACGATCTCTTTTGGGGACTTGCCCGATGGGGCCGACAGTGCGATCATACAACCTATGCGCAACTGGGGCCGCTGGTGGCGTGGAAACGCCCGCCCGGCGGACGCCTCGACTGGACCGTGCTGGGCGGGTTGCTGGGGCGTGAGGGCGAAGGCGCCGCAGCACAGTCCCGCTGGTTCTGGTTCTGGACCCGCGGCGGCATGGATGAGGCCGGAGAGCAGAGCAGGTGATCACCCGCGAACCATTTGAATACCCGGAGCATGCAGGCATCCTGCAGCGACTGCACCTGGCTGCGCGCGAAAGCATGGCCGAGGTCGGGCGTGCCGTGCTCCTGGGCGTCCGGTCGATCCGGGCGCTGCCGGACCTGCGCCGCCCCAGGGCCCGCGCCGAGTTCATGCGCCAGATGTACGTCTGCGGCATCGAGAGCCTGCCGGTCATCACCGTGGTGGCGCTGTTCACCGGCATGATCCTGGCGTTTCAGACCGGCATCGAGCTGCGGCGCTACAACCAGGAGGTCTACATCGGCTCGGCGGTGATGGTCTCCATGCTGCGGGAGATGGCCCCCTTTATCACCGGGCTGATCCTCGGCGCCTGCGTCGGGTCGGCCATGGCCGCGCAGCTCGGAACCATGAAGGTGAACGACGAGATCGCCGCGCTGGAGATCCTGTCCATCGACCCGGTGCGGTTCCTGGTGACGCCGCGCATGGCCGCCATGATGATCATGACGCCGGTCCTCTCGTTCTACACCTGCATGATCGGGACGCTGGGCGGCGGGGTGATCGGCACGACCCAGCTCAATGTCCCCTGGGCGCAGTACATGAACACGGCGCTCGAGTTTGCCCGCGCCAAGGAGCTCTTTGTCGGCCTGCTCAAGGCCCTGATCTATGGCATGATCATCACCACCGTTTCGTGCAATGAAGGGCTGACCGCCTCGCAGGGCGCGGTCGGCGTCGGCGAGGCCACGCGGCGGGCCGTCATCATCTCGTTCCTGCTGGTGCTGGTTGTCGGCTATTTTGTCACCCGCTTCTTCTACTGAACCTGGAACGGAAGTTAGGCTGTAGCGTAAGGCGGGTGTCAGCCCGCAACCCAATGAATGAACAAATCAAGGACACCGAGAGCACAGAGATGAACAGAGACCACAGAGAAATGCCTGACTGCGGCCGGCGCGCCGGCCGCCGCAGCATAAATTTCTCTCTGTGCTCTCTTTCTTTCTCTGTGGCCACTGTGTCCGTCCATTTGATGCTGCTAGATGCGACGCAACTGCATCGCATGTTATGACGGAACAATCTAAACACCTCTAATCATGATCCGCTTTGAACATGTCGTGAAGCGCCTGGCCGGGCGCAACGTCCTGGACGACCTCTCCTTCGAGGTCGGCAAGGGCGAGATCTTCGTGATTGTCGGCCCCTCGGGTACCGGCAAGAGCGTGACGCTCAAGCACATGGTGCAGTTGCTGCGCCCCACTTCCGGCACGGTCTGGCTCGGCGACGAGGCTCTCAGCAATGCCGACGGCCGTGACCTGGAGCGGCTGCGCGAGCGCTTCGGCTACCTTTTTCAGGGCGGCGCGCTGCTGGGCTGGCTGACCGTGGCCGAAAATGTGGCGCTGCCGCTGGAGGAGAAGACCGACCTGCCGGAGGACGAAATCGCCCGGCGCGTGCACGAGGCCCTGGAGATGGTGGACCTCGAGGACGCCGCGAACCAGTACCCGGCCGAGATCTCCGGCGGCATGCAGAAGCGTGCCGGCCTGGCGCGGGCGATTGTGCGGCGCCCCGAGATCGTGCTCTACGACGAGCCGACTTCGGGGCTGGACCCGGTGACGGCGCGCACGATCGACCGGCTGATCCAGCACCTCAATCGGGACCTGGGCGTGACCAGCGTGGTGGTCACGCACGACATGCAGGGCGCCCTGTCGATCGGCCACCGGGTGGCCATGCTGCACGGCGGGCGCTTTGTGGAGGTGGCTGCGCCCCAGGCCTTTGCCGCCTCGGCGTGTCCGGAAGTGCAGCAGTTTCTCGAGGCACAGTATATCACGCGTGGAAATTTCTTCGTGGAAGGCGGCAAGAAATGAAAAAGGGAAGCGGTTTTGGCGACCTGATGGTCGGCCTGTTCGTGGCGGGTGTCCTGGTCCTGCTGACGTTCTTCACGATCGTCATTTCCGGCTCGGATCTCCTGCGCGGCGGCGGGCAGCGGATCCGGGTCAGCTTCATCGATGTCGGCGGGCTGCGCCCGCACGACAGCGTGATCGTGCACGGCGTGCCCGTGGGACAGGTGAAGAAGATGTGGCTGGAGCAGCAGAGTGGCGTGCAGGTTGAGCTGCTGCTGCATCCGCATGTCCAGATGCATGACGGCTACCGGATCACCGTGGTTTCCAGCTCGCTGCTGGGAGGCAACTACCTGCTGGTCGATCCCGGCACGGGCGCGGAGCTTCCGGACAGCTCGAAGTTCGTCGGGCAGCCGCCGCGCGACCTGATGCGCGACATCGCGGAGGTGGTGGCCGGGCTGCGCCGCACCCTGGAGGACGAGGGCACGCTGAGCAACATCCGCAAGGCTTCGTTCTCGCTGTCCGAGGTGCTGGGCCGGCTGGAGCGCGGCGAAGGGACGCTCGGCAGGCTGTTCTCCAAGGATGAGGCGATCTTCACCAACCTCGCTGAAACGGTGGCCAATCTGCACGACATCTCCGACCGGCTGGAGAAGGGCGAGGGGACGCTGGGCAAGCTGTTTTCGAAGGACGACACGCTCTACAAGGATGTCTCCGCGGTGGCCGCCAACCTGCGCGGCATCTCCGACCGGCTGGAGAAGGGCGAGGGGACGCTCGGCAAGCTGCTGTCCAAGGACGACTCGCTTTACACGAACCTTTCGGCAACCGTGTCCAACCTGCGCGCGATCTCCGACCGCCTGGAGAACGGCGAGGGAACCATCGGCAAGCTGCTCTCCAAGGACGACCAGATCTACCGCGACGCCGCGGCGACCGTCGCCAACCTGCGCGCCGTCACCGAGCGCCTCGACAAGGGCGAGGGGACGCTCGGCAAGCTTTCCAAGGACGAGACGCTGTACAAGGACATCAAGGGGTTGATCGGCGACGCGCGCCAGACCCTCGACGGCCTGCGCGAGACCACGCCGGTGACCACCTTCACCAGCATTCTTATGGGCGGGCTGTAGATTTCCGGTTCCCGGAAATCTACTGTGCCGCGGCCGCTGGCCGCGGGGTGCCCATGGCGGGGCAGAGTGGCAGCGGCGTCTCGCCGCTGTCGCCAGCGCAGCCCAAAGAGCAGCCGGAACAATCTTTCTGTCTGTAATTGAGTTTTCGCAACCCGCGGGCAGCGGGTTGCACAACTAGGAGACTGTCGGCAGAAGGCCCTGGACCGATCCGAGGCCTACGTCCGACAGTCTCCTAGGCCGGGTTCGATACGAACGGGCCGCCGCGGCACTGCTTGAGGTAGTTCAGCCCGAACACCTGCCCCGTCATCTCCAGGTCGCCGCAATAGACCGGATCGTGCCACCCCTCGATGTCGATGGCGCCGGTCCACTTCTGCTGGCGGAGCTCGCTGATGATGTCCGTCCAGTTGCTGTCACCAAAGCCGGGCGTGCGGTGGAAGGCGTACGGCCGGGGGCCGCCCACGCCGTATTCGCGGAGCACATCCCCCTTGACCGTGGCATCCTTGCCGTGGATGTGGAAGATCTTCGGCGCCCACTTGCGCAGCTGGGGCATGGGGTCGATCAGCTTGACCATCTGGTGGCAGGGCTCCCACTCGAGACCGAGGTTCTTGGCCGGCACCTCGTGGAACAGCATCTCCCACGCGGCCGGGTAGTGGGCGATGTTCCAGTCGCCGCTCTGCCAGTTGCCGCCCATCTCGCAGTTCTCGAAGGCGATGCGCACGCCCTTGTCCGCCGCGCGGCGTGTCAGCTCGCCGAAGACCTTCTTGAAGGCCTTCATCGATTCCGGGATCGGCTTGCCGATCATGCGGCCGGTAAATCCGCAGACCAGATCGCAGCCGAAGAGCGGCGCGGCATCGATGCACGCCTTCCAGGCCTGGAGCGTTTCCTTCTGCTTGGGGTGCGCGGGGTCGAGCGGGTTGCCGTAGACGCCGAGGCTGCTGACGATGGCCCCGCTGCCGGCGAGCACGTCCTTCACCTGCCGGGCCACCTGGCGCAGGTTGGTCGCCCCGAGCTCCTGCCAGAAGTTGATTTCGAACGACTCGAAGCCGTGCGGCAGGATGGCGGCGATGTAGTCTGCGGTCTGCGGCCCTTTTCCGGCCAGCGTGCCGATGCGGATGTCCTGGTGTGCGATGGTGCTCATGGATTCGTTCTCCTGGGTTGTTGACGACTCGATAATCCTCGGAATTCTGAATTCCGTGTCACGTCATGACTTCTGTTTGACACTTATTGTTGGTTATTACTGACATAAGGCGGGTTTCAGCCCGCAACCCAATCTTTGTCGCGAGCT
>JBAWXQ010000116.1:0-8283 GCA_037144015.1 bacterium
CAGAAGCACGGCCTCGACCCGTGTGCCACGGCCGGGGCGTTGCTGGCGCGGCCGGACATCCGGGCCGTGGTGATCGGCGCCGAAACCTCGCGGCATGCGGAGCTTGTGGAGCTTGCCGCGGCGGCAGGCAGGACAATCATTCTCCAGAAGCCGATCGCGCTGACGCGGACCGAGGCGGACCGCATCATTGCCGCCGTGGCCTGCCACCGCGTGCCGTTTACGCTGGCCTGGCAGATGCGGGTCGATCCGCACAACCTGCAGGCGCGCGACCTGCTGGCGGCCGGCGCGTTCGGGCGCATCTGCATGATCCGCCGCCGCCACACGCTCAACACGCAGGACTGGCCGGATTTCGACAGGAGCTGGCACGTGCAGCCGGAATTGAACCGCGACATCTTTGCCGACGACGCGGCGCATCCCATGGACTTCATCTACTGGCTGCGCGGCCTGCCCGCGAGCGTGACGGCCGAGGTCACCTCGATCGTGAATCCGAAGATCCCCAATGACAACGGCATTGCCGTCTTCCGCTACCCGGACGGCCTGCTGGCGGAGGTCTCGTGCACGTTCGTGGCGCGCGCCGGCGAGAACACGCTGGAGATCGTGGGCGAGAACGGCGTGATCATCGGCAACTACGGCGACGGCCCCAGCGCGGGCAACCGCCCGGCCGGCGCCCCCCAGCTCAAGTGGTGGCTGAAGGGCTCCGGCTGGACCGTGAGCGAGCTGCCGGAGGTCAAGGGTCAGGGCGACCGCATTGGCGGGCTGGCCGCGCCGCTGGCGGATTTTTTGCACGGACGCCGGCCGCCGGTCGCGACCGCAGAGGAGGGGCGCGACGTGCTGCGCATGGTGGATGCGGCACTGCAGTCGTCGGCCGAGGGCCGGCGGATCATGATCGGATAAACGGTGGCCGCGGGAAGGTGGCCCGGGCGCTCCGCGCGCGGGCTGAGAAAGAAAAGGCAACTTCAGCGAATCAGCCCGTGCGCGGAGCGCCCGGGCCACCTTTGCCTGCGACAGTTGGCGGATGATGTTGAAAACAACAGATTTTCCGGACGGAAAATCAGAACACACGGAGATGACACGATGAAAGCACAAAAACCGAACCTGATCCTCTTTGGCATCGACAGCCTGCGGCCGGACCACATGAGCCTGTACGGCTATCCGCGGCTGACCACGCCGCACATCGACAAGTTTGTCGCGGGCGGCGCGGCCTTCTCGAACACCTTCAGCCCGAGCATCCCCACCACGCCCGGCTACTCCTCCATGTTCACCGGCATGGACGTGTTCAGCACGGACGTGGTGGCGCTGCGGCACAAGGGCGGGCTGGGGGATCACGTCACCACGCTGGCGGAAATGCTGGCCGCCGAGGGGTACACCACGGTCTGCGTCGGCTTCAGCGGCAACCCCGCCTCGCGCGGTTTCCAGAAGTACCTCGACTTCTCCGGCTGGGGCTCGTGGGAGGAGGGGCGCAGCCGCAAGGCCGAGAACCTGAACGCCATCACCATCCCGGAGCTGCGCCAGCTGGCCGCCGACGGCAAGCCGTTCTTCCTCTTCCTGCGCCACATGGACCCGCACTCGCCCTACCTGCCGCCGCAGCCCTTCGAGCGGCTGTTCTACGCCGGCAACGAGCTCGACCCGGCCAATCTGTCGCTGGACCCGGTCTACAAGTTCAAGCCCTTCTGCGACTACTTCGCGAGCTGGTTCCCGCCCAACTGCACGGACAAGGACTATGTCATTGCGCAGTATGATGGCGCGTTGGCCTACATGGACGCCTGCATCGGTAACCTGCTGGAGGAGATGCGCACGCTGGGTCTTGAGGAAAACACGCTGACGGTGTTCGACTCCGACCACGGCGAGACGCTCTACGACCACGACTGCTACTTCGATCACCACGGCCTCTACGAGTGCACCGTGCGCATCCCGCTGGCCTTCGTGATGCCGGGCCGGGTGCCGGCCGGGTTCCGCAGCGCGGACATCTGCCAGATGAAGGACATCACACCGACCATCCTGGACTTGATGGGCGTGAAGACGAAGATCCGGTTCGACGGCCGCAGCCTGGCGCCGCTGCTGCGCGGCGACAAGCGCGCGGTGGAGTCGGAGTTCTACATCACCGAGTGCACCTGGATGCGCAAGCATGGCTGGCGCACGCCGCAGTGGAAGCTGATCCACGCGCTCGAGCCGGACTTTCACTTCAAGCCGGAGGTCGAGCTGTACAACCTGGTCGAGGACCCGGACGAGAACCACAACGTGGCCGCGAAGGAGCCGGAGGTCGTGAAGCTGCTCGAGGCGCGCATGCAGGCGCATATTGCCCGCCGCGAGAAGGCGACCGGCCGCACGAATCCGATCGCCACGAACCTCGACTGGCACGGCAAGGGCACCGGCCCGTTCAAGACCTCGCAGGACGCCTACGATGGCATGTACATCGGCTCGCCCAAGGCGGCGCAGGACCTGCAGGCGCGCCTGAAGGAGCTCCAGACCCAGCGCGGCGCGGCGAAGCTGTGAGAGAAGAGGTCAGAGACCAGAGGTCAGCGGTCAGATTGAATGGCCTGACTTCTGACTTTTCGCTGCTGACCTCTGATTTCTGACCTCTGACCTCTGACCTCTGACCTCTGACCTCTTCAGGTGCTGCACCCTATGTCCGCCTCAACGCTCATCACCGTTATCGGCCGCGGCCACTCGGGCACGCGGGCCATGTCGCACACGCTTTCGCAGAGCGGCGTCTACATGGGCGAGCCGCTCAACGTCTCCGGCGACCTGCTGCCGCCGCAGGAGATGTACGAGGCCTGCCGCATCATGGCGCGGCACATTCCGTGGCGCGGCGGCCTGGAGTGGGATTTTGGCCCGGTGCAGACCGCCGAGATCCCGGCCGGGTTCAGGCAGCTCATCGAGAGCTACCTTAAGACCGTGCTCGCCAGCCCGGCGCCGCACCGCGGCTGGAAGATTCCGGAGACCACGCTTTGCTATCCGTGGATCCGGCGGATGTTCCCTGACATCCGCTACATCTTCTGGGTGCGCAACCCGCGCGACTGCATCACGGGCGGACATTTGACCGACGACCTGCGCGACTTCGGCATCCAGTATCCGGACACGGACGACATCCACCTGCGCCGGGCCATCTCGTGGAAGTACCAGAACGACCTGGTGCGCGCCTCCGGACAGCCCCGGCACGCCATCAAGGTCCGGCTCGAGGACTTTGTGCACCATCAGGAGCGCGAGCTGAAGCGACTGGAGGACTACCTCGGGTTTCCGCTGGCGCGCATCCCGGTGAAGCGCGACCCCATTGGCCGGCACAAGCGCCAGCCTGCCGGCGAACTGTACGATTTTCTGGTTCCGGCCATGCAGGAACACGGGTACATGGAGCATTGACGATATAGTATCAAGGTAGTACTATATGCCTCGAAAAGTCAAAGAGCTGATTCGAGACCTGGAGCGGTCCGGATTTGTGAACCGTGGCGGGAAGGGGAGTCACAGGAACTACCTGCACCCGCGCGGTGTGCGAATTACCATTAGCGGCCATGCCGGTGACGACGCCAAGCGTTATCAGGAGCGTGACGTGGAAGTCGCAGTGCGGGAGGTGCGGTCATGAAGGCGGGCGACCGTTATTTGAAGATTGTCGAGTGGTCCGACGAGGACCAGTGTTATGTCGGCTTCTGCCCCCTCCTGATGCTAGGCGGCATCCATGGTGACAACGAGACCGAGGTTTACGCCGAGTTGTGTCAGGCTGTTGAGGAGTGGATTGCCATTCACGCCCGGGATGGTCTTCCGCTGCCGCCGGCTACTGCCGGCAAAGACTATTCCGGCAAGTTCGTGGTTCGCGTCGGCCGGGAGCTCCACCGGGAACTGGCCATTCATGCCCTGCGCGAACGAGTAAGCCTTAACACGTATTGCGCCCGGGTCCTGCGCGAGGGACGCGCTTCGTATGGCTGCGATGCGTTGGCTCCTGCGGCGAGCGTCCTGCTGTTGCGCGAGAAGCAGAACGCCTATCGAGTGGCGGAAACCCGCCCGGTGAATAAAAGTGCAAACCGGAAGACTCGTGACCCTGCGTGACAGAAACAGAACGCGGAATCCTGACACTTTGAGGACTTTATGCTGCGTACCTGCGTCATCGGAATGGGCCCCATCGGCAACCGCCATGCAGACCTGTACCAGGAAGGCCCGCTGGCGAAGCTCGCCGGCGTGTGCGACATCCGCAGGGATCGCGCCGAGGCGGCGGGCAGGCGGCTGGGCGTGCCGTTCTTCCTGGATGCGGCCAAGATGCTGGCGGAGCTGAAGCCGGACGTGGTCAGCGTGGCCACCGGCGGCGTGGAATACGGCAGCGACCATTACGAGCCGACGCTGCAGGCGCTGGACGCCGGCGCGCACGTGCTGTGCGAGAAGCCGATCTGCAACGACATCGCGAAGGCCGTGGAGATGGTGGCCAGGGCGCGCGCCTGCAACCGCTGCCTGGGGGTGGATTTCAACCACCGCTTCACGCCCGCGGCCCGGCTGGCGAAGAAGTGGATGGACGAGGGGCGCCTGGGGCACCTGCTGTTTGTGAACATGGCCATGTGGATCAAGAACCCGAACGAGAGCTCGCCGTACTTTCAGATCAAGGCGCTGCATCCGCACACGGTGGACATCATGCGGCACTTCTGCGGCGACGTCGCGGCCGTGCAGTGCTTTGCCACCAAGGCGCCCGGTCGCACGATCTGGAGCACCGCCCACTTCAGCCTGCAGTTCACGAACGGTGTGGTCGGGTCGCTCACTGGCAGCTATGACATCGAGCGCGGCCACCCCATGGAGCGCTGCGAGGTGGCGGGCGTCAACGGCCGCTTCATCATCGAAGACATGTGGCGCGAGGTCACGCTCTACCCGGCCGGCGACCCCGTGAAGCTCGTCTACACCAACCCGGTCTTCGGCGGCTACCGCGACTTCACCGATACCTTCCGCGCCCGGATCAACACGTTTCTGGAGCAGGTTGCCGCCGGCTGCAAGCCGGAGGCGATCGACGGCTCCGGCGCCGACGGCCTGGCTGCCCAGCGTGTGCTGGATGCGGCGATCCGGTCGCTGGAAACCGGGACGGTCGTGAAGCTGTAGACGAGAACGTCATGGGTCAGTAGTCATTGGGGGCAGTTGTCCCCCTAATGACTAATGACGACTCGTAACAAGCCGCAAACAAGGAGCCATCCCATGATCCGTAAGGCGTTCATTATGCACGTCAACCCCGACCAGCACGCCGAGTACGAGCGCCGGCACCGCCCGATCTGGGCGGACCTCGAGCAGGCGCTCAAGGACCACGGCGTGCTCAACTACTCGATCTACCTCGACAAGCCCACCCACACGCTCTTCGGTTATGCCGAGATCGAGAGCGAGGCGCGCTGGAATGCCATTGCCAAAACCGAGGTCTGCCAGCGCTGGTGGAAGCACATGGGCGACGTCATGCCCTCCAACCCCGACCACAGCCCCGTGTCGCGGGAATTGAAGGAAGTGTTCCACATCCAGAAGTAGGGCGTATGCGGGATCCGTCCATAGGGCCACGGCATGCCGTGGCCGGCGTGTCCGTATCCCCGCCGCGCCGCAAGACCCTGCGCATGCAGGGCTGGGACTTCACCAGCCCTGGCTCCTACTTCATTACGATCTGCACGAAGGGCATGAAGCCCGCGTTCGGGCCCGTGGTGAACGGCCGGATGGTCTTGAACAAGGCCGGCAACATCGCCGACAAGTTCTGGCGTGAGATCCCGTCGCATTTCCCGCGCGTGGTCCTCGACGAGCATGTGGTCATGCCGAACCACGTGCACGGCCTGTTGCACCTGGTCCATAGGGCCACGGCATGCCGTGGCCCTATGGAGGCGTTCGGGAAGCCCGTGGCCGGGTCGGTGCCGACGATTGTGCGGTCGTACAAGGGTGCCGTCACGCGCGCCTTTGGCGAAAATGTATGGCAGGGGCGGTTCTACGAGGTCCGGGCGCGCGATGATGCCGCGCGTGCCAACATCCGCGATTACATCCGGTTGAACCCGCAGAACTACCACGCCGTGATGAACTGCGGTGAGCCTCGCTATCTGGGCAACCTGGCGCTCCTGAACCGGCCCAAAGTGGGCTTTCTGGCGTCGCGCGGGCGCGACACGTTGCCGGGCAAGATGCCGCTCAAATCCGACGAGGTCATCATTTCCGGGTTTCTTTCGCCCATGGAGCGCGAGGTGTTCAAGGCCGGGCTGAAGTACAAACGACCCATGATCTGGGTGCAGCCGTGGGGCATCCATGGGGCCACGGCATGCCGTGGCCCCATGGATGCGGCTTTGGCAGGAGGTCTTCTTCTCATCGTCTCGCCCTTCGACGCCGCCGTCGAGGTCCCCAGCGCCCGCCGCGCGGCCTGGTGCAACCAGTACGTGCTGGCGCACTGCGACCGCCTGGTGGTCGGGCATCTCAGCCCGGAGGGCATGCTGGCCTGCATCCTGGCCGAGGCCAACCCGGAGTTGGGGGTGTCCTATTTATGATCCCATTGCCATCGCTCCCGCGACCGCGTATAAGAGACCCGTGACTACGATCATCCTGAAGCAAGGCCGCGACCACACCGTGGGGCGGCATCATCCCTGGATCTTTTCCGGCGGCGTGGACCGCAAGGACGGGCCTGACCCCGCGCCCGGCGAGACCGTGGCCGTGCAGGACTGCGAAGGGGCGGCGCTGGGCCTTGGGGCCTGGTCTCCCGCTTCCCAGATCCGCATCCGCATGTGGACGTTCGGCGAGGGCGGCGCCATTGACGCCGCCTTCTTCGAGGAGCGCATCGCGGCGGCGCTGGCCGCACGCGCGGCGCTGCCGGCCTGCCGCCGCGACACGGATGCGCTGCGGCTGGTGAATGCGGAGTCCGATGGCCTCCCCGGGCTGGTCGTGGACCGCTACAGCGATTTCCTCGTCTGCCAGTTCACTGCGGCAGGTGTCGAGCGATGGAAGGCGGAGATTGTGGCGGCCCTGCAGAAACTGCACCCGTGCCGGGGGATCTACGAGCGCTCCGACCTCGACGTGCGCGAGCGCGAAGGGCTGCAGCCGATCAAGGGCGTGCTGGCGGGGGAGGAGCCGCCGGCGTGCGTGGAGATCCACGAGAATGGCTGCCGCTACGGCGTGGACCTGAAGACAGGGCATAAGACCGGCTTCTACCTCGACCAGCGCGACAACCGCGCCACCGTGGCGGGGTTCGCCGCCGGCCGCGACGTGCTGAACGCCTTTGCCTACACCGGCGGCTTTGGCATCGCGGCGCTCAAGGCCGGCGCAGCTTCGGTGACGCATGTGGATCTGTCAGGCCCGTCGCTGGAACTGGCGCGCGCCAATGCGGCGCGCAACGGCCTGGAGCCGGCCCAGTCGGAGTTTGTCGAGGGGAACGTCTTTGAGGTGCTGCGGAGATTTCGCGACGCGCGGCGGTCGTTCGACCTGGTGGTGCTGGACCCGCCCAAGTTCGTGGAATCCAAGGGGCACCTCATGGCCGCATCGCGCGGCTACAAGGACATCAACCTGCTGGGGCTCAAGCTGCTGCGCCCCGGCGGCATCCTGGCCACCTTCTCCTGCTCTGGCCTGATGCCGGCGGAGCTGTTCCAGAAGATCGTGACCGACGCGGCCGTCGATGCGCGGCGCGAGGTGCAGCTGCTGCAGCGCCTCGAGCAGGCGCCGGACCACGCCGAGAGCCTGGCGTTTCCGGAGGGGCTGTATCTCAAAGGACTGCTGTGCCGGGTGCGGTGATGGTCAGGTTGTTGCGCGGCATCGCCATCGGCCTGCATCGCTTGGTTGGGCCTTTTTATTAGGCAGCCGCGGGTGCGGCGTGTAACTTCAGTCCGAGTGCGCCAACGACTTTGAGAATGGTGTTAAAGTCCGGACTGCGCAGCGACGTATCGCGCGAGACGGGGCTGGGAGGATTTCATCCGCCCTGACTTAAGAATGGACCAATACGCCACTCCAATGCAATCGTGGCAGCAGAACGGCTGCGGTCATTTTGTCATTCACATCCATGTCGGTCTCAATCGTTTTCTTTCCATGGCTCGTCAGGCGTCTGTCCTGACTCCTGGCAGCCGGGCGGACCTTCACGGGTCAGTCCCGGCGAGCCGATTCGGCCTTCTTCGTCCATTTCGCATGCCAGTAGTCCCGGTACGCGTTGAGAGTCGAGGTCAGTCGACTGTGAAGATCCACCTGTCCTTCATTCTGATGGAAATCCCACGCAGTGTTGCCGGAGGGCGTCCTTCGAAGAACTGGGGGTTGACCAGAGAACGTCTGCACCGCCCCGGACGATGTAACAAAGATCAGTCCTGGAGAGGACAAGTTCAGCTTTAG
>JBAWXQ010000117.1:0-8150 GCA_037144015.1 bacterium
GCGCTGTCCCGCCTCCCCGGGCTGGGGCGGCGCTCGGCGGAGCGTGCCGCGCTGGCGCTGGTCCGGCGCCCGGAGCCGCTGCTGGACGACCTGGTCCAGGCGCTGCAGCAGGCGCGGCAGAACGTCCGCTGCTGCGAGCGCTGCGGTGCCTTTACCACGGTGGATGCCACCCCCTGCGCGCTCTGCACCGACACCTCCCGCGACGACGCGCTGCTCTGCGTGGTCGAGGAGCCCGGTGACATCCTTGCCATCGAGCGCTCCGGCGGATTCAAGGGGCGCTACCATGCGCTCATGGGCAAGCTCTCCCCCGCGAAGCAGACCGGCCCCGCGGAGCTGCGGCTCCAGGCGCTGGCCGCGCGCGTGGCCGCCGGGCAGGTGCGCGAAGTGCTGCTGGCGCTGAGCACGGACATGGAGGGCGACGCCACTTCCGGCTTTATCGCCGAGATGCTGCGCCCCCGCGGCGTGCGCGTCACGCGCCTGGCCTTCGGCCTCCCGGCCGACAGCGGCGTGGGGTATTCCGATGCGCTGACGCTGAAGCGGGCCATCGGCGGGCGGATGGAAGCGTAGGGAAGGATTCAGGCGTCAGGAGCCAGACGTCAGGTGACATGCATGAGGCGCATTGCCAAAAAGAAGGCACTGTATGGATCGCGGATGCGCCCGTGGACGGGCAACCGCAACCCAATGAATGAACAAATCAAGGACACCGAGAGCACAGAGATGAACAGAGACCACAGAGAAATGCCTGACTGCGGCCGGCGAGCCGGCCGCCACAGCATGAATTTCTCTCTGTGCTCTCTTTCTTTCTCTGTGGCCTCTGTGTCCGTCCACTTGATCATGCTAGATGCGACGCATAGGCATCGCAACAATCTAACACCTGCCACCTGTCACCCGCGTTCCCCAGGAACCATCCCATGAAAATATCCCGTTCCTTCTGGGCCATGTACGGCGCGGCCTTCCTGATTGCAGCCGCCGGCTTTGCCGTGGCCTATCACTTTGTCGGCGCGCCGCCGCCACGGGTGTTCCGGTTGGCCGCCGGCGCCAAAGGGGGCGCCTACTACGGATTTGCGCATCAGTATGCGGCCTTCATGGCCAAACGCGGCATTCAGGTCGAGGTCGTGGAGACGGCCGGCTCGGTCGAGAATCTGCGCTTGTTGCAAGATCCGTCCGCACACGTGGACGTGGCGCTGGTGCAAGGCGGCGTGATGGACGAGGACACTTCCAAAGGACTGGTCGGCCTGGGATCGGTCGGCTATGAACCCCTGTGGGTGTTTCATCGTGCAGGCACGAATTTTCCGCTGCTCTGCGATCTCAAGGGGCATGCCCTGGCCGTGGGCGCCGAAGGGAGCGGCACGCGTCCGCTGGCGCTGAAGTTGCTGGCTGCCAATGGTATCCAGCCGCAGAACACCGCGCTGCTGCCGCTGGGCGGCACGAATGCCGTGGCGGCCTTGTTGGCGGGGCGCGTGGAGGCCCTGTTTATGGTTTCCTCCTTCGAGGCGGAATCGGTGCGCCGGCTACTGGAGGACCGGCGCCTGGCACTGATGGGATTTGTGCGCGCCAATGCCTATGCGCGCCGGTTCCGCACGCTTTCGGCCGTGCGCCTGCCCGAGGGGATTGTGGACCTGGAGCACAACGTGCCGGCCACGGATGTGCGGCTGGTGTCGCCGGCGGCCATGCTGGTCGCGCGCGAGTCGTTCCACCCGGCGCTGGCGGACCTGACGCTGCAGGCGGCGGCCAGCGTGCATGCGGGGGGCGACATTTTTGCGGAACCGGGGCTGTTCCCGTCGCGCCTCTACACCGATGTGCCGCTCAGTCGGGATGCCGAACGCTACTTCAAGTTCGGGCCGCCCGTGCTGCAGCGCTACCTGCCATTCTGGGTCGCCAACACCGTGGACCGCATCAAGATCATGCTGGTGCCACTGCTGGTATTGCTGCTGCCGCTGTTCAAGATCGTGCCGCCCACCTTCCGCTGGCGGATCCGCAGCCGGATCACGCGCTGGTACCGGGAACTCTCCGATATCGACGCGCAAGTCAACTTCGCTGATGCAGTCTTGGCCGATGAATTGATGGCCGAGATCGACCGGGTCGAGCATGATGTGATCCGCGTCTCCGTGCCGCTGGGGTTTGCCGACCAGCTCTACAACCTGCGCAGTCACATTGCGCTGGTGCGCGAGCGCATCCTGGCGCGGCGCAAAGCCTGCGCGCCGAGGGTGTAGCGGGTGGCTGGTGGCGGGAGTTAGGTGGCAGGTGGCAGACAGGCACATGCTGTAGCCGCGGGCGGTGGCCGCGGTGGCGGGTCGCAGGGTGGTGGAGCATACTTCCCGATCCAGGGCGGCATTACGAATGAATACGAGTGACGTAGTACTCTTGGCGCTGACGGCAGTGACGGGACTTAGTTCATTCACCATTTTGGTCTGCGGCATCCTGGGCTTTCGTCGTATTCAGAGGCCTTCTTCGCGGCTGGCTGTGCTTGGCGAAAGCGCTGATGCTGTTTTGACGGGCGGGCTTGTGGGAATTGCTAAAGACGTAATTAGCGGGTGGAGATCTCATCCGGAATTACAGAGACTCGTGCTTGCCGGCCTGATCGGATTATGCTTGGCTGTAATCTTGCCGTTGCATGCCACGTGCCAATAGGGTACATTTTGGATATATCAAATGAAATACATTCGCCGTGGAGCTGTGTCGTGTATACAAGAAGTAATTATCTGCGCCAGATCGAACCCTTTCTACGCAAACCCGTGGTCAAGGTTCTGACGGGGATGCGGCGATCCGGCAAGAGCTGCCTGATGCGTCTGCTGATGGAGAAGCTGGCGGCCGAAGGCGTGGCCCGCGGACGGATCGTATACATCGATAAGGAGTCCTACGCCTTCGACGCCATCCGCACCTATCACGACCTGGTGGCGCACGTCACGGCTGCGCGGCCGAAGGGGCACGGTATGTGTCATGTGTTCGTCGACGAGATCCAGGAGATCGAGGGGTGGGAACGGGCGGTTGCGGACTGGTCCGGTCGGCGCGACCTGGACGTGGTAATCAGCGGGTCAAACGCGCATCTGCTGTCCGGGGAGCTGGCGACGCTGTTGGCGGGGCGCTTTGTAGAGCTACGGGTCTTCCCGCTTTCATTCATGGAGTTCGCGGACTTTCACGGACTGCAGGGTGCCGATGCGGCGGATGTATTCGCGCGTTTTCTGCAGTACGGCGGGCTGCCCGGACTGCACGAGTTCGGCCGACTGGACGACGCCACCTTTCGGCCATTTGCGGCGGGCGTGTATGACACGATCCTGCTGCGAGACATTGTGCAACGTCACCAGATCCGCAACCATGCCCTGCTGGAGCAGGTGGTGCGGTTCGTATTCGACAATATCGGCAATCTCACGAACGCCAGCCGGATCAATGCGTTTTTAAAGAACCAAAAGACTTCGGTCGGCGTGGATACGATCCTGAACTACCTGCGCTGGCTGGCGGACGCGCATTTGACGCATCGCGTGTTGGTGTACGACATCCGGGGGCACCGGCATTTGGAGGTGAACGAGAAGCAGTACGTGGGCGACCTCGGTTTACGCTCGGTGTTGCTCGGTTATCGTGCGCAGGATATCAGCGGCATGCTGGAGAACGTGGTCTGTCTCGAACTGTTACGCCGCGGTTGTCAGGTGTCGGTGGGGCGGATCGGCGACCGGGAGATCGACTTCGTGGCTGAACGCGATGGCCGGAAGACGTATGTGCAGGTGGCGTATCTGCTGCCGACCCGGGCCACGCTCGAGCGCGAAGTCGCGCCGCTGCTGGCCGTGGCCGACAACTACCCGAAGCTCCTGCTGACGCTGGACCGCGCCATGGGGGACGACTACCAGGGTGTGCAGCGCCGCTACCTGCCGGATTGGCTAGCGGGAAAACCGGACGCCGCACGGTAGTCTTTTCGAATTACCGATCCCAAACCTGTCTTTGAATTTCTTAGAATTGTCTTCTCTTGTTTTTAGGATACCCACCATGATCGATCGCCCCCTCTCCGACTGTATCGCCGAAGTTCAACAGCGCATCGCCGCGGCATGTGCGCGCGCGGGCCGCAAGCCGGACGAGGTGGAGCTGATTGGCGTGACCAAGACCTTTGGGCCCGACGTGGTGACGGAGGCGTGGCAGGCGGGGCTGCGCAAGCTGGGCGAGAACCGCGTGCAGGAGGGCGCTGCCAAGATGCAGCAGTGCCCGAGCGGTCCCGAATGGCACCTGATCGGCCACCTGCAGCGCAACAAGGTGCGGGCCGCGCTGGAGTTTTTTTCGGTGATCCACGCCGTGGATTCCCTGCGGCTGTTGGAGCAGATTGAGCGCGTGGCGGACGAGGCCGGGTGCGCGCCGCGCATTTTGCTGGAGGTGAATGTCTCGGGCGAGGCCAGTAAATTCGGCCTCCAGCCGCAGGACGTGGCGGCGGTGGTCGAACGGTCCTTGCAGATGCGTGCGGTGACGCTGGTGGGACTGATGACCATGGCGCCGTTTTTCCCGGAGCCGCAGCAGGCGCGGCCGGTCTTTGCGCGGCTGCGCGAGCTGCGCGACCGGTTGCAGCGCGATCTGGGCGTGGGGCTGCCGCAGCTCTCCATGGGGATGTCCAACGACTACGAGGTGGCCGTGGAGGAGGGGGCCACCTGGGTGCGCCTCGGCACCGTGCTCTTCGGCCACCGCCCCAAATGGAAGCTCGGGCACGAGGAAAGGTTCGACGCGTAGGACATCCTTCCGCGTACTCTCGCGGGAAGGTGATGCGTTGCCTTCAACACGCTGCGGTTGGGTGGAATGGGGAGCCATCGTCCTCAGCGAGCACCGCGAGCGGTTCTCGTCCGTCGTACGCGAACGCCAAAGGAGTGGCATTCGAGGACGATGGATGAGGACGACGGACGAGGACGATTGAGACCAAACGCTCCTGATTCGCTGTGCAGACCTGCGATTTGTCTCAGTCAGTCGGTCCCGATCCCGATAGCGATACCGCTACCCCGCCCTCGGTCGCTAACCGCTACGCGGTGATCTTGACGTTTGTCCGCACTTCTGACAGGCTGCGCATCATGAACTCGCTGCTTCATGCCGGTTCCGGCAGCCGGGCAGGCAGCCGGACACGCAACAGGATGGCCGCATAATGCAAATCTGGCCAGCCGGAATTGGCGGCGCCATCACCGCGCTGCGGCAGAGCCGGCGCACGGCCTGGATCATCCTGGCGGCCGGCCTGCTGGTTTCTGCTGTTGTTGCCTGGCAGATGGACCGCAATGCGGAACGGCAAGCCGCACTGGAATTCGACGCGGAATGCAACGACATTCACAATTGCATTGCCGACCGGATCGCCAATCACGCGCGCATCCTGATCGCCGGGGCGGCTTTGTTTAATGCCTCTGAGGATGTCACGCGCGACGAGTGGCGCATTTTCAACCGGGCGCAGAAGCCGGAGGAGCAGCTTCCCGGAATCCAGGGCATCGGCTTCGCGCTCTTCATTCCGCGAGCCGAGCTGCCCCGGCACATTCTGCAAATCCGCAGCGAGGGGTTTCCGGCGTACACGGTGACGCCGGGTGGCGATCGCGACGGCTACTCTGCCATCATCTACCTGGAGCCGTTATCCGGGCGCAACCTGCGGGCCTTTGGCTACGACATGCTCGCGGAACCGGTGCGCCGGGAAGCCATGGAGCGGGCGCGGGATGAGAATGCCGCCACGCTCTCCGGCGCGGTCACCCTGGTTCAGGAAACCGACGCGAATGTGCAGGTCGGAACCCTGATGTATGTTCCGGTCTACCACAAGGGTCTGCCGGTCGCCACCGTGGCGCAGCGCCGGGCTGCCATCCGCGGCTGGGTCTACAGCCCCTACCGGATGAACGACCTGCTGCTGGGAATCCTGGGCGGTCCCGGGCTGAAGCGTGCACGGAAGCTGCACCTGTCGATCTTCGACGGCCCGCCGGCAGCCGCCCGCAGGCTGTTCACCGCCACGCTTCCCGCCAGCCCGGAGACCCCCGAGGCGAACGCGCGCTTCACGCGGCAGCTCCCGATTGTTTTCAATGGCCGCCGCTGGACCTTGTGCTTTGCCCTGCACAGCCCCGGGTGGTTAGCGATGCAGCACCTGACCACCTGGTTTTCCCTGTTTGGCGGCGCGCTGATTTCACTGCTGTTGTTCGCCCTGGTGCGCTCGCTGCAGGACACCCGCGCCCGGGCGCAGGCGATGGCCGACCGCCTGACCGAAACCCTGAGCGTGCGTGAGCTGAAGTACCGCGCCCTGGTCAAGAACATCCACGACGTGATCTACACCCTCTCGGCCGACGGGGTTTTCACCTTTGTGTCTCCCGCCTGGACCTTGTTGCTCGGGCATCCGGTAGCGCAGGTCGTCGGGCAACCCTTCCAGGCCTTTGTCCATCCGGACGATCTGGCGGTGTGCGTAACCTTCCAGCGCCAGGTAATGGCCACGGGGCAGCGACAAGAGGCCGTCGAGTACCGTGTGCGGCACATGGACGGCTCCTGGCGCTGGCATATTACAAGCGGTGCTCCGGTCAGGGACGCGGCAGGCGCGGCGGTTGGTTTCGAGGGCATCGCCCGTGATATCAGCGAACGCAAGCTGGCGCAGAGTGAAGCGCGAGAGCAGCTGCGGCAGATCTACCACCTGGAGCGGGTGCAGATTATGGGCGAGATCGCCTCCTCTCTGGCGCATGAGGTCAACCAGCCTCTCGCGGGGATCCTGAGCAATGCGCAGGCGGCGCAGCGGTTCCTCGGGAAGACCGCGCCCGATCTGGGCCAGATCCAGGAGATCCTTGCCGATATCGTGGCGGATGGCAAACGCGCCGGCGACGTGGTGGGCAGCATCCGGGCCATGCTGCGGGGTGAAAACTCCCCTGCTGAGTCGCTGGATATCAACCAGGCTGTCCAGCGGGTGGTTGTCCTCCTGCACCCGAATCTCACGCGCCAGGACCGGAGCATCCAGGTCGCGGCGACCGCCGGGCTGCCCCGGGTGTGCGCTGTCCGGACACAGATCGAGCAGGTGCTGCTCAACCTGATCATAAACGCCCAGCAGGCCGTGCAGGAGTCGGCGCCGGCCGCCCGCGTGATCCGGGTGTCCACGGGGCTTGATACGGCCGGCCAGGTCATGATTTCCGTGCGGGATCATGGGCCGGGCATTCCGGTCGAGGTGCTAAGCCAGCTATTCAAGCCGTTTTACACGACCCGGGCCAACGGCCTCGGCATGGGGCTTTCGATCTCCCGGTCCATCGTGACGGCGCATGGCGGCCGGATCTGGGCGGAGAACCATCCCGATGGCGGGGCCCGGGTGTCGTTCACGCTGCCGGTGGAGGATGGAAGATGAACATTCCTGTCGAAGAAGGTGCCGTGGCAAAGGCTGCGGCCGCACATCCGCCAGCGACGGTCCATGTCGTCGACGACGATGACTCTGTGCGCCGGGGGCTGGCGCGCCTGCTCCGGTCGGCTGGTCTTCACGTCGAGCTGTTCGCGTCAGCGGAAGAGTTTCTGGAGCACGCGCGCGCGGCTCCCGATGGGGGCGGCTGCCTGATTCTGGACATTAAAATGCCGGGGCTGGACGGCCTGGGCCTGCAGGATGCGCTGGGCGGAATTGGCTGCGGCCTGCCGATCGTCTTCATTTCCGGGCATGGGGATGTTCCCATGAGCGTGCGCGCCATGAAGCGGGGCGCCGTGGATTTCCTGACCAAGCCGTTCGACGGGCAGGTCCTGCTGGATGCAGTCGCACTGGCGCTGCGCAAGGACCAGGCCCTGCGCCTGCAGCGTGCCGCGACCGCGGAGGCCCGGAAACGGGAACAGACGCTGACCCCGCGCGAGCGTGACGTGATGGTGCGGGTTATCGCCGGCATGCTGAACAAGCAGATCGCCGCCGAACTTGGCATCGAAGAGGGCACCATCAAGGTGCATCGGGGCCGGGTGATGGCAAAGATGGGGGTCCGGTCCGTGGCCGAGCTGGTGCGGCTGAACGCGGCTGGCAGCCTGCCCGGCGCAGTCTCCTGATGGGTAGTCGGTTAGCTACAGGGGGCGGCAGCAGTTCCGCGCGAGGAGCAGAGGAAGGAGCTTCGACGTCCCCAGGCACGCCCGCGCTCCCAGCAAGAACGCGTAACGTCAACATAAACGGGGATGCGCCCCCCAAACTAGCAGTCGGGTCGGCAGACAGTTTGTATCTTTACAAG
>JBAWXQ010000118.1:0-8083 GCA_037144015.1 bacterium
TGCTGCTGCGGCCGGCTCGCCGGCCGCAGTCAGGCATTTCTCTGTGGTCTCTGTTTCTCTCTGTGCTCTCGGTGTCCTTCCACTTGTTGCTCCTTTTCATGAGGCAGGGTATATTCCGGCTGTCCCGCCCGATCGGGCGGGTGGTCGGCGAACGGGTCATGGTTGTGGCCGTGGCCGTTCTGACGCGGCTTTCGGGCATTGACATTCGTGCTGATCTGAACAGATACGAGCACAACAAGAGAGGCTTCCATGACAAGCGGGAAAATCGGGGTGGTTTTGTTGGCGACGGTGGCGCTGGCGGGGTGTGCCGCTGCGGCAGGCTGGCCGCAGTGGCGCGGGCCGGACCGTGATGGCATTTCCAAGGAGGCCGGCGTGCTGGCGGACTGGACCCAGCCGCCGAAGAAGCTGTGGCAGGTGGCCACCACCGGGGCGGGGTACAACGGACCGGCCGTGGTGGGCAACGCGCTCTACATCGCCGGGTCCACCGGTGCCGGCAAGGCGCGCACCGGCATCCTGGAGGCGCGGAATGCTGCGGACGGCGCGATCCTTTGGCAGTACGAGTACGGCCCGGAATGGGGCGCCAGCTTCGAGTCGGCGCGGACGACACCGACGGTTGCTGACGGTCGAATCTATCTCGTCAGCGGCCAGGGGCGCGTGGTCTGCGTGAATGCCAGGGATGGCCAGAAGATCTGGGCCGTGGACACGTTCGAGCGCTTCAATGGCCGGAACACTCAGTGGGGCATTGCCGAGTCGCCGCTGCTGGTGGGCAAGAAGCTGATCTGTCATCCTGGCGGACCGGATGCGGCTGTGGCCGCGCTCGACATTGCCACGGGTGAGACCGTCTGGACGAGCAAGGGGCTGGGCGATGCCAGCGCCTACTGCTCGCCGGCGCTGCTGGTGCTCAACAACCGCAGGCAGATCGTGACGCAGACCGCGGAGAACGTGGTCGGCCTTGACCCCGAGACCGGCGCCGTGCTCTGGAAGCACCCGCACAAGAACAAGTACGCCGTGCATCCCAATACACCGGTGGCTGTGGGTCCGGACCGGGTGGTGGTCTCCTCCGGCTATGGCTACGGCACCGAAGGCCTGCAAATCGGGGCGGACGGCGCCCGGCGCCTGTGGCTGGTGAAGGAGGCGGACTGCCACTTCCACGGGATGCTGCTGCTCGACAAGCGGCTCTACCTGTCGAGCGCCTCCACGGGCGCGCTGTTCTGTATCGACCCGCAGACCGGCAATGTGCTCTCGAAGCTGGACGGCGTCGGCAGGGCGTCGATCGCCGCGACCGAGGCCGGGATTCTGGCGTATGCGGAAAGCGGAAAGGTATTCCTGGTCAAGCGCAGCGGAGACGCCTGCCAGGTTAACGGATCCTTCCCTGTCGACTTCGGCCAGCAGCAGCACTGGGCCCAGCCCGTGCTCGCCGACGGCGTGCTGTATGTGCGGCATGGCGCCGCCCTGGCCGCATACGATGTAAAAGCAAAATAGCCGGGCAACGGGTTACGTATGAACATCCGCCTGCTATTCCTGGGCCTGCAGTGCAGCAGCTGCTGTCACATGGCCGGCGCGTTTGCGCGCCGGCGCGCCATGGCGGGTCTCAGCGTGACCGTGGCCACGGTCGAGGACGGCAGGAAAGACCCGCTGGCGGACGAGGTCATGGCGGAGGCCGGGCTGCCGCTCGGCGACGAGCCGGGCGTCCTGCTGAAGGACGTGCTGCGAAACGAATATGACATTGTCGTGGTGGTCTGCCCGCAGGCGGCGGCGCAGCTGCCGCTGCTCCCGGGCCGCCCCACGTTGCTGCACTGGAAGCTACCGGATCCGACGCGGTTCAGCCAGGAGATCGGGGCGCGGCGCGAAGCGTTCCGCAATTTGCGCGACACCATCCGGCGGCTGACCGGGGATTTCTTCGAGCAGGGCTCGCTGGAGGCCATCGCCGATTCGCGCGCCTACAGCGCCATGATCATCGACAGCATTTCCGACGGCCTGCTGGCGCATGACCTGCAGCGCCGGATCGTGCTGTTCAACCGCGCCGCCGAGGAGATCACCGGGCGTCGCCGCCAGGACGTCCTGGGCCATGACTGCCACCAGGTTTTCGGCTGCGGCTTTTGCGGCGGCAAGTGCGTGCTGGCGAACATCCCGGCGGCCGCGGAGCCGGGCTTTGACGAACGGCGCGAGCGGATCGAACTCACGACGACCGGCGGCGAGCAGCGCACGCTGGAGGCGCGCATCCGGCCGCTGCGCGAGGCGGATGGCCGCTGGGCGGGGCTTGTGGCCGTGTTTCACGACATTACCCGCGAATTTGCGCTGGCCCGGCGCATGGGCGAGCTGCAGTCGTTTGCGGGAATTGTCGGCCGCGAGAGCAAGATGCAGGAGGTGTTCGACCTGATCCGCGACGTGGCGGACAGCACGGTTCCGATCCTGATTCGCGGCGAAAGCGGCACCGGCAAGGAGCTGGTGGCCGCGGCTATCCATAATGAGGGGCCGCGCGCCGGCAAGCCGTTCATCGCGGTCAACTGCGGCGCGCTTCCCGAGGGGCTGCTGGAGAGCGAGCTCTTCGGACATGTCCGCGGCGCATTCACCGGCGCGATCCGCGACAAGAAGGGGCGCTTCGAGCTGGCCGACGGCGGCACCATTTTTCTGGACGAGATCGGCGACATTTCGCCGGCCATGCAGGTGCGCCTGCTGCGCGTGCTGCAGGAGGGCGTGATGCAGCGCGTCGGCAGCGAGGCCTCCATCCAGGTGGATGTGCGCGTGATCAGCGCCACACACCGCGACCTGCAGAAGGAGATCGCGGACGGCCGCTTTCGCGAGGACCTGTTCTACCGCCTGAACGTCGTGCCGATCTGGATCCCGCCGCTGCGCGAGCGGCTGGCAGACATCCCGCTGCTGGTGGATCACCTGCTGGCGCGGTTCCTCTCCGAGATGGGTCGCGCCACCACGGTGCGCCTCAGCCCGGAAGCGATGGATGTGCTGCTGACCTGCGACTGGCCGGGCAACGTGCGCGAACTCCAAAACTGGCTGCAGTATGCGCTGGTCAAGTGCCACGGCCAGGAGATCCGCCCCGAGCACCTGCCGCCGTCGCGGGTTGTCGCGCGCACTGCTGCCGCCGCCGCGCCCGCTTCGCCGGCCCGCGATCCGCTGACCGTCGAGCGCGTGCGCGATGTCCTGGTCCGGTGCCGGGGAAACCGGCGGGATGCGGCCCGCGCGCTGGGCGTGGCCCGCGCCACGCTTTACCGCTTCTTCGACGCGCACCCGGAGGTGGCCGCGGAGCAGCATAGTACCCGCCATCATGCATGAGTTCGCCATTGTCGTGGAGGATGTCTGCTTCGCCTATGGCGGGCAGGAGGTGCTGCACAATGTCACCTTCCGCGTGCCGGCGTGCGCGTTTGTGGCTGTGGTGGGCCCCAACGGCGGCGGCAAGACGACGCTGCTGCGGCTGCTGCTCGGGGAGCTGGCGCCCCGCTTCGGGCGGGTGCGCGTGCTGGACGGCGCGCCCGTGGCGGTTCGCCGCCGCATCGGCTATGTGCCGCAGGCGCTGCCGTTCGACCCCGGATTCCCCGTCTGCGTGCGCGACGTGGTGCTGATGGGGCGCGTGGACCGCCACTGCATGGGCCCGTACCGCGCAGATGACCGCCGCGCCGCGGGTGCCGCGCTGGCGCAGGTGGGCATGGAGCGGTTCGAGCGCCGGCCGTTTGCGGATCTCTCGGGGGGCGAGCGTCAGCGCGTGCTGATTGCCCAGGCGCTGGTTTCCGCGCCGGAGCTGCTGCTGCTGGACGAGCCGACCGCCAGCGTGGACCCGGCCGCCACCCGCCAGCTGCACGCCCTGTTTCACGCACTCAAGGCCGACCGGACGATCATCATGGTGTCGCACAATCTCGGCGCCGTGACCGGACATGCCACGCATGTGCTCTGCGTGAACCGCACCGCGGAGATGCAGGTGCTGGCCGACGTGGCTTCAGGCACCATCCGGCAGGCCTCGGGCGGCGACCTGGCGCTGCTGCAGCATGGCCCGGAGTGCCACGTGATCGATTCTTCCGCCGCGCTGGACACGCCGCACCATGGCGAGGGCGGGGACGAGAAATGACCTTCCTGCACGATCTGCTGCGCTTCCCCTTTCTCCAGTACGCCGTGCTGGCCGGCGCGCTGGCGGCCGTGGCCGCCGGCGTGGTGGGCAGCCTGGTGGTGGTACGGCGCACCACGTACCTGGCCGGCGCCATTTCGCACTGCGTGCTCGCGGGGCTCGGGCTGGCGCGCTACCTGCAGCGCGCGTGCGGCGTGGAATGGTTTACGCCCATGCTCGGCGCCGCCCTTGCCGCCGTGGCCGCGGCCGCCCTGATCTCCTGGCTGACCGTGCGGTACCGGCAGCGCACCGACACCGCGCTCAGCATGGTCTGGGCCGTCGGGATGGCGATCGGCGTGTCGTTCCTTGCGGCCACGCCCGGCTATCAGGACGACCTGATGAGCTATCTGTTCGGCAGCCTGCTGCTGGTGGATCCGTCCGAGCTGGCGGTGATGGCGGGGCTCGACGTGCTGGTGCTGGCGCTGGTCGGGCTCTTCTACAATCAGCTGCTGGCCATCGGGTTCCATGCGGATCACGCGCGGCTGCGCGGCGTGCGCGTGGCGCTCTTCGAGACGGGGTTTCTCATGGTGACGGCGCTGACGGTGGTGCTGCTGGTGAAAGTCTCGGGGATCGTGCTGGCGCTGGCGCTGCTGACGCTGCCCGCCGCAACCGCCGGCCTGCTGGTGCGGCGGCTCGTGCCTATGATGGCGGTTTCTGCCGGGATCTGCTTTGTGGTGACCACGGGCGGCCTGGCGTTGAGCTACGGGCCGGAATGGCCGCCGGGCGCAACGATTGTCGAGGTCGCCGCAGCCGCGTATCTGCTGGCTGCGGGCGTCCGGCATGTGCGCGGGATGATGGCGCAGCGGTTTCAACGGGCTTCGACAGGCAATCCCGGTGATCGGTGATCAGTGACCGGTTGTTACCGACAACCTCCCACCTCCCACCTCCCACCTCCCACCTCCCACCTCCCACCGGTCACCGGTCACCGATCACCGGTCTCCCCCTCACGGCGCCGGCTGCGCGGCGCGCGAGCGGACAACCGCGGCCTCGCCGGGTTTTCCGGATGCCTCCAGGGCGTCGCCCAGGACCAGCCAGCCGTCGGCATAGGCTGGATACTCGGACGTGACCCTGCGCGCGAGCTGGAGCGCCTCGGTAACCATGCGCCGCTGGCAGTGGAGGCGGGCCCGGCCGACCAGGGCCTGCGGCGTTATGTAGCCTGTCAGCGACTGCCGGAACCGGTGGTCGGCCTCTGCCAGCTGCCGTGTCCGCACCGCGAGCAGGGCGAGCGCGTAGTTGGCCTGCGCGTGGTTTTCATCGCACGCCACCAGGATGTCGGCATCGCGAATGGTGGCGGCATCGTCGTTCAGCAGCACATCCAGGCGCAAGGCCCATTCGCGCGCGACCAGCAGGTCGGGGTTGGCGTTGGCCACGTCGACAAACAGCGTGCGGGCCGTGCGCAGGGAGGCGGGCCCGCCGCGGGCGCACAGGATCAGGGCGCGCGTCAGGCGCACAAGGGCGTTGTTGGCGTCGCCGCCCGCCTTTTCCATGGCGGGGAGAAGCTCCTGGTCGGCCCGGTCGATCTCGCCGCGCTGGAGCAGGGCGGCGATGTGCAGGTGCCGCGCCCAGAGGTCCCGCGGGAATGCAGCCGTGGCCTCCTGCAGCAGGTTGCCTGCCTGCTCGATGCTCCCGGTGACGGCCAGATTTGCCTCGGCGCGCAGGACCCGCAGCGGGGCTGCCGGCGCGCCGACCTGGTCCAGCTGCCCCAGCCAGGAGAAGGTCTGGTTGACCATGGCCATGTCGGCGCTGTTGCGTGCCAGCGCGTAAATCTCGGTGAAGTCTCCGGTTGTGCGCGTTTGCCGGTTGACGGAAGCGGTGGTGCGGCGCACGCTGGCGGCGTCTTCTTTTTGCTCCAGGGCGGAAAGCAAATCGTCGCCGCGAATCGTGTGGAGAATGTCGTTGCGTTCCGGTCTTCCGGGGAGAACGGTGGTTTCCCAAACCCAGGTCAGCGGCGTGGCAAAGAGGCTGCGGCGCTCCGGCGGCGGGGCCCTGGGAACATCCCAGCAGGAGGCCAGCGCGGCGGCGGCGTTGGTTGCGCCGGCCCGGCGAAAGGCCGCGGTGGCGTAGGCGGCGGATGCGGCGAGGGCCTGGTCGGCGGAGGCGAGCACATGGGCCATGGTGCCATCCACGGGGCCGCCGGAGCCGGCGCGCAGGCGCGTCTGCTCCGCCTGGACCGCCTGGTCGGCGAAGTCGGACCGCGGCAGGCGCGGGGTGGCGCTGGCGCCAAAGAAGAACAGCTCGGGCACGGGCGTAAAGCTGCAGGATGACCAGATGAGGGGCGGCCCGGCGATGGCCACCTTGTCGCAGGCCAGGGGATCGGATAGCAGCCAGGTGCGCAGGAAGACGTCGGGGCCCAGCGTCAGCGCTTCCGCCAGTTGCGTGCGGTCGAGTCCGTTGAAGCTCGCGTCGTGCGCCACCAGATTCGCAAGGCTCTGCCGCATCCGGGGCGACCAGGAGGGGTCGGCGGTGAGCGGCAGAATCCGCAGGTGGAGCCCGCGGTCCCGCGTCAGCACCGCGAGGTGGGTGTTGGCGGGGGTGCGGCCAAACAGCCACTGGCGCGTGCTGAGGTTGCGGATGATGGTCTCCGCGCAAAGCTGGGGATAGCCGTCGGGGCGGCTGCGCAGGCCGTTCAGGGTCATGAAGCCGGCGAAGCCGATTCCGGAGATGATGGCAATGGCGACGCCGTAGCCGAACCCCTTGACCACGTGCAGCGTGCCCGGATGGTGAAGATCGTTTTCGTCAAGTTCCTCGCCCGGCGAGGACGGGTTCAGGGCAATCGTCCACCAGCAGGCGGAGACGAACCCGGCGGTCATGGCCGCAAAAAGGTAGGGCAGCACCGGAGGCTCCGGGTTGAGCAGGGCAAAGTTCCGGAACGAGGGGAAGGCGTTGGTCAGGATCAGGAGCGCGGCAATGACCAGCGCAGACAGCGTCAGGAGCGACTCGTAGTCCTCGCTGTAGTTCAGCGTCTGGCTCATGGTCACCAGCGCGAGCACCAGCGGCAGCAGCGAGAGCGCGCCCAGGAAGAGCCCTGTGCGGGAGGACGTGTAATCCTGGAGGAGCTCGCGGTAGTGGCCGCCCATGAGCTGGAGGGCATCGCCGCCAGCCAGATGCCGCAGATAGCAGAGGCCGGGATAGAGCAGCAGCATGATCAGGAGTGCGAGGCCGGCAAAGGCCAGCATGGGCAGCGTGCTGCGGTCCTGCCGCCAGAGCAGGATGATCCCCCAGAGCAGCACGACGACGAACGCCGCGCAGCACCCCGGGTTTTCGCCCATGCCCAGCCCGCAGGCCGTGCCGGCCAGCAGGAGGTGGATGACATGGTTGCCGTCGTAGTAGCGCAGAAAGAGCCACACGGCCGCCAGCAGCAGCACCACGTCGAGGGATCGCAGCGAGGCGCGCGTCGCGGCCAGGGCCACGGGCGAGGCGGTGGCAAAGGCCAGCGCCGCCACCACGCCGCCCAGCTGCACGGCGCGGATCTTGAGCCGGTCGACCTGGGTGCCGTTCGGGATCAGGCGGTGCATCATCAGCTCGGCGGACACCTGGTAGACCAGGCTGGCGGCAGCAGCGCTGCAGATGGCGCTCAGCAGCGCCAGCTTGACGGTCATGGTGCCGGCGGGGATGTGCGCGGCCAGCGAGGCCAGTGAACGCCACAGCAGGTGGAAAGGCGGCGACTGCGCGGTCAGCCCCATGGCTGTGGCGGTCAGCTCCGCAGGTGCGCCCGGCGGCAGGCAGTGGGGCGTCAGCAGCCAGTAGAAGAGGAAGGCCAGCGCGCCGCACAGCGGTGCCAGCAGGCGGTCGCCCCGCAGCTTGCTGGTCAGGACAGAGGCTTGAAACTCGGGAAAGGCGCTGTCAATGGTTTCCATGTGGCGCCATTCTCTCCGGTGACTCCACCCCTTGTCAATGTCAAGACGCGGCGAAGGGGTAATGGGTTGGCGACAGGGGGCGGCAGTTCCGCGCGAGGAATAGAGGAAGGAT
>JBAWXQ010000119.1:0-8054 GCA_037144015.1 bacterium
TCTACGGGTGTGATCTCAGCTCTTCCGCACGGAAGAACACCCCGGCCACTTGTTGAACATACCGATAACACGGGCAGACACAGATGTCAACCCGGCCGGTAGTCCCGTCATCCGCGAGCGACCCTTGCGCGCCTTGCCCGCGTGGCGTCGCGGAGCTCCGCCAAAATGCGTAAACAAGAAACACGTGAAGATGCATCCTGGAGGGCGGAGCTCCGCGACGCCACGCGGGCGTTGTGATCAAGGCAGGTTCGCGAAGAGGCCGGTCGTCCTTAGCCGTAGATTTGGGAGAGGCCCCAACCGCGAGAGTTGCGCGGGGGCGGGGCGGGATCAGGGCGCCGGGATCTCGTAGGCGAACGCAATTTCGCCATCCGGATGGGCTGGCGTGGCATCCTTCGGCAGCCGGGAGCGGACATACTCCACGCGCACCTTCTCCGGCGCGACGCGCACGCGCACGCGGCCGGAGCCCGGAAGGGTGTCGCCCGTGCGATAGGCGGAGCCCCACTCGGCCCGGACGTAGTTCGGGTCTGCCGGCTCGGACAGAGTCTGGTACACCACGCCGCCAAGCTGCTGCCGCGCAAATATGTGGTCGTGCCCCTGGAAAAAGATCGTCACGCCATTCGTGGCCATCAGCGGGTGGATGGGGAGCTCCCAGCCGGGGCGCTTCTGCGCAAACTCCCAGTCGCCGCGCCGGCTCCGGCCGCCCCATTCATAGAGGCCGGCGCCCTCGATGCCGCCGCGGCCGGTGCCCAGCACGTGATGCGTGAACACAAATTTAAACCTGGCCCTGCTGGACGCGAGCGTCTGTCCGAACCACCGGTACTGCGCCTCGCCCAGCGTCACGGACCACAGGTCGCCGTTCTTCGGGCCGCCATTGAAGACATTGTCCACCGGCACGGATGAATGCCAGTACGGATCAATCACCACAAAGAGCGCGTCGCCCCAGGTCCAGGCGTAGTAATCGCGCAACGCGCCGATAAACGGCATGTTTGTGGTGTCGCCCGTGTAGAAACCGTCCGGGGCTGGCTGGGGGAAGAAGCGATTCCTGGCTGTTTGCGCCCAGACCGCCACGTTGTTCGCCGTGCCGTCGAGATTGCACATGGCCGCCTGTTCATGATTGCCGTTGACCAGGAAGAGCGGCGCCGACTGCGCCACGAGCGCCAGGAACGGACGCTGGAAGCGGTAGCGCTGCGCCACGGTGTCGGCGTTGACCGTGCGCAGCGTGTCCACGCTGAAGTCGTCGCCCAGGAGCAGGTAGAAATCCGGGCGGTCGGCGGCCGCGGCGCGCAGGGTTTGCGCATACAGCGCGGCATCAAACTGCTGCGGCCGCTCCGGGTGCGAGTCCCCCTGAACCTCAAACATAAACGTGCTGCCGGGCGCGCGCTGCGTTCGGAAGGCGCCGGCCGCGCCTTCCGTGTAGCTGGCTTCGTTGGGCGCGCGACAGCGCAGCCGGTAATGGCATGTCGTGTCCGGCGGGAGATTGTCGAGCAGCACATCGACCGGCCGGGCAGCCGGAAAATTTGTGCTGGCCGTCCGGTGCGTGTACCGGCCTGCGACGCCGCCATATTCGCAGTACCCCTCCCGCGCGTCGGCCGAAAGGATGCTCACGGTCACGGACCGGTCGGTCGGACGCCCCAGCACCACGGACAACCTGTCCAGGGGCGCAAGGTCGGCAGGCAGCGCCGGCAGCGGGCGGTCGCTGCGCGGAGCACGATCCCCGCGTGGCGCTCTTCCATCCTGGGCAGCGCTCGCACGGACGCCCACCATTGTCACCAGCAGCAGAAGCACAACATGCCAGCTTGCACGCGCCGGACGCATCGAAAGGTGGCCCGGCCGCTCCGCGGGCGGGCCGTTCTGCCCTGAACCCTGTACACTGACCTGCATCTGAGCCCGCGCGGCGGAACGCGCGGGCCACCCTGGATTACACACATTCGCCAACTGCCTGCAGGCAACCCATCTCATGGCTTCTCTCCCGCCTTGCTGAAATTGCCGATCATGTATGTGTGCGCCACCGACCGGTCCGGGCGGACGTAATCCGCGGTCAGTTTGTCCGGCGCGATCCTGACCCGCATGTACCCGGAGCTGCCGAGAATGACGCCGTCGCGATAGCCGTATTCAGCGGCCGCGCGGGTGTTGCCGCGCGGGTCGCCGGGCTGCGGGACCTCCTGGTAGATGATGCCATCCAGATCCTGCCTGGCAAACAGATGGTCGTGACCATGGAAAACCATGGCCACCCGGTTGCGCACCAGCAGCGGATGGATCGGTTGCTCCCAGCCGGACCGGTGATCCATGAAGCCATCGGAGTTGTCGGCATTCTTCCCGCCCCATTCGCCAAAGGCCGCCCCTTCTGCCCCGCCGCGCCCCTGGCGGTCGTTCCCGCCGGCGAGCTGGTGAATGAACACCATCTTGAATCTGGCCCGGCTGGCTTCCAACGTCTGCTTCAGCCACGTGTATTGCGCTTCGCCAAGCGAAAGCCCCCAGCGCTCGTCCGCGCACGGATCCGCCGCGGTCCAGTACGGATTCAACACCACGAAGAGCGCATCGCCCCACTCCCAGGCGTAGTAGTCCTGGAGCAGGCCGGCCAGCGGATCCCTGGCCGCGTGGCGTTCTCGCGGCTCGCGTGCTTGCCAGTCATGAACGTGTCGCCCAGGTCGATGTGAAAGTCCGGCGCGTCGCTCCGCGCGCTGGCGAGCGTGCGCTGGTAGAGCGCGGGGTCCGTGTTCCCGTCCAGGTGCGAGTCCGCGGTGACGGTGAAGGTGTAGGCGCGACCCGGCAGACGGGCGGTATGGAACGTCCCCTCGCCCAGGAGTTTCTCCGCGCTCCCGTTCAGCAACTGGTAGCCGTAGGCGGTGTCAGGCATGAGCTTCTCCAGAAGGATTTCACACGGCTGCCCCTTCAGGAGCGCTACATTGCTGACCCGGCGGGAAAGGCTGGCCTTTGCCGTCCCATACGCAACGACCGCCGTCGTATCGATGTCGCCCAGCACGCTCAGCACCACGGACGTACCCGTGGGCCGGCCCAGGATGATGTCCACGGCGCGCGCCGGCACCTCCGGCGCAAGCTGCGGCGGCCCGGCGCAGAAACCGGCCAGCTGCAACAAGGCCAGAAGCACAAACAGCAGGATGGCGGTCTTCATGACGGATGCCTCTTGTAACCGGATGTGTTTCTGTATCCCATGCTTGCCAGAGGTGACCCGCGCGTTCCGCCGCGCGGGCAAACGGCAGGTTGCGCTACTCCCGCGGCTGCGGCGCCGGCGGCTCCGCCTGGCCGGTCGCTCCCGCCGGCCGTGTGTACGTTACCTTCATTTCCGCCGTGGCCAGGATCTTGTCCTTCATCGCCTCCAGCAGCACGGCGCGGTTGACCTTGGACGGCTCGACGCCGGGCGTGACCGACGCGGACAGGGCATAGACCGTGTAGATGTAGGTCTTGGCCCCCGGCCCCTTGGAGTGCGGCGGCGCGTATACGGTGCGGCCGTTGACGCTGTTGTTCCCCAGGGTGCCCACATTCTGCACATTCCTGGGCAAGCCCTTGGTCTCCGCCGGAATGTTGTAGAGAATCCAGTACCACTTCACGTCGCCCGGGCCGGGGGTGTGATGCATGATCACCGCGAAGCTCCGGGTCCCTGCGGGCGCCCCGCTCCACTCCAGCGGTAGCGTGGCGCTGGCACCATCGCCTGTGAACTCCCCGGGCAGCGCCCCGCCGTCAGTCACTACGGGGCTCGTCAGCGAAAAACCCTGACGTACGGCAGCCGGTGTCACTGCGGCGGCCGCCGCCTGTTTCGCGCCGCCAGCGGGCGGCGCGAACAGGAAGTCCGAGCTGGGGATGGCCGGCAGCGCCTTCATCGGCGTGGAGTAGAGATAGGCCGGGGCGCTGGTGTACCCCTCCAGGTTGCGCAGCTTCTTCAGCATCGTGCGCTGGGTATCGGTCAGGGTCCGGTTGGCCCTGGCAAAGGCCGTGGCATACATCCAGGACATCTCGCCGTCCAGTTCGCCGTAGCGCCGGCCCAGCGCCAGCACTTTCTGCTCGTCGGCCACCGCGCCCTTCAGGAACTTGCGCATCTCCGCGGATACGGCGCGCCGCACCTCGACAATCTCCTGCAGGTCCTTGCGCTGGCTGGCAATGATGCCCGTGACGGGCGCGCGCTGCTCCGCGGTCAACACCTGGAGGAACATCTCCCCGCTGTCGCCGGTGATGGACGTGCTGATGTCGTAATCCTTTTTTCCCATGGCCGGCATGTCCTTCATATAGAAGCTGCCGAAGTACGTGCCGTGCCGTTCCGGGCAGAAGTAGACATCCGCCTCGATGGAGCCGGCATACCAGCTGAAGAACTCGCTGGCATAGGTCATGTAGGCGATGTTGAGGGAGCGGTCCGTCCCCTTGGGAAGCTTGTACTGGTCCATGTCGACTTCCGGCCAGGTGTTGAAGTCGCCGAACTTCATGCCGGCCAGCGCCGCCTTCTGGTCTGCCGTGAGGGCGGAAGCGATCTGGCCGAAGACCCTGGCGCGCTTGTAGCTCACCTGCGCATCAAACGCGAAGATCTCGCCGACATACTTCATGACCGCCTCCCGGTTCAGCCCCGTACTCCCGGCCGGGATCTCGCCCTTGAGCTCGCGGCAGAACGCCTGAATCAGCGGGAAGCGCTTCACGGCCAGTTCATTAAACTGCGGCGCCTGCTGCTGCGCCAGCGCTACAAAGAGCTTCCGTTGGTCGTCCGTGAGAATTCTGAGGACATTGCCGGCCACGCGGTCCAGGAACTTCGGGTTGTGCCCCTTCTGGGCCGCGTCGATGTCGCGCATGTACTGGAACCCGAAGAAGTCGCACACCTTGCCCGGCGGGATGAAGGTGTCCGCGCCAAAGTCGCCCGTCAGGAACGCCAGCCCGCTGAAGGCGATGGTGCTGAGCTGGGCGCGGTCCGAGGTCGCCTGGGCCAGCGTATACTGCTGCCCCTGGCCGCGCGGCTCCGGGCGGTCTTCGGCGCCACCACCTGCCTGCTGTCCGCCCGCGGGCTGTGCGGCAGGTGCCTGGCCGCCCTCCCGGGCTGGTGGACGCTGCTCCCCTTGCCTGCCCTGCCCGCCTTCGCCATTCGCGCGTCCAGGCGGCGGCGCCAGGTCGCGCAGCTTGTCCGGATCGAAGCCGGCCGCCTTGATGGCCTCCCCCGTCGCCGGCCCGCCGCGGATGCCGGCCTGACGGAAAGCCTCGTGGATGGCCCTGGCCTGGTCAGCCGTGAGCGCGGCGGGGTCATGTTTCGCGAGGATGGCCTTCACCTGCGCCTGCTGCGCGGCGGTGAGGGTCTCTGTTTTGCCGCGCGCATCCTCTCGCGGCGCCGGGCGGTCGCCGGACGGCGCCTCGTCCCGCGGCTGTGCGCATAACCGGGTGGACGCGGCCAGCGCCAGCCCGAGGATCAGGATTGTGGTGCGTTTCATGGTCGTGCTCCTGTTGTTTCCGCGGGAGACAACCTTTGTCCCCCTGCCCATACAAGACGAAACCCAAATTACCGGCGGCACACAGGCAGATGACAAAACCGTAATGCGCGCCGCGCTTGGCTTTTGCGCACGTCCGTGCTAACACTGGTGCGCCATGAAGATCCTTGTCGTTGAGGATGAGAAAAAACTGGCCGGGTTCATCCGCAAGGGGCTCGAGGAGAACGGTTTTGCCGTGGCCGTGAGCCACGACGGCAGCGAGGCCTGCGCGCTGGCCGGCGCCGAGACCTTTGACCTGATCGTGCTGGACATCATGCTCCCCGGCCGCGACGGGCTCAGCATCCTCAAGAGTCTCCGCAGCAGAAAGAACACGGTCCCGGTCATCCTGGTCACCGCCCGCTCGGAGGCCAACGAGCGCGTCGAGGGGCTGCAGCTCGGCGCCGACGACTACATCGCCAAGCCGTTCTTCATGGACGAGCTGCTCGCGCGCGTGCAGGCGGTGCTGCGGCGCACGTCCGGCGAGCAGCTGAGCGTGCTGCGCGCCGGCGACCTGACCGTCAACCTAATCACCCGCGAGGTCCGGCGCGGCAGCGAGGATATCCTCCTGCCGCCGCGCGAGTTCGGCCTGCTGGAATACCTGATGCGCTCCCCGGGGCGCCTCTTCACGCGCTCCCAGATCCTGGAGCACGTCTGGGGGTACGGGTTCGACCCCGGCACCAACCTCGTGGATGTCTGCCTGCAGCGGCTGCGCGCCAAGATCGATCCGGCCGACGGCAAATCGCGGATCGAAACCGTGCGCGGCGTGGGGTACAGGTTCCGCAAGCCGGAGGCTGCCTGATGCTGCACTCCTTCCGGCTCAAGATCGGCCTGCTCAGCCTCTGCCTCTCCGGCGGCCTGCTGCTGGGGTTCGGCGTGTTTGCCGTCTCCGCGCTCAACCGGGTGGCGCGCGAGCGCATCGACCGCGAGCTGCGCGCACTGGTGGATTCCCAGATCCGCAAGCCGCAGCCCGACGACCACTGGCGGCGGTTTGACGAGTCGCTGCGCTCGGTGTACGGCGAGCAGGCGGCGCGGCAGTTCCTGGTCAGCGTGGCCCGCGACAGCGGCGCAACCGTGTACGCCACGGCCGGCTGGCCGGCGGGGCTTCCCGGCCATCCACTCCCGCTGCCACCCGAACCGGCGCCGGACGCCGGGCGCCGCGCCCGGCAGCCCGAGGCGGGGCCCCGCCTGCCGCCGCCGACCGGCGGGCCGCAGGACCGAGCCGAGCCGCCGCCGCGGATGACCGTGCGCGGCCCGGCATATACCACGGTGCGCGCCGCGCGCGGCGAGTGGCGCGTGATGACGCTGGCCAACGAGGAGGTGTCGGTCACCCTGGCCATGGACCTGGCCGGCCTGCATGCCGAGATCGGCCGCTTCCAGCGCGCGCTGCTCGTGGCTGCGCCGCTGGGGCTCCTGCTGCTCGTGGCCGGAGGCTGGCTGGTCGGGCACATGGCGCTGCGGCCGGTGAACCTGATCGCCCGCACGGCCGAGTCGGTGACCGCGCGCCGGCTCGATGCGCGCATCCCGGACGCGCGGGCCGACACGGAGTTCCGCCACCTGATCGTGCTGATCAACGGCATGCTCGAGCGCCTGGAGCGCAGCTTCCAGCAGGCCACACGTTTCAGCGCGGACGCCGCCCATGAGCTGAAGACCCCGCTGGCCATCCTGCAGGCGCAGGTGGAGCGCAGCCTGCAGCATGCAACGGACGGCTCCGCAGAGCAGCGCGAGTGCGCGGAGCAGCTGGATGAGGTGCAACGCCTCAAGGCGATCTTGCGCAAGCTGCTGCTCCTCTCCCAGGCGGACGCCGGGCAGCTGCCGCTCAGCCTCGAGACCGTCGACCTCGTCTCCCGGGTCCGGACCCTGCTCGAAGACATCCAGATGCTGGCCCCCGGCCGGAAAACGACACTTCGGGCGCCCGCGGACCTTTCCGTGACAGCCGACGCCGACCTGCTGAACCTGGCCATTGAGAACCTGATTTCCAACGCCATCAAGTTCGGCGACGCCGCAGGGCCGGTCGCCATCGACCTCGCGCGCCGCGATGGCCGCGTGGTGCTGTCGGTCTCCAACACCGGCACGCCGATCCCCGCCGCAGACCACGAGCGGATCTTTGCGCGCTTCTACCGCGCGGACAAGTCCCGCAGCCGCAAGATCGAAGGTGCAGGTCTGGGGCTGAGTCTGGCTCGCGAAATCGCCCGCGCCCACGGCGGTGACCTCGTTCTCACGCGCAGCGACGAAGGCGGCACGACCTTTGCATTATCGCTAGGAGACTGTCGGAATTAGGCCTCGGATCGGTCCAGGGCCTTCTGCCGACCGTCTCCTAGTTGAGCCACCCGCTGCCCGCGGGTGGCGAAGACTCAATTACAGACAGAAAATTGGTTCCGGCTGCTCTTTGAGTTGCGTATTACACTGTTATCCAGCGCTTGGCGATTGCGTCCCGCCAACTAGCAGCTTGGTCGGCACAAAATTTGTGAAGGTACAGCGCTAAGTCCGACCAGCTGCTAGGTGTTGCAAAGTCAGGCCTAAATGCGCTATTATTTAGTCGTTATTTCACGGCTGACTCTGTCGTCCCTCTGCTTGTTGCGGGACCGGCTGGCGGCCCGG
>JBAWXQ010000120.1:0-8053 GCA_037144015.1 bacterium
GGGCTCACGCCCGCTTTTTCTTGCACTGCGCTTCAAAAATGCAACCCAGGCCGAAGAGCGTCAGCGTCGGGTCGATCACAAACGGCATGTCCAGTCCTTTAATCGCCCAGCGCGCATAGCCGCCGGTGGCGCAGAGATGCAGCCTGCCAGGCAGCGATGTGCGCAGGTGGTTTACGATCTCGCGCACCATGCCGCGGTAGCCGATGTGCGCGCCGATGCGCATGGCGCCCTTGGTGCTGCGGCCGATGCGCGGGCAGGCGCCGCCGAGCTTGAGCCGCGGCAGCAGGGCGGTGCGCTCGAAGAGGTAGTCGGTCATGACCGGCAGCCCCGGGGCGATGACGCCGCCGATGTAGCGGCAATCGGCGGTGATGATGTCGAAGGTCAGCGCTGTGCCGAAATCCGCCACCACCAGCGGCGCGCCATAGCGCACCACGCCGCCGCAGGCATTGGCCAGGCGGTCCGGGCCGATGGTTTCCGGCCGGGGGTAATCCACCCGCACCTGCATGGGGGTGCTGGCGCCGGCGACCAGCAGCGGCACACCTGCCACGCGCTTGACCAGGCGCTGCCAGGCCGGATTCACCGCCGGCACCACGGACCCCAGCACCGCGCCAGCCACGCCGCTCCCGGCGGCGCGGCGCACGGCCGTTGCGCACGCATCCGGACGCTTGCGCACGCCGCCGTTGATGTGGGAGATGTGCGAGATCCGCCCGCCATCATAGCGCGCGACCCCGGTGGAAGTGTTGCCAACGTCAATTACAATACAGCGCATGGAATGGCTCGGGGCTCAGGGTTCAGCTGCACAATACAGTAAGGCGGGCGTCAGCCCGCAACCCAATGAATGAACAAATCAAGGACACCGAGAACACAGAGAGGAACAGAGACCACAGAGAAATTTCTGACTGCGGCCGGTGAGCCGGCCGCAGACGAACAAAATTCTCTCTGTGAGCTCTTTCTTTCTCTGTGACCTCTGTGTCCTTCCACTTGGATGCTCCAACATACACGCAATAACGTGTATGTTGACTGAAAGGCTCTAACTTGATCATCGCGTCAACCAGATCGCTCTTTCCTTTGCAAACGTTTCACGCGTGCGCCTGAACCCTGGCGCCTGAACCCTGAAGCCTGTTCACACGGCCGTCCACTCCAGCGACAGGTCAATGGCCGGCGCGGAGTGGGTCAGGCCGCCGACGGAGATGGCGTCCACCCCTGTGGCAGCCACATCGCGCACCGTGGCCAGCGTGATGCCGCCTGAGGCCTCGGTTTGGGTGAGGCCGCGGCACAGTTCCACGCAGGTGCGCATGAGGTCACAGGACATGTTATCCAGCAGCACCCATTCCGGGCGCCCATTCAGCGCGTTCTGCAACTCCGCGAGGCTCTCCACCTCCACCTCAACCTGCAAATCCGGAAACCGCTGCCGTGCCGCGGCAACAGCCAGGTCGAGGCGGGCGGGGTTGCCGTTGTGCCAGAGCCGCCGGTGGTTGTCCTTGATCAGGACGCGGTCGTACAGGCCGAAGCGGTGATTCGAGCCGCCGCCGCAGAGCACGCTGTACTTCTCGAACAGGCGCAGGCCCGGGGTGGTCTTGCGCGTGTCGAGGATTTTGACGGGGCACCCGCGGACCGCCTCCACAAACTGCGCGGTGCGCGTGGCAATGCCGCACATGCGCTGCATGAAGTTGAGGGCCGTGCGCTCGGCGGTCAGGATGCCGGCCGCCGGCCCGTGCAGCGCGAGGATTTCGCCATTCGCCGCGACTTCGCCGCCGTCGGGGATGATGGTGGTGCACCGGATGGCCGGATCAACCTCCCGCAGCACGGCCGCGGCCACGCCGCCACCTGCCACGCGGCAGGCCTGGCGCGCCAGGATGGCGCCGCGCGCAAGAACTGCAGGATCTGCCAGCGACAGCGTGGTGGCATCGCCACAGCCAATGTCCTCGGCCAGCGCATTCCGCACGGCCGCCAGCGCGCGGGGATCCTGCATCAAATCAGGGAGCGTCATCATTCCGGCTGAGATCCTTCCACGGGGTACAAACGTGCGCGGCGGGAATTGTGGCAAAAATAGGCGTCCCATGCACCGCAAAACAGCGCCGGCCAAATGTCGACGGGAGTGCAATGTGCCCTTCCCCACCACGATGTGGTATAAAAGCTGTTGCATTTCTCCGCACGAAAAAGGTAAAGTAAATGGGTTGTTTTTATGGAGAAGGCATTGTGCTGGAGAGCGCCCCAAACAAACAGGAACTCGTTCGGGAGTTTATTGACGAGCATGTCCTGAACCATGCTTCCAACGGGCACACCTGGAACCTCCCGTTTCTGCATGTCCCGGCGCTCGACTGGCTTCGCTACGACTGGGTCATGCTGGGGCTGGCCGTCCTGATCACGGTGCTGCTGGCCTCGATCGCCGCCCGCCGCCACCGCCCGGTCCCGACCGGCATGGCCAACGTCTTCGAAGCCTATGTCGTGTTCATCCGCGACGGCATCGCCATCGCGCACCTCGGCCCGGTGGAGGGGCGGCGGATGACCTCGTACTTCTGCTCGCTGTTTTTCTTCATCCTCACGCTGAACGGGCTCGGGCTGGTGCCGTTCTGCAGCGGCGCCACGGGCAACGTGGGCGTCACCTGCGGCATGGCGCTGCTGTTCCTGGTTCTCTCCATCGGCCTGGCCGTGCTGCGGCGCGGTGTGGGCGGGTTCCTGAAGTCGTTTGTGCCGCACGGCGCGCCAGCCCTGCTGCTGCCCGTGCTGGTGCCGATCGAGGTCGTCAGCCTGCTGGCCCGCGCCTTTGCGCTGATGGTTCGTCTGTTTGCCAACATGCTCGCGGGGCACATCATCGTGTTTGCCATGCTCGGGCTGATCGTGACCTTTGGCCTGTACGCCCTGCCGGTGATGGTGGTGGTCGTGGCGCTCTACCTGTTCGAGGTCTTCGTGGTGATCTTCCAGGCTTACATCTTCACGCTGCTGTCCGCCATTTTCATGGGCCTCATGTTGAATCCCGAACACTGACCTCACCTCATCACAAGGAGAAAGCACATGGAACTCAGTCACCTTCCCCTCGCGGCGATCGGCGCCGGCCTGGCCGTCATCGGCGCCGGTCTGGGCATCGGCCTGCTGTGGGCCAACGGCCTGCAGAGCATGGCCCGCCAGCCCGAGCTGCTGCCCAAGATCCAGGTCAGCATGTTCATCGGCGCGGCGCTGGTTGAAGGCGTGGCGCTGTTCGCGCTGGTGATCTGCTTCATGCAGATGAAGTAGCCCTGCCGGCAGGCAACCAAACGGCTCTCCCGCGGACCCGGACAATGGCATCGCCGCCACAGCGGCGCGCCGGTCGTCCGTGAACCGGGGGGCACCGAGGAAACGGACATGTCGGACGCAACCCAAACGATTGCCACCGCTGAAGTACCCGCGCACGGCGGGCTGGCCGGCCTGGCGCCTACCAGCGCCATCGACGTTTCAGGCAAGATGGTGCTCCTGACGTGGACCGCATTCCTGCTTGCGGCCGTCCTGCTGCACCGGCTGGCCTGGAAGCCGATCCTGCGCGCGCTCGACAAGCGCGAGCGCGACATCCGCACCGCGCTGGACGAGGCGGATCTCGCCCGCAAGCAGGCCGAGTCCTCGGCGGCGGAGAGCCGCCGCATCGTGGCCGAAGCCCTCGACCGTGCCCGCGCCATGGCCGAGGAGGGGCGCCTCGCCTCGGAGCGCTCGGCGGCGCGCCTGGAGAAGGAGGCGCACGAGAAGTCCAGACGCCTGGTGGAGGACGCCAGCCAGGAGATTGCCGCGGCCCGGCGCCGCGCCATTGAAGAGCTGCGCCGGGAAGCCGCGGCGCTGGCCATCCAGCTCAGCGAGCGGATGCTGACCGAGCAGCTGACGCCGGAGCAGCGGCGCGCCTATGAGAAGCGCATGGCCGGAGAGTTGCCGTCATGACTTCTGACGCCGCCTACGTCCGCGCCTATGCCCGCGCCCTGCTGGGGGCGGCCCGCATCACGTCCGGCATACCGGCCGTGCAGCGCGACCTGGCGGCCGTGATGGGCGCGCTGGCGGAATCGCCGGACCTGCGCCGCTGGATCTGCCGGCGGGTCATCTCCTCGCCGGTGCGGCGCATCGCCGAGGGCGGCCAGCGCCTGGCCGGCCTGGTCTCCCCCATGACCCTGCGCCTGTTGCTGCGCATGGCCGCGTGGAATCACCTGCACCTGCTGCCCGCGGTGGCGAAGCGGTTTGAGCTGGCCGTCCGGAAGCTCGACGGCCGGCGCACCGCGCACGTGGTTTGCGCGCAGGAACCGGATGCCGCCACGCTGGCCGCCATACGCACCCGCATGGGCGGCGCCGACGCCGGCCGCCTGGACCTGGACGTGCAGACCAACCCGGCGCTGCTGGCCGGCCTGACCATTCGCATCGATGACCAGGTGTTTGACGCCAGCCTCGCGGGCCGCATCGCCCGGCTGCGCCAGGCGCTCGACAACCCCGGGCGCGCGCCCGGCGCCGCAACTGCCCAAGCCTGAAGGAGCCTCCCACGTGACAAGCCAACTCAAGCCCGATGAAGTCTCCGCCCTGCTGCGCCGCCAGATCGAGGCGTTCGACCGCGAAACCGACGTGGCTGAAATCGGCACCGTGCTGAGCGTGGGCGACGGCATCGCCCGCGTCGACGGCCTGCGCAACGTCATGTCCAATGAGCTGCTGGAGACCCCCTCCGGCGTGGCCGGCCTGGCGCTCAACCTCGAGGAGGAGGCCGTGGGCGTGGCCGTGCTCGACGATGTCGCGCGCGTCCGCGAGGGCGATGTCTTCCGCCGCACGGGTCGCGTCATGTCGGTCCCGGCCGGCCCGGCCCTGACCGGCCGCGTCGTGAACGCCCTCGGCCACCCGATTGACGGCGGCGAGCCGGTCAAGACCGACATCTGGCAGCCGGTGGAAGGTACGGCGCCGTCCATCATCGAGCGCCAGAACGTGCGCGAGCCGCTGCAGACCGGCATCATCGCCATTGATGCGCTCACCCCCATCGGCCGCGGCCAGCGCGAGCTGATCATCGGCGACCGCAAGACCGGCAAGACCACCCTGGTGGTGGACGCCATCCTCAACCAGGCCGGCACCGGGGTGCGCTGCTTCTACGTGGCCATCGGCCAGAAGAACTCCACGGTCGTGTCGCTGCACAAGCTCCTGCACGACCGCGGCGCCATGGCCTACACCACCATCATCGTGGCCGGCGCCTCCGACCCGGCGCCCCTGCAGTACCTCGCGCCCTACGCCGGCTGCGCCATGGCCGAGTACTGGCGCGACCGCGGCGAGCACACGCTGGTGATCTACGACGACCTCACCAAGCACGCGCAGGCCTACCGCCAGATGTCGCTGCTGCTGCGGCGCCCCCCGGGGCGCGAGGCCTTCCCCGGCGACATCTTCTACCTCCACAGCCGCCTGCTGGAGCGCGCCGCCAAGCTGTCGAGCGAGCGCGGCGGCGGCAGCCTCACCGCGCTGCCGATCGTCGAAACACAGGCCAACGACATCTCGGCGTACATCCCGACCAACGTCATCTCCATCACCGACGGCCAGATCTTCCTCGAGCCCAGCCTCTTCAACTCCGGGCAGCGGCCGGCAATCAACCCGGGCGTGTCGGTCTCCCGCGTCGGCGGCGACGCGCAGGTGAAGGCCATGAAGCAGACCGCCGGGTCGCTGCGCATGAACCTGGCGCAGTACCGCGAACTGGCGGCCTTTGCGCGATTTTCGTCGGACCTCGACGCCGCCACGCTGGACCAGCTCAACAGCGGCCGCCGCCTGATGGAAATCCTGAAGCAGCCGCCGAACCGGCCCGTCGCCGTTCCGAAGCAGGTGGCCGTGCTATTTGCCGGCACCCGCAAGCACCTGAACCACGTCGCCGACAGCGATGTCATCCCGTTCTGCCGCGCCCTGTTCGACGCCGTGGACAGCAGCACCACGGGCCAGGCGTATGCGGCGCGCTTTGCGAAGAAAGCCGAGCTGGACGCGGAGCTGCAGGGGCTGCTGGAGAAGATGATTTCAGAGGTCGTCCAACCGTTTGCGAAGCCCTAACCACCCATGCCAACCTACAGGGAATATACCGCGCGCCTGGCCTCCATGGGCGGCATGCGGCGGGTCACCTCCACCATGAAAATGGTGGCGGCGTCGCACCTGCACCGCGCGCAGTCGGACCTGAAGAAGTCCGAGGCGTACGGCCGCGAGCTGGCCAGCCTGCTGCTGGATATCCAGCAGCCGGAGCACAGGCGCCACCGCCTGATGGCGGAGCCGGTGCAGGCGCAGAACGGGCTGCTGATCGTGGTCACCTCGAACCGCGGCCTCTGCGGCGCATTCAACGCCAACGTCATCCGCGCCGCCCGGCGCTGGACCGACACCGAGCGCAAGCGGTTCCGCATCCTGCGCGCCGCGTTCCTCGGGCGCAAGGGGCACCTCGGGCTGCGCAAGGACATCGAAATGCGCGGCACGGAGCCGTTCCCCATGACCGCGCACCCGACCGCCACCGAGGCCATGCAGATCGCCAGCCGGATCGGCCAGGATTTTCTGGAAGGGCGCTACGACGAGGTCCACCTGGTGTTCAACCGGTTCATCTCGCCCATGGTCAGCCGCACGGAGGTCGAGCGGATTCTGCCGGTCCGGCTCCCGCCCCGGCCGGCCGGCAGCCGCCCCGCCGCATCGCAGATTCTCGATCCCGACAGCGACCGCCTGCTGGAGCAGATCCTCAAGCAGTGGCAGATCTTCCGCATTTATGAGGCCATGCTCCACAGCGTCACCGGCGAGCACGCCGCGCGCGTGGTGGCCATGGAAAACGCCACCTCCAACCTGCGCCGCATGGAATCGGAGCTGACGCTCCTGCGCAATCGTGCGCGGCAGGCCGCCATTACCAAGGAGCTGGCGGAAATCGTCGGCGGTGCCGAGGCGCTGTCGTAGCCATTTGTCGGCAGAAGACCCCTGCCATGTACGAACGATTTGCCGACAAATGGCTACTGTGGGGTGCGAACGGGAGAGGCTGACAATGATTGCATGTGTTTGCAAAAGCAGGCTGGTTATGGCCACAGGTTTCATTCTGATGGCCGCAATGGCGTTTGCTCAGGAACCGACGTCCAAGGTTGCACGAACGACCGGCAGGTTTGTTGCCTGCGAAAACTCGGCCGGCGGCGGCTTTTACTGGGTTGACACAACAAGCGGAAAACTGTGATGGGCCGTTTTGTCGAACAACGGAAATGATAAATGGATGTATGTATTTATGTATGTATGTATGTATGTCGGCCAACCCAAGGATGCAAAACCAGATGAGATCGGCACGTATGTTCCGCGTGCCAACAAGAACATCGCACCCCAACAAAAGCAGGAATTTCAACCAACCCAAACTAAATTTTCCGGCACGGAAAATTTAGGGAGCAAATGCCCATGAGCGACACAGCAAAACAAGACCTTCCCCGCGGCCGCATCAACCAGGTGCTCGGCGCCGTGGTGGACGTGGAGTTTCCGGACGGATACCGCCCGCGCCTGCTGAGCGCCCTGCGCACCACCAACCCGCTGCTCAACGACCGCCCCAACAACCTCGTGCTTGAGGTGGCGCAGCACCTGGGCGACTGCCGCGTGCGCACCATTGCCATGGACTCCTGCATCGGCCTGGTGCGCGGCACCGAGGTGATCGACACCGGCGAGGAGATCGCCATGCCGGTCGGCCCCGGCACGCTCGGCCGCGTCATGAATCTCCTGGGCGAGCCGATCGACAACCGCGGCCCGGTCAAGGCCGTGGCCCACAGCCCGATCCACCGCGCGCCGCCGGCGTTCGTGGACCAGAACCCGGAGACGCAGATGCTCGTCACCGGCATCAAGGTGATCGACCTGCTCACGCCGTACCGCAAGGGCGGCAAGATCGGCCTGTTCGGCGGCGCCGGCGTGGGCAAAACCGTGCTGATCCAGGAGCTGATCAACAACATCGCGCATGCCCACGGCGGCTACTCGGTCTTCGCCGGCGTCGGCGAGCGCACCCGCGAAGGCACGGCCCTCTACCAGGAAATGCAGGACTCGGGCGTGATCGACAAGACCTCCATGATCTTCGGCCAGATGAACGAGCCGCCGGGCG
>JBAWXQ010000121.1:0-8030 GCA_037144015.1 bacterium
CAGGCGAAAGGCATGTTTACAAGCGAAGGGGTCGGTCTTAGGCGAGGATTTGGGTGTCTGGCAGCACATTGACCACCCCCGCTGCCTGGTGATACGCTGCAGCGCACGACGGAGACACGATGCAGAAGAGTAACCTGACGAACTCGCAGACGCTCGCGCGGCTGTTCCGCGACGCCGGCCTTTGGCTGCGTCTGGCCGCGGTGGCGGCCTCGGCCCTGATCCTGTGGTCTGTTTTTCCGCCGGCGCCGCTGGGGAGCGATGGCGCCTGGTTTGCGCTGGTGCCGCTGCTGCTCGTGGTCCGGAACACCGCGCCGCGCCGCGCCTTCTGGCTGGGGTGGCTGTGCGGCATCATCTTCTGGCTGCTCTCGCTGACCTGGCTCTGGCGGCTCATTGCGAACAGCGGCCCCTGGCCGCTGGTGGTGGCCGGCCACACCGTGCTGGCCATTTACTGCGGCCTCTACATCGCGCTGTTTGCGCTGGCCGCATCGCGCGTGTGGCAGGTGGTGCACCGGCACGAGAACCTGGCCACGCGCCTGCTGGCCGTGGCCATCCTGGAGCCGCTGCTGTGGGTTGGCGCGGAATACCTGCGCTGCGTGCTGCTGACCGGCTTCCCCTGGAACCCGCTGGGCGTGGCATTCTACGCCACCCCGCGCGTCATCCAGGTGGCGGCCCTCGGCGGCGTGTATGCCGTCTCGATGCTCGTGGTGCTGACCAACAGCGCGGCGGCCAGCATGGTCGAGCGCATGGTTGCCACGATGCGCAACCGCACCTTCGGCGAACACCTGGTGGGCGGCCGGCTGCGCGGTCTGGAGACGTTCATCCCCCTGCTGGTGCTGCTTGCGCTGGTGCTGTTCTGGGGGCCCGGCCGCATCCGCCGGTGGAACGCGCAGGCGCTCTCCGAGCCCGTGTGGCAGGTGGCGCTGGTGCAGCCGAATGCGCCGTGCATCTTCGAGCGCGAGGACACGACCGAGCCAGCCGTGCGCCGGACGCTGCTGGAAATGACAGCCGGCATCTCCGCCCTCTCCCCGGACCTGGTGGTCTGGCCGGAGACGGCGCTCATCCGCAGCCTGCCATATGAGCCTTTTGCCATGGAGCTTGCCAGCAATGGTGCGGTTGCCGCGCGCGCGCCGCTGCTGACCGGCACCGTGGAGTACCATCCGGGCCGGGCGCCGCGCTATGCCGACCGGCGCTTCTACAACGCGGCCTGGCTGTTCAGCTCCAACGGCGTGGCGTGCGGCACATACCGCAAGCAGCACCTGGTTCCGTTCGGCGAATACATCCCGGGCGACCGGATCATCCCGGCGCTGGAGAAGCTGTCGCCGGTCGGGTTCAGCTGCACGGCGGGCCGTGAAAGCACGATCCTGCGCATCCCGCGCCGCGGGCGTGGCGCCGCCGGCCTGCCGGCGGACGAGCTGGCGTTCAGCCCGCTGATCTGCTTTGAGGATACGGTTGCGCCCCTGGCGCGCCAGGCCGTGCGCAAGGGGGCGCGGCTGCTGGTGAATCTCACCAACGACGCCTGGTTCAACGGGTCTATCGAGCCGGAGCAGCACATGGCGCAGGCGGTCTTCCGCTGCGTGGAGAATGGCGTTCCCATGGTGCGTGCCGCCAACACCGGCGTCTCCGGCGTCATCACCCCGGTCGGCTTCCGGCAGGTGCTGGAGGCGAACGGACACACCTCCGGCTTTGCCGGCGTACTGCCCTGCATGCTGGCCGTGCCGCGGCAGCCGCTCCCCACGCTGTACACCCGCTGGGGCGACTGGACGCTCGCCCGCCCGGCCGCGCTGCTCTTCCTGGTGGTGCTGTTGATGTGGCCGGGACGGCCGTGGACATTTCTCCGGAGCCGCGCTTCCGGTCATTCTTCAGCACGTGGCGTCGGGTTCGGCCGCAGCAGCATGTAATTCTCTCTGTGCTCTCTTTCTTTCTCTGTGACCTCTGTGTCCTTCCGGCGGCTTCCGCCTGAGGTGGGGCTGGCGGCCTTTTCCCGTTCTTTTCGGGGTGGTCGTGCTGCGCCTGAGCCTCCTCGCCGGCCTTGCCCTCAAGAAGCCCCTGCGGGTGGAGTTCTAGCAGCCGCGTCGGGCATAGGCTTGAGGTTTCACAAACTTTGTGCCGACCCGGCTGCTAGACTTCTACCATCCTGATGGTCCAGAAATCCGCGGCCAGGCCGGCGGCGGTGAGATAATCATACGGCATGAAGCCGTGGCCCTGCCGGCCCCACTTCTGGCCCCACGAGTTGCGCACGATGAAGTGCCGCTTCGCGTCATCGTATCCGACCGCCATCACGGCATGGCCGCCCAGCACGCGCTCGCGGCGAGCGGGCAGGGGGACGGTTCCCGTGCGGGTCACGGACGGCTTGTGGAAGCTCTCGTAGACCGAGAACCCGAAGACGAACGGGTAGCCGTCTGCCAGGCACCCTTTCATCTGGTCGAGGGTCTGCTGCAGCCGGCGGTAGGACACGACCTGGTGGTTGAGCGCATCCCGGTAGCACGGACCTGTCGGACGACGGGTCAGGGCGGCCGCCTGGTATGGCCACATGGTTTCCGGGCAGACGCCCTGCCTGACCACGGTCTTGATGCCGTCGCGCAGCGTGGCCCCGGAATCCACGTTGACCGTGTGCTCGATCACGCGCTCGTTGTAGTAGATGAACAGCCGCGAGGGCACAAAGGCCTTGCCGGCGTCCTGCCGCAGCTGCTCGACCTGATGCGCGGCACCGATGGCATTGGCGGTGCAGCTGCCGAGCTCGCCCTGGTCATAGACGGGCGGGCATTTCGGCCGCAGGTCCGCCGCCGGGGGAAGCCTGGCCAGCACGCGCCGCGGCGCGGCATACCGGTAGTCGCGCTGATCCGGCAGGTCCGGCAGCCATCCGTAACTGCGGACCGTTCGTTCGATTGTTGTCCTGTTCATGTCGGGGGCATCCTAAGGCGGGCTCCTGCCCGCAGCATCTGGAAGGACACAGAGGTCACAGCGAAAGAAGGAGAGCACAGAGGGCTTTTTTCATGCGGCTACGGCCGGTTTGCGGACGCAGGCAGGCTTTTCTCTGTGGTCTCTGCTCCTCTCTGTGCTCTCGGTGTCCTTGACTTGTTCTTTCGCTGGGTTGCGGGCTGACGCCCGCCTGGCATTGGACATGAATGCATGATGGGGTGGCCGGAACGTGTGCAGCATACCCAATTCCGGCGGCCGCTGACCATGGAGAATTCAGGGCGGAGCTCCGCGACGCCAGGCGGGCGTTGGGATCAAGGAATGGCCGACTTACTCCTGAATCCGGCAGCCACCCTGTCACGGATCCATTACGCAGTGGCATTATGGGCGGGCGCAAGGCAGAGTTGACGAGGAAGCCTGCGGGCGCAACTGTAGCGCGCCGCTGTGCGGCGCGGCTGCCGCGAGGCTTGCGCTGCTGCGCCGCACAGCGGCGCACTACAGGGGAACGAGCAAGCGGGGGCGACAGACTGTAGCGCGCCGCTGTGCGGCGCGGCCTGCCGCGGGACTCGCCCTTTCCGTGTGAATGTGCGATTTCAGCGGCAGGTGTGGCCGAAGAAGGGACACCCTTCCGCTTACCCTCGCACGAAACCTCCGCCCCCTGTTGCTAACCGATTACTTTGGGCGCTCACTCTGTAGTAGCGAACGGGGCTGCTGATCTGCTAAATTAAAACTCTCATATTTTTGGGGAGTATCTGGAGAATTGACATGCAGAAGACCAAGGTTGCAAAGAAGGCGGCAAAGCCGGCAGCAAAGACAGCGGCGAAGCCGGCGGCAAGGAAAACCGCGAGGCCGGCATCCCGGACGGCATCCAAAAAAGTTTTGTTCCGGTTTGCTGCGCCCCCGGGGTGCCAGGTGTTTGTTGCGGGGACGTTCAACGGGTGGAGCGCGGACGAGCACGAGCTCACGCACGACGCCCGGAGCGGATTTTTCCAGAGCACGATCACCCTTGCGACCGGACGCTACGAGTACAAGTTCGTGGTCGGCGGAACGTGGGTGGCCGATCCTGCCTGCCCCGACTGGGTGCCGAACGAGCACGGCTCGCTCAACAGCGTCATCATCATCTAGCAGCCTGTCGGTCTTAGCTTTGTGGCGGCACAAACTATCTGCCGATAAGGCTGCTAGTTTGCGGGATCTGGACATATCCTGCGGTTTTTGACATTCTCCCTGCTGTGACTTTGCCTTTGCAAACCGAGCCGGCGAAGCACATCACAACCCGGGAAAAGGAAGCGCCATGACGATCCAAGAACGCAAGCAGGGTGACACCACGGTTTTGCAGCCCCTGGGCCGGCTGGACTCCACCAGCGCACCCGAGATGGATCAACGCCTGAATGCGCTCATCGGCGGCGGCGCCCGGCAGGTCGTGCTGGACCTCGCTGGCCTGGAGTACGTGAGCAGCGCCGGGCTGCGGACCTTCCTCTCCGGCGCCAAGCGCATGAAACAGGCGCAGGGCAGGCTGGCGCTGGCCTGCCCCCCGCCCCAGATTCGGCAGATCCTGGACACGGCTGGATTTTCTGCCGTCCTGTCGATTTTTGCCACCCTGCCCGAGGCCGTGGTCAGCTGCGGCGGGGCGGTTCCGCCGCCGTCCGCACCGCTGGCTTCCGCGTCCGGTCTGCTCAGCCTGGCCGAAGAGATCTACCTGCTGGCGCTCGACGACCACCAGGGGCTCACCAAACCCCTGCCGACGTCCGCGCTGGATTACGCCCTGGCCGCCGCCCTGCTCATGGAACTCGCGCTGGTGGATCGCATCGACACCGACATGACGACTCTGCGGGTCATGTCGGCAACCTCCACCGGGGACCCGCTGCTCGACGAGCCGCTGCGGGAAATGCAGCAGAAGGCGGAGCCGCAGACCACGGCATTCTGGTTGGATCGCTTTGCGGACCGCAACGGGCGCATCGAGGAGCGGGTGCTGGCCCGCCTGATCGCCAAGGGGATTCTCAAGCAGGAGAACCGGCGCATTCTGTGGGTGTTCGACGTGCGCCGCTACCCGCTGGTCAACGACCGCGAGATCAAGGAGGTCCGCACCCGCCTGCGGGAGCTGATCCTGGGCGACGCCATCCCCGACCCGCGCGACGTGGTGCTGATCGGCCTGGGCAACGCCTGCCGCCTGATGGAAGACCTGTTCACGGCCGAAGAGTTCAGCCGGGTCCGCGACCGGATCGCCGCGCTGGCGCGCCTGGACCTGATCGGCCAGGCTACCGTGAAAGCCGTGCGCGAAATCGAGAGCGTCATGGCCGTCATGTCCATGAGCATGATGCACTAGCAGCCTGTCGGACTTGGCTTTGTGGAGGCACAAACTATCTGCCGACCAGGCTGCTAGTTTTGGCAACCCGCATGTAGCGGGTTGCCATTTTTTTTACTGGCTGGCTGATTGACTCAAGTGACCCCAACGGGTGGTGGTGTCGAATGCCGCTGACGTTCCAATTTACACCACCCGTTGGGCGTGCTGGATTGAGTCAGCCAGCCAGTTTTTTTTTGCGCGGCTGCCGGCATTCACGCTGGAGCCTTTTGGCTACACCCGCGTTGCTGGAGCAATTCGCACACGGGGCTTGTGGACGACGCCGTCTACGAGCTGATGATGGAGCCTGCGCGCTGGGGCGAGCTGCTGTTTCGCTGATGAAATCGCTACTGCTCCCAACATGCGATGCATTTGCGTCGCATCTTTGTTCATGCAACGGCAAGTTGTTTGAACAGGAGGCAACAGAGAAAACAGAGCACGACAGACCTCCGTTCTCTCTGTTGCCTCCTGTTCAAATTCGATTGGGTTGCGGGCTGACGTCCGCTCTGGCCTCTCTGAGTCCTAGCCCGAGTTCGTCAGTTTTGCACTTTCCTTGCGCATAAGTCCTTGCGCTGCAACAAAACGATTGCGGGATTCTAAACTACATTTTCGAGTTGTTTCGGAGTTTGCGGGATGGTGAGGCCGAGCTTTGCCAGGAGCACGGCCAGTGGCTTTTCTGGCTTCGAGACGGTGCGCAGGTGGATGTTTGTGCCGGCGTCTGTGGGCAGCAACACATCCAGCGAACGAGTATGTGTGCGTCCACGCGTTCCTCCTTGTGATGAAAGACCGGCCGTAGCATCAAGTCGCTCTTGCTGGTCCGGAAGGCCGACTCGGCCTGCGTGAGCTGGATGTACCACTTCCAAAGTTCTGTCGGGTCCTCGGAGACGTGGTTGGTCCGCAGCAAGTATCCGGACACGGAGGTGGTGGCCGATGTCACGCCGCTGTATCGCGCCGCGCCATGCAGCTGGTTCGCGCATGACCCGGAGGCTCGGGGATGAGAGGTGCCGGCGGCGATAGCGGATAACGATTGTTCTGCATTTTCTCCTCGTCCGCCGGCAACCCTCGATACTATTGCCGTGTCATCCTCTGCGACACACGCATCTTGTCATCCGGACCGGTTCAGCTCGGCGGCCAGCGCGCACTGTGCGCAGCCGGCGCGGGCGTTCAGGCAGAAGTCGTGGTGGATCTGCAGCAGCCCTTGCTGGCAGAGGCCGCTGGCGGCATAGAGCGCGGGGTTGTGGTCCCGGCTGAAGAGCGCGTTGGCCGTCTCGCGCATGGGCGCGGAGATGTCCTCGGGTGGCAGGTGCTGCGCCAGCGGTTCGGGGAAGCCGCCGTCGACCGCCTGCAGCGGCAGCGCCACGTTGGCGGCAATTGCCGCCAGGCGCTGCGGCCCGATCAGCGCGGAGGGGCGCCGCTGCCTCGGGCCGGTGAGCGTGAGGTGCCAGCGCCAGTACTCCCATGCCAGCCGGGCTTCGAGGCAGGAAACAATGCTTTGGAACCATTTGCCGACGACCGGCTGCGGGACGGCCAGCAGCGCGGCGGAAAGACGCGCGTCGCCGTGGAACAGCGCGGCCGCCGCAGCCAGGCGGCGGGCGGGGGCGTTGGCGGGGCGGGTGGCGTGCTGGAGGATGACGATCCGGTCTTCGCCGGGCAGTGCGGCCACGGGGTTCTGCCACCAGGCGTCCCAGAGCGCGCGGACGAAGCGGCGCGATTCATCGTCCCTCGCAGTCGCCACGTCCGGAAGCAGCCCGGCGGCCCCGAGCAGGCGGGCATAGGCTTGCTCAACCGTTGCCTGCGGGTCCCAGGCCGCCAGCGGCACGCGCCCGGCCAGGCGGCGGAAGGCGGCGGCATTGTGCTTGTAGCCGAGCGCGCTCATGATCTCCTCGTACAGCAGCTGGTCGCGGTCCTGGGTGCGCGCCAGGCGGTCGCGCAGGCGCTGCACCTTGTGCAGCAGGCGGTGGCGCCCGGCCGATTCCAGCAGCGGCGTCCAGCGCTCCGGCGTGTCGCGCAGGGCCAGGCCGCACGGGCGCGGCGTGAGCGGCAGCACGGCGTGCGGGTAGGCGGCAAGGTCCACGTCGTCAAACGAGAACGCCGGCGTGGCGGTGAGGGCCTCGGACAGCGGCAGCTGCAGGAGGCCGCGCGCCGTGGCCGGGGCGAGCGCGGGGGCGGCGTAGTAGGTGACGTGGAGCACCACGTGGCGGTAGAGCCCTTCGCGGTCATGCTGGTGGCGCTCCCAGTCCACCGGGCGCACGTGCACCTCCACATCGCCGGTCATCCGGCGCCGCTCCGCGCCGACGCGCAGCGTGGCGTCGAGAAAATCCGGCCCGGCCTCCAGGTTCCAGCGCCCGGGCGATTCCACTTCGATGGCTTCGCCCTCGGTGGTGACCAGGTGTGCCGGCCGCAGGCGGTCATCGAACCAGACGCACTGCAGGTGGCGCTCGGTCCAGTGGAATCCGGCCTGGTACCGCGCGGAGGCCTCGCGGACCTCGCGCAGCGGGGCAGGCAGCAGAGAGAGGTACGGGCTGGTTGCGCCTTCAAGCATGTTGTTCCCCCACACGTGTATATGCACGGCGGGCGAAAATCTTACATCGCAAAAGCGAAATTATTATCGACTCTGATTTTGATTGGGCTGCGGGCGTATCCCGCCTTAGATCGTCCCACCGTAACATGCAATGTTTTTGCGTCGCATCTTGCAGCAGCAAATGGAAGGACACAGAGGCCGCAGCATGATCCTCTCTTCCACTTTCCTAACTGTCTGCAAAGCCGGCAGATGACT
>JBAWXQ010000122.1:0-7776 GCA_037144015.1 bacterium
TTTAATTTTGGCAGTTTGTATGGCCTGGGTGGGCATCCCGACACATGCGAAGGGGCAGGATATCATGGCTGAAATCAAGACGGTTTCCCGCGAAGCCAACCGGCTGGATGGGCTGCTGGCGGTCGCGTGCGGCGCCGTGGCTTTCCTGGTCTATCTTCTGACGCTCTCGCCCGGCGTGTATCCCGGGCAGTCGGCGCAGCTCATGGCCATCTGCACGGGTGTCGAGCCCACCGTGGCGCCGGCCCACCCGCTCTGGACCCCGATCGTGGCCTGGCTGGGCGGCCTGGATTTCCTCACGCTGCCGGTGCGGCTGAACCTGTTCAGCGCCGTGTGCGGCGCGCTGGCGGTGATGCTGCTCTACCGGCTGACGGCCTTTCTCGTCCGGCAGACCATCTACAACGAGACGGTCAGCGACCGGCAGGCGAACGTGGCGGCGGTGCTGGCCGGCCTGACCGCGGCCATGGCGCTGGCCTTTTGCGTGCCGTTCTGGTCCGCCTCCACGCGGCTGCAGTACCAGAGCTTCGACCTGCTGCTGGTGCTGGCCGCGGGCTATCTGCTGGTGCTGTACATCCGGACCGGGTGGCTGGCGCTCATCCTGCTGTTCGCCTTCGGCTACGGTGTGGGCATGGTCGAATCCACCATGTTCCTGGTGCTGTCGCCGGTGGCCGCGGCGGCGGCATTGTTCGCGCTGTGGATGCACAAGCGGCTGGGCCACCGGAACGTGATCGCGATGGGGCTGCTGCTGCTGCTGGGCCTCGGGGCCTACGTCCTGGTCGCCCGCCATTTCTTCACCACCGAGGATGTGGCGCTGCGCGGCTACCGGAACTGGCTGGATGTGCTGGTCTTCATGTGGCGCGACCAGTACGGCGAGATCAAGAGCAGCCTGCCGCGCCTGAACTGGTTCTGGCTGCTGCTGCAGTCGGTTGCGCCCGCGCTGGCCGCCGCCATTGCCGCCCGCCGGGCGCTGAACAACGAGCGCACCTGGAGCCTGTACCTGCTGCACCTGATCCTGACGGTCCTCGCGGTGTTTGTCCTCGCCAACGTGCCGTGGTCGCCCTGGCGGCTGGTGGTGGGGCAGGGGGTCCTGCCGGTGGTTTCCTACGCCCTCATGGCCATGGTGTGCGGCTACCTGGTGGCCTACTGGTACCTGCTGAAGGCGGTCGAGCGGACGCGCCGCGACCAGGAGGTCATGATCCTGACCAAGCGCGTCGGCAAATGGACGGGGCACGTGCTGGTCTGGCCGCTGGCCGCCCTGGTGGCTGTGGCGGCCGTGGTCAACGTGTTCGAGGCCGATGGCCACCGGGGGCGGGGCGCGGATGCCTGCGCGCAGGAGCTCCTGCAGCGGATGGGCAGCCGCACGTGGGTCGTCACGGACGGCCTGCTGGACAACCACATCGCGATCCTCGCGCGCGTCCGCGGCCAGAAGGTGCACCTGCTCTGCCTGCAGCGCGACATGGACAAGGTCTACCAGCGGCGGCTGGTCCGGATCATCGAGCGCGAGAACATGTTCCGGGGCAGCCGGCAGCGGATGCTCAACACGCTCGACCTCGGGCTGTTGCCGTTCCTGCAGGACTGGCTCGCCAACGACCCGGAGGTTGCCAGCCAGCTGGTCATCTTCAGCGTGCCGGATCTCTGGTATGGCGCCGGGCTGCTGCCGATTCCTGACCTGTTCTTCTTCTCCGGCGCGCGCGACACCACCCGGCTGGATGCCGGCGCCCTGGTGGCCGACCACATGGCCCTGTGGGGCCGCCTGGAAAAGACGGTGCCGCGCACGGCGCACCCGGATGACCCGATGTCGTTTTTCAACAACCAGCTGCGCCGGCAGATGGGCTTTGTGGGGAACAACCTCGGCGTGGTGATGGAGGAGATGGGTCGGACCAACGAGGCGGATGCCGTCTACCAGCGCGTGCGGCAGCTCGACCCGGACAACGTCAGCGTGCTCTTCAACCGGTTTGAGCTGGCGCGCCGCCTCAAGGATGACAAGCGCAGCGTGGCCGCCGAGAAGGACCTGAAGGACTTCCTGGCGCGGGACAAGCGGCAGTATGCGCTCTACTCGCTGTCGCGGTACTACGGCTACATCCGCTCGCCGGAGCTGTTCGCGCGTCTGGGGTGGGTGTGGGCGCTGTCCGGCCAGACCGGCGCCGGGCTGGTGGGGATGCGCAAAGCCGGCGACCTGCTGCCGCCGGCCAGCCAGATCGCGCTGGAGCATTCCATGGCCGCGATCTACCTGCTGCAGGACGATCGCGCCAAGTCCGAGGAGCTCTACCGCAACATCCTCGAGAAGGATCCCGCGAACCGCCAGGCGCTGCGGTCGATGGCGCGCATGGCCGTGGCCGAAGGCGCCCTCGAAAAGGCCAAGGCCTGGCTCGACAAAATCCAGAAGACCGGCGTGGCGCAGAACCAGCTGGGCGTGGAATGGGCCGCCATTCACCTGTCCGCCGGCGAAGCGGCGCTGGCCGCCACAAACATGCCCGCGGCCATCGCCTCGTTCTCGCAGGCGCGCATGCAGCTGCAGGAGACCGTCGACCTCCAGCCCAACAACCTGCAGGCCTGGGGCATGCTGGCGGTCGTGCAGCTCCAGCAGGCGGCGGTTGAGCGCGCGGCCAAACGCGATGCGGCCCCGTTCTTCAAGGAGGTCGAGCAGACCATCGAGAAGATGGACAAGATCGCGGGCTCGCCGGACCAGTATTTCATCCAGATCGTCAAGGCCCAGCTGGCCATGGCCAGGGGCCGGGAGCACTACCGCATCGCACGCGAGGCCTTCATCCGCGCCAGCATCCTGCGCCCCGACGTGCCGCGGCTGAACGACGTGATTTTGCAGCTCGACATTGCGCTGGCCGACCAGCCCATGGCCGAGCGGCACGCGCGGGCCGTGCTGCGCGTCAACCGCCGGCACGCGCTGGCCAACTACGTGATCGGCTCCCTGCGGCTGCAGGCCGGCGAGTATGGCGAGGCCGAGGATTTCCTGCGCCGGAGCGTCGAGTCCGAGCCCCTGCCGGTCGCGCTGAACGACCTCGCGGAAACCCTGCGCCGCATCCGCAAGTTTGCCGAGGCGGAGAAGTTCGCCCGCCAGGCCACGGTGAAGTCGCCCAACCTCTATGTCGCCTGGGAGACGCTGGCCGCCCTGCTGATGGACCAGAACCGCCTGGCCGATGCCGAGGTGGCCATGAACGAGGCGGCCAGCCGGAACAAGGACGACGCGCGCGTGCAGGTCTCGATGGCGCGCCTCCAGTTCCTCAAGGGCGACCTGGACCGCACGCGCGAAATCATCAAGCAGGTGCGCAAGAACCTGGACCAGCTGAACGCCTTCGAGCGCGCGGAGTTCGAGAAGCTCGCCGCCAGCGTGGCGAAGCGGCGCTAGCAGCCTGGTCGGATTTAGGTTTTGCGTCTGCACACGGTTCGTGCCGACCAGGCTGCTAGTTTTGCCATCTTCTTCGATTCGTTGGTCGCCAGCCTGCCCGTCGCCGGGCTGACACGGTGACCGTGGCCGAAGACACCCTTCGCCAACTTGCCACCGCGCGCAAACAGCAGATCACGACCCACCTCTACGGCCAGGAAATCAACCCCGAGACCTACGCCATCTGCAAGTCGGACATGCTCCTCAAGGGAGAAGGGGAGAATGCCGACCACATCGTCGGCGGCGCGGAATGGTCCACCCTCGCGCACGATGCTTTCCCCTCCCAACTGTTCGATTTCATGATGTCGAATCCGCCTTACGGCAAGAGTTGAAAAAAAGACCTTGAGAACATGGGCGGCAAGGACGGCATGCGCGACCCGCGTTTCAAGGTCATGCACAAGGACGAGGAGCTTTCCCTCGTCACCCGCTCCCGCGACAGCCAGATGCTGTTCCTCGCCAATATGGCGTCGAAGATGAACCACGAGACGCCGCTGGGTATCCGCAGAACAGATCAAACGACCGGAATCCTATTTGAGCGGCTGGCGGCCTTCTGTTATAAGTCACTCATCGCAAGCAGGTTATTATTTGGTGGAAAACGTCCCTAGAAACAAGCAAAATGCGCCTATGAAACTGTTGCACTACGTTGAGATCGAGAACTTCAAGCGCTACGGGGTCATTCAGCGAATCGAGCTGGATCATCCCGCCGTGCTCATCGGCCCGAACAATTGCGGGAAGACGAGCGTCTTGCAGGCCATCGCGCTGTGGAGCATCGGCCTGCGGACATGGAAGATAGAGTCGGAGAACTCGAAGGCGGAGAAGCGAAAAGGCAAGGCGCTGAACCGACTGAGCATCCTGTCGGTGCCGGTGCCCAAGACGCGCCACTTCTGGCACAATCTGAAGACAGGGAACAAGGATCTGCGAATTACGGTAGGGGTGGACGTTAAGGGCCATCCGTCGCCAGTGACGATGATCTTCCGCCATCATGCGAGCGATGAACTGGTGTATTGCGAACCAGCGACAGACACGCTGGAGAACGAGGATGCTTTCCAAGCGGCGGTATCTTTGGATGTGTCGTTGCTGTATCCCATGTCCGGCATATCGGCGGATGAGGCGGTGATCCTGCCGAAACGGATTGAATTCCTGATGGGGCGGGGCAGCACGGCGGAGGTGCTGCGGAACATCTGTCTGCAAGTGCTGGACAAAACGCCGGGAGACTGGCAGGAGATATCGGAGTTGATGCACCGACTTTTCCACGTGCAACTCGGCAAGCCGCAGGGGAACGAGAAAGGCGGGGTGGACCTCGCGTATGTGCAGGACGGAACGATCGGAGAGATGGACCTGGGTCTATCGGGGCGCGGCTTTCAACAAATGCTGCTGATCTTTGCCCACCTGTATCTGCACAAGGGGAGTGTCCTCTTGATCGATGAGCCTGACGCGCATCTGGAAACCCTCCGGCAACAACAGGTCTATGTGCTGTTGCGCGACATTGCTCACCGGAATGGTTGTCAGGTGGTGATGGTGACGCACTCGGAGGTAGTCTTGCGCGAGGCTTTGGATACAAACCTGACACTTATCCTCGGCGGGCAGGTCGAGAATCTGGCAACGAAGACGAACATCACGAATGCGCTGAAACACTTCGGCGCCGAGCACTACGTGAAGGCACGGGAGACAGGCCATGTCATCTATGTCGAGGGCAGCACGGATGTAGACATGCTGCGGGCCTTTGCCGATAAACTGGAACATTTGGTGATGACCGCGCTGGACGACGGTGCACGGCTGAATGTGTATTACCTGCAAGACAACTTCCCCGGTCCCGAACGCAGCCAAGATGAGGAACTGGAGCGCGTGGAAGGCGGTTACGGCATGAACGCCGCCGAACACTACCATGCGCTGCGCAGCATGATCCCGGAATTGCGCGGGCTGGTGATCCGTGACAGCGATGGGAAGAAACTTCGTGAAGGTAATCACGCCGCGCTGGAGATACAGGTGTGGAAACGCTACGAGCCGGAGAACTACTTCATTACGCCGGAACTGCTGCTGGCCTGGGCGAATAAGCAGATGCCGGGAGAGGATCTATTCACCCAAACACGACAACGAATCATGGACGAGCTGATTCTTGAACAGGTGTTTGATGGCAGCGCCGAGGATTTCGCAAACTACCAAAAGCTTGACGCCTCCATCCGGAAGACGCTCTGGCGGGCACAGACTCAGAACAAGAAACTGAGCCTGTTCGCCGAGGAGTTCTACCGCCGCCTCGCGAATGAGACTGGAACCCGAATGTTGGCAAGAAAGGGTGATTTGCATGAACTGGTGGCACTCTGCGATCCCGCCGATCTGAACGGTGAAGTGCGTGAGAAGCTGGATGCGATGCAACGGTTGCTGAAACCCTGAAACCCGGTCAAATGAGCACCGACATCTCCGAAAAAGGCCTCGAAACAGAAACTGGCGGAGATGGCACCGGTGAAAAAGGCGAAGAAGGGGCGCAAGGCCGGTAAAAAGGCGCGGTAGGCGGATTGCAATCTGGATTCCGAGGGCAACCTAATGAAAGGAACGCCGAGACGAGCCGGACCAATCGGAAAACGTAGTGCCGGCCCGGAATTTGGCGAAAGGAAGCGCCGCCCCGAAGCGAGACCCGTGGCGCCATCCAGCTTGTGTATACGTTGTATACGTTCTGGCCGGCATTTAGAGGTAAAAGCAAGGTACACAAGGGAAAACCCAAGGCCAACTCAAAATGCCATTTTTATTGCAAATAACCGTATTTATTGGGCATTTGGGATGGGGCGAAAGACGGGGATCGAACCCGCGACCATCAGAACCACAATCTGACGCTCTACCAACTGAGCTACTTTCGCCATGGGAAACAGGCGCAAATAATAGCAGACGCCGCCCGTGCGGTGCAATGCTGATGTTGACCCCAAAATCTACGGCTACGGACGACTCGTCATCTGCGAACGATCCTTTTGCACCTTGCCTGCCTAGCGTCGCGGCGCTCCGCCATCCAAAATGCGTGAACAAGAAACACATGAAGATGCAGCATGGACGGGCGGAGCTCCGCGACGCCACGCCAGGCGGGCGTTGTGATCAAGGCAGGCTCGCGAAGAGGCCGGGCGTCCGTTAAAATTCATTCGGCTGCGGCCGGCTTACCGGCCGCAGTCAGGCATTTCTCTGTGGTCTCTGCTCCTCTCTGTGCTCTCGGTGTCCTTGATTTGTTCATTCATGGGGTTGCGGGCTGACGCCCGCCTTGGGCTTGCGAAATTACTTGGCAGGATGCCGCAGTTTCGTCATTATATAACGCAACCGCCAATAAAGGCGTGAGTTCAGGCGTGAACGACAGGAGAATTCCATAACATGCAGACCACTGAGAGTATTTGCCAGGCATTGATGAAGGGCCGCGCGGCCGAAGTGAAGCAGCTCGTGGAACAGGCGCTCAATGAGGGCGTGGCACCGGCCAAGGTCCTGAACGAGGGCCTGCTCCAGGGCATGGGCATCATCGGCGACAAGTTCAAGAAGAACGAGGTCTATGTCCCCGAGGTGCTGATTGCCGCGCGCGCCATGAAGGCCGGCATGGAAATCCTCAAGCCCAGGCTCGTCGCCGCCGGCGTGCAGCCGCTGGCCACGGCCGTCATCGGCACGGTCAAGGGCGACCTGCATGATATCGGCAAGAACCTCGTCGGCATGATGCTCGAAGGCGCCGGCCTCAAGGTCGTGGACGCCGGCATCGACGTTCCGCCCGAGAAGTTCGTCCAGATGGCCAAGGACAGCAATGCCCAGGTGATCGGCGTCTCCGCGCTCCTCACCACCACGATGACCAACATGAAGCTGGTCGTCGACGCCGTCAAGGAGTCCGGCATCAAGGCCAAGGTCATGATCGGCGGCGCGCCGGTGACCCAGGCGTTCTGCGACGAGATCGGCGCCGACGGCTATGCGCCGGACGCGGCCTCGGCCGCGGACCTGGCCAAGAAGCTGGTGTAAATTTCGCCTGCGGCGAAATTTACTTTGAGGCGGGGGCGTATGCCACCGCCTTTTTGTTTGGGTGTTTGGGTGCGCACGTCAGGACTGACGGGGCGATTCTTGAGAGCCGGTGAGTAGGTCGGGCATTCCTGCCCGACCGGGTCGGCCAGGAATGGCCGACCTACTTCTGAATCCAACAGCCACCCCGTCACCCGACCTCCATTAAAAAAACAGTTGCCCCCCCATGAGCGGGCATGGCAATATGTATGTACTTAATTCCTCGGGAATGGCTCCCTGGGCGGGAAGCCTCCATAACACACAGCAAGGAGTGGTCACATGAATCTGCGTAAGAAGGCCTTCACACTGGTTGAGATGCTGGTCGTCATCGCGATTATCGCGATCCTGGCAGCCGCCCTGTTCCCGGCTAT
>JBAWXQ010000123.1:0-7751 GCA_037144015.1 bacterium
CCCTTGAAGGTCCCGAGCACGCCCTTGTCGGCGTCGCGCAATTCGTACATCTGTTCCGGCTTCAGCATGGTCAACCGGTGCGCATACGAAACCTCCTTCGCGTCCTCCATGCGTAAAGCAAACAGCACGCCGCTGTCCTTTTCGGGATCGAAGTAGACATAGCTGGTCCAGTGCGTCCGGTCTTCCGGCCCGTTCCACGGCGTCAGCAGGTAGAAGTCCTTCAGCAGGTAGTCCTTCACCGTCCCCCACTCCCGCATGCCGAAGCGGATCAGGTCAAAGTCGGTCTTCGGGTTCTGCGACCACTGGGCGGAGAGGTTCAGGATAGGCGTGTAGGAGGCGCGGAAGGTATAGACGTCCCGCCTGGCGGTGACCTCCAACTGTTCAGCCTGCTCGACGGTGTTCGCGCCCTGGAACGGCACCCAGCGGTTGAAAGCCGTGCCCATGGACAGCCGCAGGGCCGTGGTCGTGCGGTCATGATCGCTGCGCATCAGCGGGATGCCACGCCGCAGGGACTCGAGGTCGTTGCGCCCGCCGCCGCTGGCGCAGGAATCCACGAAGGTGTCCTTGCCGTTCTTCGCGCACCAGGCGATGATGTCGTCCCACAGGCGGTAGTGCGCGACCACGGACTTGTTCTCCGCGATGCCGGCGCGGTTCTCGCCCTCGGTGGCGGCGACCGCATCCCAGCCCGCGCGGGGATTGTTGTTGTTGTCCTCCCGGTACATGTCCACGCCGTGCTTCTCCATGAAGGAGAGGATGCGCCCGAGCGTCCACCGGTAGCATGCCTCGTCGCCGATGTTGTTGACGATCCCGGCTGGAATGCCGGTATCCAAGGCCCACTCGCGCTGGTACCCCCAGTTCTTCACCAGGTCGTCCACGTGCGTGACGCGCTCGGGCTCGAACCAGACCAGCGTCTTCATGCCGTGCGCATGGCCGAACTCGACGGACTCGCGGAAGGAGTTCCCGGGCCACTTGGCCGGATCGATCTCCCAGGTGCCGAGGGTGCCGGCCCAATCGCTCGGGACCGTGCTGCCGTCCGGCGCGCAATACCAGCCGGCATCGAACCAGCGGTAGTCGAACGTGATGCCTTCGGCAAACATCTTCTCCAGTGACGGCTTCCAGGTCGTGTGCCGCTCGGAGATGCTGCCGTCCGAATTGGGCAGCCCCGTGTCACCCGCCAGCCAGGTGGTGCTGAAGGGCTTTACCGTGTCGCCTTTGGCGTTGAGCTTCGGCAGGTTGCAGTCCAGGAACCAGCGCCGCCAGAGATTTATGGCGTGGTTCTCGTCCCGCACCGTGTACGGGAGGAACGACATCAGCGGAGCGCGAATCTTCTCGCCCGGTTTGAGATAGGTGCGGAGGTCGTTCACGCCGGAGGCGACAAAGCGCGTGCAGCCGTTGCCGTCCGTGCTGAAGCGCGCCTCCCAGGTGCCACCCCAGCCGAGCGCGATGAGCATGCCGCCGTCATCGTGCTCCAGGTTGAAATAGGGGAACCAGATGTGCGTGGGCCGCCCCTTGACCGAGAGGAACTGCACCGGGGTATCCTCCAGCGCCCGGGCGTATGGACGGTACAGGTGCACGTGGTCGCCCAGGATCCCCTTCAGCACGGGACGCGCCCCGGCAAAGGTCATGTCGGCCGCCCGCATGTCGCTGATGATGCCCGAATTCTTCGTTCCGGTGTTCTCGAACCAGACCGTCCACTCGTAGGCGCCGTAGCCGGCATAGAAGGCGGTGTCCACCGTCACCTGCAGGTCGCCGGACTTCAGCACGAAGAGGTTGCCCTCCTTCTTGCCCTGGACCGAGCGGCGGTGCTCGATCTGCCGGAAAGTCTCTGCCGGAAATCCGGTGTAGACCTTGTCGTCGTACACGAACGAGAAGGGCAGCGTGCCGAGGTCCGCGATCAACGCGTCATACGCCTTGCGGCTCCCGGCCTTCGGATCGGTCTTCAGGGCGGGACGCGTGCTGCGCCCCCACTGCAGGGCCTCCTTCGCCAGCCACGCCTCCAGCGTCGCCGCGTCGGGCGCGCGCCCGGACCTCAATGAAGCGATGCCGAAACGGCCGGGGACGTGGTTCTGGTCGCTCCCGGTCGGCGCCCAGGCCAGGTCCAGCGCCGGCGCGCCGCCACGCTTCGGGCGGCTGCGGAAGAGGTTCACGCGCCAGACGGACGGCGCCTCGCCCTCCTTCAGGCCCAGCGCGGCCAGCGGTATCTGGAGCACCGCCAGCCAGCCGGTCGCGTCAACGGAGGTGAAGACTTTGGCATCGCTGTTCCAGGATTTGTCCTTCACTTTGGCATCGTAGAGGCTGCCGGCGGGATTCACGGCAAAGTGGTAGTAAGTGCCGGCCGGGTCATAGCCCGGAAGGATCATGAACTCGGCACAGTCGCCGGCCCAGACGTCGCCGTCCCGCGGGACCGGCTTGGAGACGATCTCCTTGGCGGCCGGGTCCTGGCAGCGGATGGCCATGAAAAGGTGCTTGCCGTCGCTGGCGAAATAGCCGCGGGTTTCGACCGGCGGCTTATCGCCGAAACCCGTGAGGCCCCCGAAAGCCAGCGGCTGGCCCCAGTCGGCAAGGTCCGGCGCGGCGTCCATGGCTGGCGCCTGGTTGAGAACCTGGAAAGCCGCGGCCGGCACGCCGCACTTCCTGAATATGTCGTTGCCCAAATTGCTGCTGTTCCGTGTCATCTCGTGCCCTTTCTCCTTTGCCGCATCAAACGGCCTCTTCAAAGCGTCCCCCGATTCCTCCGCCGACCCCGTTCCGGCGGCGAAACACGAAGCAAACGCTAAAGACATCATCCCGCGAACCGACCGATTCATGATCCCATTTCTCCTTCTGACTGCGTCCGCCTCACATCAGTCCCCGCCCGCCGTTCTGAACTCCTTGCAGGCGGCCACATAGGCCTCAACGTTCGCCCACGGAACCTCCGGCTCGAGCACGTGCGTGGGGCAGCAGAAGAGACCTCCCCCCGCACCGGCCCGTTCCAGGTTCCGGAACACCACGGACCTGACGTCCGCGGGCGTCCCGAAGGGCATGGTGGTCTGGGTGCCGAGCGTCCCGTTGAACGAAAGCCTGCTCCCGTACTTGGCGTGAATCGCGTCGAACGCCATGCACTCCGGCTGGACCGGGTTGAGAATGTCCACGCCTGCATCAATCAGGTTGTCGATCAGCGGCTCAACGAACCCGCAGGTGTGGTAGAAGATGAGGATATCCGGCTTGGCAAGTTTGGCGGCCGCGATCACCTTGGCCAGTCGCGGCTGAAGCCAGGCGCGGTACATCGCTTCCGACATCATGATGGCCTGCTGCATGCCGACGTCATCGCCCAGTTCGAGAATGTCCACCCCCGCCCGGGCAAACGCCTCGGCCCGCTGGCAGGCGTGCTCCGTGATCGTGTCGAGCATGAACGCGGCCTTTTCGTCCTCCATGGCCATGTCCATCATCAACTGGGGCATACCCCGAACATACCAGGCGGATTCCCAAATCGTGCACGCCATCCCGCCAACGGCCGCCCGGTCGTCGCGGTGCACGCGGGCAACGGCCTCGCGTGTGGCCGCCGCGCTTTGGCTGTCGAACGCCGGGAACGGGTAGGCCTGCAACTCCGCGAGCGAGCTGGCGCCCGCCAGGGGATGACGCATGTGGGTCATGTGATGCGCGGCGGCGCCGCCCGGCTCGCGCGCCACCCCGTAGTGGTCGAAGGTGGTTCCCGCTTTCAGGGGCGAATCGTAGTAGCGCAACCAGTCGACCGGCTCGCGCTCCCGTACGGAAAGCCCCGGCACCCAGACGGTGCAGAAGCCGTCGGGGTAGTCAAAGTACTCGGCCATGGGGGTGTTGCCGGCAACGGCCTTGTACTGCGCCTCCAGCGCCGGACAGAGCCCAAACCCGACCGGCACATGTTCGTACCCCTGCCGCCGGTACAAGCTCAACAGATTCTCGCGTCGTGTCATCCTGGCTATCCTTTGTAGACTGTTATGAATATCATCTTCGGGCGGAGGCGATCACGAAAGACGCCGCCGCTGCCGGGGGGGGGCAGCCCCCACCAGCCGTTCGCACCTGGGCCCTCGGCGGAAGATGGGCGGGCCTGGAAGCCCGCCCCCACTTGCCTGCGCGAACCGCAAGCAGGCAGCCCGGAATTCACTCACCCGGCTCGCCCCTCGAACAGGAGTTGCCGCCCGTAGGCCGCGGGATTGGGATCGGCGCGACGGTGCCGTTCGCCGAGCGGCGACAACGCCCCATCGAAGCCGGCCGCCGTGGCGCATCCGGCCGTTTCGTTCCAGCGCCAGGCCTGGGGCGGCGGCAGGCTACGGACCTCCGGTGCACCTGACGGCAGCGCCAATACCAGCGGCCCGTAGTTGTAGGTCACATGCCCCGGCAGCGAATGACGGTTGCGGGTCGGTTGCGTATGAATGGACTGCTCGAACGCATACGCCAGACGGTCGCCTGCGGCGAGCTGCAGCGTGACGTTCACGAAGCCTTCGACCGCGTTCTGCGCCGCGGAAACAGGCTGGCCGTTCAATTGCACGACCGGGCTTGCGCCCCACGGCGGCGCAAAGAGATGAATGGTCACCGGCGCCGCCACCGGGGCAGCCTCGATTGACAGAACCCACCGTCCCTCACAGGGATAGCCGCCCGACGCCGTGCCGATCAGCCGCCCGCCCGCGAGCGGCAGGTCGACCCGGCCCGGCCAGAGGCCGGTGACATAGAGGTCCGCGCCGTCAGTGTGCAGGGCGCGGCGCGCGAGATCGGACAGGCCCTCGGCCGCGCGCATGGAGCAGCACCACCATGCCTCAAAGCCGGCCTCTGAAAATCCCAGGCGCCGCGCGCCGTCGGCGCCGGTAACGGTCGAGCAGCCAAAGCCGCCGTTGGACACCTGCTCAGCAAAGAAGCCGCTGTGCGTAATGCGGTGCGCCCAGGCCAGATAGTCGGCCTTGCCCGTCAGCCGCCAGAGCTCGTGCGCCACCATCAGCGAATCCACCACCGCACAGGGCTCGGTGTGCGTGGGACGTCCAAACCAGTTCCAGTTCTCGTAGTTCTCCGTGATGCCTTCGTCGACGTACAGCCGAAACCGCGCTTCCGCCTCGGCCACCAGACTCGGCCGCTGCTTGTGCGCCGCCCAGCGCAGGATCCCGCGCACTCCCGTGAGCGTGGCGTGCGTCTGTGCCTGGATGGCCAGTAGATCGATCTGCAGATTGCGGGCGAGAATCTCCTCGCAGAGCGCATCCACCTCGGGATCGTTCAAGAGCGTGGCCGCGTGCATCAGGCCATCCATGAAGATCAGGTCACAGCCGACGTCGGAGGAGAGCAACCAGCGGCCAACCCGCTGCGCGTGCTCGCCCACAAAGTTTCCCACGCCCTTCCGCCGCTCGGCCGGATCAATGGGATAGACCGCATGCGCGCCGCGTGTCGGCAGGGCCAGGTTCTTCACCATCACCCGGATTTCGTCCATCACCACCGGGTCCTTCCGCCACGCGTACAGTTCGCAGAGCCCGCGCAGCACCCAGCCGTGGCTGGCGAGCTGCTGCTCGTTGATGGCCTGAGGGTCGAGCGGCCGTCCGAAATAACCGTGGGAGTTCAGTTCCCCGGCCCAGACCGCGCGCAGGCCGGCGAGATTCGCCGACGCACAGCCGGTGGCGCGATCCAGCAACACAAAGGCCAGCAGGGAGCGCCCCTCCATGTCGCCCGGCCAGGCATAGTTTGGCCCCTGCAGGCAACCGGTCTTCCTGACCGCGGCGAACCGCGCGCTGTCCATGCGGTCGAAGTTGAGGTGCGTCCGCTCGCGCAGCACGCCCGACGGGCGGAAGCCGCAGACCGGCACGGGTGGCTGCCACGAGATTGTTCTTTCGCTTATACCCACCTTTTTCCCCTGTAGCCGCGGTCGCTGACCGCGGAGGCCCGCGACCACCCGCCTCCGTCAAGACTCCGGCGCGGCAAGCCAGTCGCGGTTACAGGCTCCCAATTTGTTCGCCGATTGTCGAGCTGAGACACCTTCATCTTCCCCCGGCGGGCGCGGAGGCCCGCCGCCACGGGCTTTCGACCGATCCACGCCCGTGTTTCCACCATGTAGGCTTGTCGTTCATAAAAGGATGCGATTGCGGGCTTGTCCGCAGATTGCGCAGATTAACGCAGATTGAGAGTCTCCTGTTCGGTTGACGAGAACGGGCGACGATTACGGTGGACGGTGTCCTTTCTCCCTCGTAATCCGTAATCGTCGCCCGTAATCGTCGGCCGATCCCCTGTCTTTCGGTGGTGCTCCTAAAACTTTGTCGCGAGTTTTGTCGGGAGCTTTGTCGACAAAGTTCGCGACAAAGCTCGCAGCCTGTTGAAGAACGCCTTCCACCCACCCTGCGGCTCGGCACAGCGGCTCGACTGAGCTCGCCGAAGTCCTCGCCATCCAACCCACCCGGCGGCTCGGCACAGCCTCGCCCTCCATGGCCTGTTAGCCGGGCCTTTTTGGCGTTGCATGGAGGGCGAACCTGCGGTGAGCCGCAATCCGACACAATCCGAGACTTTTAAGGCGCTTCCTCCGGCGGGTGCGGAGGCCAGCCGCCACGGTTTTCGGCCCGTCCACGGCCGTGGGGGCGGGCTTCCATGCCCGCCCGCAACCTGCCGCTCACTTTCCAGCGCTCGACGTTACCGGAAGTAGACTGCGGTTCCGCGATCGGCGCGCCGGATGTTGCTGAGGGTCACGGTCTTGTTGCCGCCGGCGGTGTACGACACGGTGCCGAGCCACGGACCCACCCACGTCGTGGACTTGAACGGAGGAACCAGCACGGCGCTGTTGGTGAGGATGGTGTAGGTCTGTCCCTGCGCCTGCGCCGCGGTCGCGGCGACGGCCACAGCCAGGCCGACATTGGTGATGCCGCTGACGGCGCTCCCGCAGGTCAGCAATCCCGCCTTCGTCGTATCCGCCACCGTCACGCCGAACGTCGTCGCGCCGGGGTAGATCGTGGTCGCCCCCGCCACAGTCAGCGTGTTGCTCGACAGGTTCAGCGCGCCGTTGGTCCACACCAGTTGCTGGCCGGCGGTGTTGAGGGAGAGGGCGGTGGCCAGCGTCACCGTGCCGCCGGTCTTGTCGATGGTCCAGGTGCCGCCAGGTGGGATGTTGCCGGTGGCATACGTGACCAACTGGTTGTTCGCGCCCTTGAAGGTGACCGTCGCCGTGCCTCCCTGTGGACCGTACGTCGCGCTATTGAGCAGATCGACATCGCCCTCAGCCTGAAGCACACCGCTATTGATTTTGCCATTGCTCGCATCGCTGTACGGATCCCACATGTCAGTCGTCAGTTTGCCAAGCACGTCCAGAGTGTCGCTGGAAAGGCTGACACTGGCGCCTCTGGCACCCAAGAACTTCAGGTTGTAGAAGGTCTCTGTCCCCATGACATCGATTATGGTGCTAGAACCCCAGCTTTGAGGCATCTTGAAGGTCACCGTACCGTTGTTGTGGTTGAATGTTCCTCCCGCCGTATGCGTCCAGTTGCCGAGACCGTTATAACCAAGTGTCAGGGTACCGCTGGTCGATGTGAAGGTTCCCGATTTGAGCCGGAACTCGCCTACTATATACACATCGCCCGTCACGGTCACTTCGCCGGATGATTTGTCGATTTCGATGATTGGCAGAAAAGCCGTGGCCGAGCCTCCGCTGATGCTCTGCGCCCCGGCGGAGGACATCCGGATGACTGTTGTGCCTCCCTCCCTCCGCGTCGATGCCGCACCGACCACAAGATTGCCTTTCACATCAATGGTGCCGCCGTTCAAGTAGGTACTTA
>JBAWXQ010000124.1:0-7731 GCA_037144015.1 bacterium
TTCGCCGCCTCGCGCGCCTGATTCCCGCGGCGACAACGCGTTGCCATGGCGACTTCGCCCTAAAACAAGCGAGTGTTGAAGCGCGCGGTCGCCACAGTCCCATCTGACGCCCGCGCCGATGCCTTGCGTCTTCGCGCTCACCTCGTAGTGGATGTTCCGACCCGCGAGTGCCGGCCGGCCATGATCGGTCTGCGGCCCCGCCAATCGGCGTTCGATTCGGCTCTTGCGCGCCCGTAGAATCTTCGGATAAAGTCTCACTTGAAATGCCCCTTTTGTTGACCGTGCGAACCTTTGATAATTCGCATTATAGCCAATAAATATTGGCATTTCCCCTACTTTTGCTCGCCGCGCACCGAAACACTCGCTTGAACTAGGTCTAGCTACGTCTGCGACAAACACATTTTGGAGAACCGATGAGCAACATCGTACACAAGCACGACCTGGCCACCATCTTCCGGCATTTCGACTCCCGCGCGGACTACGTCGCCGGCATGCCATATGGCACCGGGCACATCAACGACACGTTCCGCATCTCCGCCAGCCAAGGCGGGCACAAGGTGTTCTTCACCCTGCAGCATGTCAACACGCGCATTTTCAAGGACGGCCCCGGCCTGATGTCCAACATCACGCGCATCTCGCAGCACGCCGTGGCGCGCCTGCGCGCCGAGGGCGCCACGGACGCCAGCCGCCGCGCGCTGCAGGTGGTCCCGGCCATCGACGGCCGCCCCTTTCACATCGACGCCGCCGGCATGCTCTGGCGCATGTATGTCTTCATCGATGGCGTCCGTACCCACGACAAGGTCGAGCAGCCCCGCCACGCCTTTGAGGCGGCGCGCTCCTTCGGCCTCTTCCAGCGCCTGCTGGCCGACCTTCCCGGCGCGCGCCTGAACGAGACCATCGTCAACTTCCACCACACGCGCAGCCGCTTTGAGGCCTTCCGGCAGGCGCTGCAGCAGGACGCCTGCGGCCGCGCCGCCGGGGTGCGCCGCGAGAGCGACTTCGCCCAGGCGCGCGAGCCTCTGTGCGATGTGCTGCTCGACCTGATGGCCTCCGGAGAAATTCCCGAGCGCGTCACGCACAACGACACCAAGATCAACAATGTGCTGATGGACGATCAGTCCGACGAAGGCATGTGCGTGATCGACCTCGACACCTGCATGCCCGGGTGTGCGCTGTATGACTTCGGCGACATGGTCCGCTCCGCCACCAACAGCACGGCGGAGGACGACCCCGATGCCTCCAGGGTCCACTGTCAGGTCGGGATCTTCGAGGCCCTGGCGCGCGGCTATCTCGGCGCCGCGGACTTCCTGACGCCGGCGGAGCGCGCGCACCTGGTCACGGGCGGCAAGCTCATGACGCTCGAATGCGGCATCCGGTTTCTGACCGACTACCTGCAGGGCGACACCTATTTTAAGATCCATCGCCCCGGCCAGAACCTGGACCGCTGCCGCACGCAGTTCGCACTGGTGAAGTCCATTGAGGATGAGGCCGGCGCAATGCAGAAAATTGTTGATTTGCTGAAGCCGTGAAGCGATCCCGCTCTTCGACAGAAAATGCAGCAAGGAGTTGAACGATGACGAGCAAGCCGGTGCGTGTGGCAATCCTGGGCGCGGGCGGCCGCGGACAGATGTTCGGTCGGGTTCTGGCGGAACTGCCGCACCTGGCGCAGGTGGTGGCGGTGGCGGAGCCGCGCGATGCCTATCGTGAATTGTTTGCCGCGGCACACGGCCTGCCGCCCGCGCAGGTGTTCCGCACCTGGGAGGAATTTCTCAAGAAGCCGCCGCCGTGCGACGCCGTGGTGATTGCGACCATGGACCGCGACCACGTGCATTCCGCCGTGGCCTGCCTCAGCCAGGGGCTGCACCTGATGCTGGAGAAGCCCATGGCAACCACGCTGGCGGACTGCCGGGCCATCGAGGCCGCACAGCGCAAGGCGGGCGCCCTGGTGGCGGTCTGTCACTCCATGCGCTATCACAAGGGGTTTGCCACCCTGCGCGACGTGGTCGCCTCCGGCCGCATCGGTGAGGTCGTCTCCATGGACCAGCTGGAGCAGGTTGCCTTCTGGCACCAGGCGCACAGCTTCGTGCGCGGCAACTGGGGCAACGAGGGGCGAGCCACCTTCATGCTGCTGGCGAAGAGCTGCCATGATCTGGATTACATGGCCTTCCTCATCGGCCGCCCCTGCCGCCGGGTCTCCTCGTTCGGCGCACTCAGCCACTTCAACCGCGCGCATGCGCCGGCCGGCGCCACGGCGCGTTGCACCGACGGGTGCCCGGCCGAGGCGACCTGCCCGTATTCAGCCCTCAAGCAGTACGTGTATGCGGAACACCTGAACCACTGGCCGGCCGATGTCGTCAGCCCCGTCCATACGCGCGAGGCCCACCTGGAGGCTCTTCGCACCGGCCCCTACGGCCGCTGCGTGTACCAGTGCGACAATGACGTGGTCGATCACCAGGTGGTGGCCATGGATTTCGAAGGCGACATCACCGCGACCTTCACCATGACCGCCTTCACGCAGCGCGGCGGCCGGCAGGTGCGCGTGCATGGCACCGAAGGCGAGGCGAGCTTCGACGAGCAGGCCATCACGGTTCGCTCCTTCCGCACGAACGATGTCGAAACCACCGTCATCGGCCCGGAGGTCGGCGGCCATGGCGGCGGCGACAACCGCGTGGTGCGCGACTGGCTGGATGCCATCCGGCTGCAGGCGCCGGAGAGGATCCGGACCTCTGCCCAGGAATCGCTGCGCACCCACACGATCGTCTTCGCCGCCGAGCGCTCCCGCCTGGAGCGGCGCACGATCGAGTTGTCTGAGATGTAGACCGGTTCGTTCGTTGGAGGGATGCGGCGGGATTATGGCAGGCGATATGCCCGCCGCGCATTCTCTGTGGTCACGGCTGCAATCTCCTCCACCGGAACTCCCCGTATCGTCGCCAGTGTCCGGGCGACGTACACAAGATTGGCGGGGTGGTTACGTTCTGCCGCGGGGCCGTTGTCCTCCTTGGACGCCTCCCCGACCGCTGAACCGTGAGCCCTGAACCGAGAGCCAGCCCCGTGCGGCAGCATGTCCGGCGCATCCGTCTCGATCAGCAGCCGCTCCAGCGGCGCGGCGGCGGCGGCGGCGCGGACGCGCTTGGCCGCGGGGTTGCAGACCGGTCCGGCGAACGAGACAAAACCATCCATGGCCACGACGTCGCGCAGGATGTCTGCTGATCCGCCGAACGCGTGCGCCACCAGCCCGGGTAGACGCGGGGCATACGGCTTGATGATCGCCAGCAGTTCCCCCCAGGCGCGCGCGCCGTGCAGCACCACCGGCCGGCTCAGCCGTACGGCCAGTTCCAGTTGCGCGCACAGTACCTGCCGCTGCACGTCGCGCGGCGGGTCGTCACGCAGGCCGTCGATCCCGATCTCGCCCACTGGCGATTCGGGGTGCCGCATCAGATACGCCTCCAGTTGCCCCAGCCAGTCAGCCGGCTGGATGCCCGCATGCCACGGATGCACGCCGAAGGCGGGCAACAAGAGAAAACCGGTGGCGAAACCCCGGTTTTCTGCAAGCGCATTCACCGCGCGCCAGTCACTCGCCGAGCTTCCGCAGCAGCAGGCGCCGGCGACACCGGCTGCCATGGCGGCAGCAAGCACCGCTTCGCGGCACGAGTCGAAGCGCGCGTCCTGAAGGTGCGTGTGGGCGTCGTACATGTTGGCAGGTGAAGGCTCGCATCTTTGTTCATGCAACGGCAAGGACACAGAGGGCAGCGAGATCAAATGAGAGCACAGGGTCAATTTCCGACTAGGAGACTGTCGGCAGGGGGCGGGGCGCAACCAAAAGTCTAAGTCCGACAGTCTCCTAGTTGAGCCACCCGCAGACAGGAATTACTCTGTGATCTCTATTCATCTCTGTGCTCTCGGCGTCCTTGACGTGTGCCGCCATTGGGTTGTGGGCTGACGTCCGCCTGGCTTTCAAGAGACACCTGCCACCTGCTTCCTACCGCGCGCCGCCCAGCGTCTTCATGTAGTGCGCCCGCTCGAAGCCGGTCCGGCCACCGAAGCTGGTCGTGCGCATGGTGCCGCGGAGCTCGTTCACCTGCTGGTGCCCCTTGCGGGCCAGCCATTCCTTGAGGCCGCTGATCATTTCGCCGCCAGGGTTGGCATCGCGCTGCTCGTAGAGGACCGAGCAGGGGCACACCACGGTTGCGCCCACCAGGATGGCCTGGATGGCGTCGTCCGCCGTGTGCACCCCTCCGTTCAGCGCGATGTCGACCGTGAGCAGGTCGCGCAGGATGGCGGTCCAGCGCAGCGGCAGGCGCATATCATTGCTGTGCGAGAAGTTGACGTTGAAGCGCAGGTGCCCGGTCTCGGTGTTGATGTCCGGCTGCATGAAGCGGTTGAAGATCACGATCCCTTTGGCGCCGGCATCCTGCAGGCCGCGGCAGAAGGGGATCAGTGCGGTGTAGAAGGGGCTGATCTTGATTGTCACGGGCAGGCGCGTGGATGACACCACCTGCCGCACCAGGTCGAGCTGGCGCGCCTCGATCTGCGCGGAGGACTCCGCAGGATCCTCGGGGATGTCATAGAGATTCAGCTCCAGCGCCGCGACGCCTGTGGCCTCAATCTCCCTGGCAAACGGCCCCCAGCTGGCATGTGTGCGGCAGTTGACGCTTGCAATCACGGGGATGGAGACCGCCTCGCGCACGGCCCGCAGGTTGGTCAGGTGCGTCTCGCAGATGCGGGCCAGATCCTCCTCGAAGATCGAGCGCACAACCAGCGCGGCAAAGCCGTCGGCCTCGAGTTTGCGCGCACCTTCCGGCGAGCCGGTCAGGCTGCACGCGGAGGCGACCAGCGGATTCTTGAGCGTGAGGCCGAGGTAGGTGGTGGTCAGGTCCATGGGGACATATCCTTTCTGCTGGTACAGTGCAGCGTCGCGGAGCGCCGCCCTCCAAATTGCATGATCGAGAAGAGCTCGAAGATGGGAAATGGAGGGCGGAGCTCCGCGACGCCAGGCAGACAGCAGGCGAACGGCAGGGCTGCAGGTGAACGGGCCGGTCTGGGGCGAGGTGTCGGGGCGCTCCTGCGGAGTTGCATTAGACCACTGTATGTGACATGTTGGGGTGGTGTCAAACTTGGAGCCTGAACATGCCTGAACATGCGCCGCATTGCCGCCCCATCCGCATCACGCGCGGGTTCACCAAATTTGCCGAGGGGTCGGTGCTGTACGAGCAGGGCGACACGCGCGTCCTCTGCACGGCCAGCATCGAGGAGAAGGTGCCGTCCTTCCTGCGCGACCAGAAGCGCGGCTGGGTCACGGCCGAGTACGCCATGCTCCCCCGCAGCACCAACACCCGCATGGAGCGCGAGATCCGCAAGGGGCGCCCCGACGCCCGCGCCTCGGAGATCAGCCGCCTGGTGGGGCGCGCGCTGCGTGCGGCCGTGGACATGCCGAAGCTCGGCGAGCGCTCCATCACCATTGACTGTGACGTGCTGCAGGCGGACGGCGGCACGCGCTGCGCCTCCATCACCGGCGGCATGATCGCGCTGGTGGACGCCTTTGACTGGCTGATCGCCAAGGGGCTGCTGGCCGAACGGCCGCTGCGCCACCTCGTGGCCGCCGTCAGCGTCGGCATCTGCGACGGCCAGCCGGTTTTGGACCTCGACTACGCGCACGACTCCACGGCCGAGGTGGACCTCAATGTCGTGATGACCGATGACCACCGCTTTGTCGAGATCCAGGGCACGGCCGAGCGCGAGCCGTTCTCCGACCACGACCTGAACCGCCTCAAGAAGCTGGCCCTCACCGGCATTGATCAGCTCGTGGCCATGCAGAAAAAGGCGCTAGCAGCCTGTCGGACTTAGCCTCAGCTTTCCACAAACTTTGTGCCGACCCGGCTGCTAGTTTGGGGGACGCAACCGCCAAGCGCCGGAAAACAGTGTAATCCGCAACCAAAAGAGCAGCCGGGACGGAGCCCGGCCCTCCAGCGCCTGCGGCGGCGTTTGGCATTGGAGGGCCGCCCTCCGTGGCGGCCGCACCCTGCACCTTCCACCCGCAACCGTCTAGCCACCTACCCATGAGTCATCCGTTCATTGCCATCGCCCCCGACTCCTTCAAGGGCACGCTCTCAGCCGCTGAGGCGGCCGGAGCCATCGCCGCCGGCGTGCGGCGCGCCATTCCCGGCGCGCGATTTCGCCTGATCCCCATGGCGGATGGCGGCGAGGGGACGGTTGACGCCGTCCTTGCGGCCACGCGCGGCAAAAGGCGCTGCTGTCCGGTGCACGACCCGCTGGGGCGGGTGATTACGGCCCGCTACGGTCTGGCCGGCGGCTGCGATCCGCGCGCGGTGATTGAGATGGCCGCTGCCAGCGGCCTCCCCCTGCTGAAGCCGTCTGAACGCAATCCGCTTGTGACCGGCACCGAAGGCACAGGCGACCTGCTGCGCGATGCGCTGGACCGCGGTGCGCGGCGGATCTGGATGGGGATCGGCGGCAGCGCCACCAACGACGGCGGCACAGGCATGGCCCGCGCGCTCGGCGTGCGATTTCTCGACCGGCGCGGGCGCGACCTGCCGCGCGGCGGCGGCGCGCTCGAGGCGCTCGATCACCTGGTGCTCGATGGGCTTGACCCGCGCGTGCGGCAGGTGTCGATCGAGGTCGCCTGCGATGTCACCAACCCCTTGTGCGGCCCCCGCGGCGCCAGCGCGATCTATGGTCCGCAAAAGGGCGCGACGCCGGCCATGATCCGGCGACTGGATGCCGGGCTGAGGCGCCTGGCGCAGGTTGTGAAGCGCCAGACGGGCGTGGACGTGGCCGGTGTGGCGGGCGCCGGCGCAGCCGGCGGCCTGGGGTTCGGGCTCATGGCTTTCTGCGGCGCGCGGCTGCGGCGCGGCGTGGAGATGGTGGCGGAGGCCGTGAATCTGGAGGCACAGTGCCGCGGGTGCGACCTGGTGATCACGGGCGAGGGGCGCATCGACGGACAGACGGTCAACGGCAAAACGCCCATGGGCGTGGCTGCCGTGGCCGCGAAAGCCGGCGTCCCCGTGATCGCCATCTGCGGCTGCACCGGTGAGGGGTGGCAGGACGTGCACCAGGCCGGCATTGCCGCGGTCTTCTCCTCCACCACCTGCCGCCTGGGCGAAGACGAGGTCGTTGCCGGCGCGGCGGAGAGACTCACCCGCTGCAGCGAGGAGGTCGGGCGACTGCTGGCAATCGGGGGCGTGGTTTTTTCGAAGCCGTAAGACCGTCGGATCGCGCTGCAGGGAAGCGCTCCTGCAATTACCGGTCATGTCGGTCGGGTAGGAGCGCTGCCCCGCAGCGCGATTCGAGTGGCTGCCGGCACGGCGGGGGCAACTCGGCCGCGCATCGGAAGGCGGCGCTTCTGGAGTTTTTCGTGCAGGAGCCGGTGGCAGGTGGTAGATTAAGGCCATGGCAAAAGAAGAGTTCGTGGGGAAAGCAATCGCTCTGGCCGCCAGCGTGGCGTACGCCGACGATGCGATTGTCAGCAAGACGCTGCTCGACAAGAAGACCGGCACGCTCACGCTCTTCGCGTTTGATGCGGGGCAGGGGCTGAGCGAGCACACCTCGCCGTACGACGCCACCGTGCTGGTGGTGGAGGGCGAGGCGGTGATGATGATCGCCGGCCGGCGCGTGGAGGCCCGGGCCGGGGAACTCGTGATCATGCCGGCCAACGTGCCGCACGACGTGCGCGCGGAGAAGCGGTTCAAGATGCTGCTGATCATGATCCGCTAG
>JBAWXQ010000125.1:0-7690 GCA_037144015.1 bacterium
CCACAGAGAAATGCCTGTCCTCGGCCGGCGAGCCGGCCGCCGCAGCATGAATATCTCTCTGTGCTCTCTTTCTCTCTCTGCGGCCTCTGTGTCCTTGCATTTGTTGCTGCAGGATGCGACGTAAATGCATCGCATGTTACGTCAAAACGTTCTAAATTTCTGAACCCTGAACCCTGAACCCTGAACCCTGAACCCAAGGAATTACCATGCTCCCGTACAAGGTCAAGGATATCGGACTCGCCGAGTGGGGTCGCCGTGCCATTGAAATCGCCGAGAAGGAGATGCCCGGCCTCATGGCGACCCGCGCCAAGTACGGCCCGGACAAGCCGCTCAAGGGCGCCCGGGTCATGGGTTCCCTGCACATGACCATCGAGACGGCGGTCCTGATTGAGACGCTCGTGGAACTTGGCGCCGATGTGCGCTGGGCCAGCTGCAACATCTTCTCCACGCAGGACCACGCCGCCGCCGCCATTGCCGCGCGCGGCATCCCCGTCTTTGCGTGGAAGGGCGAAACGCTCGATGAATACTGGTGGTGCACCAAGATGGCCCTGACCTGGCCGGACGGATCCGGCCCCACGCTGATCGTGGACGACGGCGGCGATGCCACACTGGTCCTCCACCGCGGCTTCGAGGCCGAGAAGAAGCCCGCCATCCTGGATGAGCCGACGGACATCGAAGAGCTCAAGATCATCAACGCGCTCATCCGCAAGACGATCCAGGAAGAGCCGGGCTACTTCGCCGGCGTCGTCAAGCACTGGCGCGGCGTCTCCGAAGAGACCACCACCGGCGTGCACCGCCTCTACCAGATGGAGAAGGAGAAGCGCCTGCTGGTCCCGGCCATCAACGTCAACGACTCGGTCACCAAGTCCAAGTTCGACAACATCTACGGCTGCCGCGAATCGCTGGTGGACGGCATCAAGCGCGCCATGGACGTGATGATCGCAGGCAAGACCGTCATGGTCTGCGGCTTCGGCGACGTGGGCAAGGGCTCCGCCGAGGCGCTGCGCGAACACAAGGCGCAGGTCTGCGTCTCCGAGATCGACCCGATCTGCGCGCTGCAGGCCTGCATGGCCGGCTACCGCGTCTGCACGGTCGAGGACGCCCTCCCCCACGCACTGATCTACGTCACCACCACCGGCAACGCCGACATCATCACGGCCGAGCACATGTCGAAAATGCGCGACCAGGCCATCGTCTGCAACATCGGCCACTTTGACAACGAGATCCAGGTCGCGCGGCTCAAGTCCTGGCCCGGCGTCAGGCATGTCAACATCAAGCCGCAGGTGGACAAGTACATCTTTCCTGACGGCCATGCCATCTACCTGCTGGCCGAGGGGCGCCTCGTGAACCTCGGCTGCGCCACAGGCCACCCGAGCTTCGTGATGAGCAACTCCTTCACCAACCAGACCCTCGCGCAGATCGCGCTCTGGACGCAGAAGCACACCATCGGCGTCACCCGCCTCCCCAAGAAACTGGACGAGGAAGTCGCCCGGTTGCATCTGGCTCTGCTCGGCGCCAAGCTCACCCGCCTCACGCAGGCGCAGGCCGACTACATCGGCGTGCCCGTGGATGGCCCGTACAAGGCCGAGCACTACCGGTACTGAATTTCCGTTCCGGAAATTCAGGTTACGGAAGCGTCGAAAACCAGATGGGCGCGCCATTCGCGGGGTCGCCGTTGTAATTGCTGGTGATCTCTTCGCCCGGCGCGATGACGCGCAGGGCAATGAATTCGATGGCCTGCTGCGCAGGGACCAGCACAAACCGCGCGTTCGGTTCGTAGGAGTGATTGCACAACGAGCAACGGCCGAGCAGGATTGCCGCGTCCCGTTTGTGATCCCCCCAGACGAAGTAGTAATCGCCGAGTATCGTGGCGTCCAGTTGCGTGATCTGAGTTTGCGGCACGACCACCACGGGCGCCGCTTCGATCAGTTCACCGCAGGCAATGGCGCGCGTCGCGAAAACGCCACGCCCCTTAGCACCACTATCGCCAATACGGATCATCGCAACATCCTCACGGTTATTACCGCAGCCCGTAGCTCTCGCGCAGCAGCCCCTGCGGCAGCTCCTTGATGAAGCGCGAGGGCTTGCAGAAGAAGACGCCACCGTCGCGGGTGCGCCGCATTTCCGGGGCGCAGAGGCAGAGCTCGTCCCTGGCGCGCGTAACCGCCACGTAAAACAGGCGGCGCTCCTCGGCATCGTCGCCGGACTCGCCCAGCGTGCGGCTGGACGGGAACATCCCCTCGGCCACCCAGATCACGAACAGCACCGGCCACTCCAGCCCCTTGGCCTGGTGCACGGTGCTGAGGTGCATCCGCTCGGTCGCATCCTGCGCCTGGCGCTGGGTGTACTCGTGGTCCACGTTGGTGAGCAGCGCCACCTCGGAGAGGAACGCGGGCACGTCCGGGCTCTGCATGATCTGCACGGCCAGCTCCTGGATGTCGTCCGCGCGCTTGTCGGCGTTCTCGTACACCCGCTGCAGGTGGGCGTGCAGGAACTGGTCAAAAAAGCGCGCCACGATCTCGCCACCGTTGCGCGCCAGGCTCTCCGCGTGGAACGCGCCCAGCAGGCGGTCCACCACCGCCCACTCCGTGCGCGCCGACGGCTTGATCAGGGCGCAGAGCGCCGCGCGCTGGCTGGCGTCGCGGCTGTCAAACCGGCCGCCGAGCTTTTCCCAGTACCCGTCGATCGCCCGGGGCCCGACCCCGTAGAGCATCCCCAGCAGGCGCGCAAACGCCAGGCGGTCGTTCGGCTGGCAGCAGACGCGCAGGAAGGCCAGCACGTCCTTCACGTGCGCCTGCTCGAACACCCCCACGCCGGAGGTGATGGCGTAGGGGATCCCGGCGCGTGAAAGCTCCATCTGCAGCTCGATGGAGTGAAAGTGCGCCCGGTAAAGCACCGCCATCTGCCCGAGGGTGAACCCGTCCTCCACGTGCCGCCGGATGAGCTGCACCAGCGACTTGGCCTGGTCGTCGCCGTCGCGCAGGAAGAGGGCGCGCGGCCTGACGCGTGACGGGCGCGTGGCGCGCAGCGTCTTCTGGAACTGCTCGGGGTTGCCGGCAATGCAGGCGTTGGCGACCTCCAGGATTTCGGGCACGCTGCGGTAGTTGCGCTCCAGCTTGACAATGCGGCAGCCGGGGTAGCGCTTGGGAAACTCCATGATGTTGCGGAAATCCGCGCCGCGCCAGCCGTAGATCGACTGGAAATCGTCGCCCACCACCATGACGTTCTTGTGGTGTGCGCCCAGCAGGTCCACCAGCTGCGCCTGCAGCAGGTTGGTGTCCTGGTATTCGTCCACCAGGATGTGGCGGAAGCGGTACTGGTAGCTCAGGCAGACATCCTCGTGCTCGCGCAGCAGGCGCAGCCCGTTGACCAGCAGGTCGTCAAAATCCATGGCGCCGAGCTGCTCCTTGCGCTGCTCGTAGGCCTCGTGCACGCGCACGATGTCCATGGGGTCCACCTGCAGCTCATCGAGGCTCTTCTCGATCACATCCGCCACCGCCACGCAGCGGTTGGCGGCCGTGCTGAAGAGCGAGAGTAGGATGTCGCGCTTGGGAAACTCCTTGCGGTTCAGCTTCAGCGCCTTGACGCACTCGTCGATGATCGAGCGCGCATCGTCGCGGTCGAGAATGGTAAAGTCGTGCTGGAACTCCAGCCGGGGGGCATGGCGCCGCAGGAAGCGGTTGCAGACATGGTGAAAGGTTCCGCTCCAGATGCCGCCGGTCAGGCCGCTGGCCACCTCCTCGGCGCGGGTGATCATCTCGCGCGCCGCGCGGTTGGTGAAGGTCAGCAGCAGCAGGGCGTCCGGCGGAACGCCCTGCTCGGCCAGGTAGGCCACGCGATAGACCAGCGTGCGCGTCTTGCCTGTGCCGGCCGCAGCCAGCACCAGCAGCGGGCCGTCGCCGGCGGTGGCGGCGGCAAGCTGTTCGGGGTTGAGGAGTTTGTCGAAGGGGATCATGAAATGAAGGTGCTCGCGCCTTTCCGGTCAATATACACGTTATTGTGTGTATCTTGGAGCATCCAAGTGGAAGGACACCGAGGCCACAGAAAAAGAAAGAGAGCACAGAGAGAAATTCATGCTGCGGCGGCCGGCGAGCCGGCCGCGGTCAGGCTTTTCTCTGGGGTCTCTGTCTTCTCTGTGTCCTCGGTGTCCACCCCCTCGTCTACTGCCTTCGACTTATTGCGTTCTCGATCATCTGCGCTACGAAGGCCTCGAACGGCACGCCGGCCGCAGTCAGCGCCGCAGGGAGGCCGGCCAGGGGCGAGAGGTCGCAGTTGATGTTCACATCCAAAACGTACATGTTTCCCGCGACATCCATGCGCGTGTCGATGCGGGCATAATCCTGGCAGCCGCAGGCGCGCCAGGCGCGGCCGGCCAGCGCCTGCAGCCGCGCCGCCGTGGCGGCATCCACCAGGGCCGGCACGCGGCGCGGCGACACCTGCCCCGCAATGGCCCCCGGGGTCCACTTCACCGAGTAGTCGACAAAATGCGGCCGGCCGGGCGGAAACAGCGAGAAGTCGATCTCCGACACCGGCAGCGGCACGATCTCCCCGGCGCGTTCCATCACGGACAGGTTGAACTCGCGCCCCTCGATGAAGGCCTCGACCAGCGCGTGCTGGCCGCTTTGCCGATGCACCCGGACCACAGCCGCTGCCAGCTGCGTGCGCTTGTCGCGCACCAGCGAGCCGGCGTCGATCCCCTCGCTGCCGTCGGAACTGAGCGGCTTCACAAAGAGCGGCCCGTCCGGCAGCGTGGCCGGCGGCGCCTCCCCCATCGGCACCACCACGCCCGGGGGCACGCGGATGCCGTGCGCCGCGAGGCGCGCCCGGGCCAGGTCCTTGTCGAGCGTCAGCACCAGGCTGTCCGTGGCGCCGCCGGTGCAGGCGCGGCCCAGGGCGCGGCAGACAGCCGGCACGTAGTTGCCGTCGCTGGCGCCGCCATCCAGGCGCTCGACCAGATTGAAAACCACCGGCTCATCGCCTGTTGCCAGCGTGCCGGGGATCTCGGCCAGGCGGCGCACACCGGCCACGCGGTGCGGAACCTGCAGCCCGGCCAGCGCACCTGCCACATGCCTCACGGCATGCAGCACGCCCGCATCCGAGGCGCCGCAGGTCTCGCGGAACAGCGGCTCCTCGGACGGCAGGTTATGGAGGATGAGGACGGCAGGCGACATGCGGTGGATCATAACGCACGAAGCATGGCACCGGCCACTGGATTCCAGCCTAGCAGCCTGTCGGAATTAGCCTTGTATAGACACAAACCGTCTGCCGACCAGGCTGCTAGCAGCTTGTCGGATTAAGCACTGTGCCATCACAAACTTTGTGCCGACTAAGTACACGCCGTCGTAAATACGATCACGCATCGTTAGTTCGTCCTCGTCCGTCGTCCTCGTCCATCGTCCTCGAAACCCCCTCCGCCGAAAGGGTGCCCGCAGGCCGCGGTGGGGTTTTTTCGAGGACGACGGACGAGGACGAGGACGATCATACGTCACCGAACTTTCCACCGTGTGTACTAAGCTGCACTGTCACCTTCTCACGTCCCCCCTGGATATGCTATCACCCTGTACATGTCTCTGGATTCCACGCCCCCCCTGATTCTGCGGACGGAAGCCATTGCGCTGCGCGTCAACCCCTTCTCGCGGACCTCGCATGTCGTGACCTGGCTTTCGCCGGAGCACGGCCGCATTGCGACCGTGGTCAAGGGCGCCTGCCGCCCCAAGAGCGCCTTCCTTGGCCAGTACGACCTCTTCGCCACCTGCGAGCTGCTCTTCTACCGTCGCGACCACAACGGTGCACACGCCATCCGGGAGTGCTCCCCGCTCAACCCGCGCGACGAACTTCGCGACGACTGGAAGCGGGTCACCACGGCCAGCTACCTCTGCGACCTGGTCGCGCGCGTGGCGCAACCCGGCCAGGAATCGGCCGACATCTACCGGCTGCTGGCCGCAACGCTGGACAACCTGACCCGGCACCCGCCGGCCACCAGCACCATTCTGCAGTTTGAACTGGACCTGCTGCGGCACCTGGGGCTCCAGCCACACCTGGAATGCTGCCCGGCCTGCCACACAGCGGCACACCCCTGGCTGCGATTCGCCATGGAATCCGGCCGCGTCCGCTGCCCGCATACCGGGCCTGCCGCCGCCGGCGAGCAGACCGTGACCGTGCACAGGGACGCCATCGCCTACCTGCAAAATCTGGCACAGCCAGAGCCCCCGGCGCCGACTGCGCCAGATTCAGCACATCTTTCGCTTGGTTCCCGACGGTTTCTTGGTATATTCTTACGTTTTCATCTGGACACACCTCCGGCACCGCGCCGGCTGGCGTTCGATCTGCTCGAAACCGTCCCCGCGACATTCGGGGCTTTCCTGGGAGATTCACGATGATGTTGCGATCTGTGCGCACCGGCCTTCTGTTCGCCGGACTGACCCTGCTGCTGGTCTCGGGTTGCAGCCGGAAAATCAAGGAGTTCCAGCCCGGCGTGGTCTACAAGCCAACCGACACCGTCGCACGCGTGGACGGCCAGAAGATGACCTGGGACCAGGCGGAGAAGCGCGCCCGCAACTACCTGAAGGAGGAGGTCGACTCCAAGCGACTCTTCATCCCCCAGGGCGGCGAGGAAAAAGCGATGGAATTTTTCCGCCGCAAGGCGCTGACCCTGTTTGTCAACAAGACGATCATGGTCGCAGAGGCCAAACGCCGCGGCATCGCCGTGACCCCCGCTGACCGCCAGAAATTCGTGACGGAGATGGAGACGCTGCTCAAGGACCGCAACATTGCCCCGTCATTGGAGGAGTTTTTCAAGAAATCGCCGCTCGGAGAAAAGGAAACCCGCCGTGAGTTCGAGGACGGACTGCTGGTGGACAAATTCATCCAGGAGGCCGTGCGCAACAAGATCACCGTGGCCGACAAGGACCGCGAAGCGCTCGTGACCGAAATCATCGCCAAGCGCCGGGAGGCGAAGCTGAAGGCCGACGAGCTGCGTGCGCAGCTGGCAAAGAGCGGCGATTTCGCCGCCATGGTCAAGGACTGCATGAAGGGCGAGGACAAGCGCGTCGTCGGCGGCGATCTCGGCGACGTCGTGCGCGGCCGCCTCGGCGACAAGCTGGTCGAGGACGCCGTCTTCAGCCAGAAAATCAACGAAAACGGTCCGGTGCTGGATACGGTCCGCGGCTACATGCTCATCCGCGTGACCGCGCGCACCGCGGCCAAGCCGGCGGCCGGCGCCACGCCCGCCGTCCCGGAAACCGTTCGTGCCAGCTTCATCAACGTCCGGACGCTCCCCCTGCTGAAGGGCAAGGAGCTGGACCGCATGATCCAGGAGCGGAAATTCAGCAAGGACATGATGGACCTTCTGAAGTCGCTCCAGTCCAAGGCCAAGATCGAGACCATCTACAAGAACCTGTCCTTCTAAATTTCGCTGCCGCGAAATTTAGTCCGGGGGCTGCCTCGCATGAGAACCCGGGTGCGTTGTCTCGCGGCTCTGCGCGACGTCAGAAGTGGCTTCACATGCCAGCAAGTAGTCGGCCATTCTTGGCCGACCGGGTCGGGCAGGAATGCCCGACCTACTGAACCGGTTAATGACGCCGTGTTTAGCATTTGTCAATTTTTCTGCCTGTAATTGAGTCTCGCAACCCGCGGGCAGCGGGTTGCTCAACTAGGAGACTGTCGGCAGAAAGCCCTGGACCGATCCGAG